>CAMDLH010000008.1 GCA_945901405.1 Bordetella parapertussis | reverse complement strand
CTATTGTTCTGTCGATGCAAGAAACCCGCACACACATGTGCGCGTCTTCATTGTTCCTCGCCAGCCGCGGTCAATGATCAACAGAGTTATCCACGACGGGCTGTGGAAAACTGAGGATTTGCTTGCTGCGTCAACGGGTTGCGGCCTATTCTCCGACGCAACATGAACATCGTTCGCGTCGGCCTCGATGTGCCCGTCAACAAACTATTCGACTATCGGTGCGACGCCGAGGTGGCGGTTGGCACGCGCGTGCTGGTGTCGTTCGGCAAACGCAGCGTTGTTGGCATTGTTGTCGAAATCGCGTCGTCCAGCGAACAGTCGCCCGCACGATTAAAGCCGGTCACGCGTGTGCTGCGCGATGCGCCGCCGTTTTCGCCGGACGATCTGAAGCTGTTGCGCTTCGCGTCGGAGTACTACCATCATCCGCTGGGCGCGGCGGTTTTCGGCGCGCTGCCCGCCTTGCTCAGGCGCGTGAACAACGGCCTGGGCACGAAGTTCATGCATTACGTGCTCACCCCGGCGGGCGCGGCAGTAACCGTAAATGAGCTGCCACCGCGCGCGCTGGTAAAACGGCGAGTGCTTACTCGCATTCAGCGTGAACGGGTGTTGGATGTAAACGCCGCACGAAATATTTCAGCCACCGCCCCTGCGGCGCTGAGAGAATTCATCGCCAGCGGCTGGATTGAATTGCGCGAAGGCGCTGTTCCGGAATTGGCGGTAAATCACGCCATCGACCCGGCAAGCACGCAGGCACCCGAACTCACGGCAGCACAAAGCGCGGCCGTCGAACGGATCAGTGCGCGGCTGGGCGAGTTTCATCCGTGCCTTTTGCTCGGCGTCACTGGCAGCGGCAAGACGGAAATTTATCTGCGCGTAATCGAGCGCGTGTTGCGCGCCGGGCGTCAGGCGCTGGTGCTGGTGCCGGAGATAGCGCTCACTCCGCAGCTTGAGGCGATGGTGCGTGCACGCTTTCCGCAAATAGCCTTGGTCAGCCTGCACAGCGGGTTGAACGAGAGCGAGCGCTTACGGCACTGGCTCGCCGCGCAAGCGGGCACGGCGCGGATCGTGCTCGGCACACGGCTGGCGGTGTTTGCGCCGTTGCCGCAACCGGGCGTGATCATTGTCGATGAAGAACACGATGCGTCGTTTAAACAGAACGAAGGCTTTCGCTACTCCGCGCGCGACCTTGCCGTGGTGCGCGCACGTCAGCGCGGCATACCAGTAGTGCTCGGCTCGGCCACGCCCGCGCTGGAAACCTGGCACAACGCTTCGGCGCAGCGCTACGAATTGATAGAGTTGCGCGAACGCGTGACCGGCCCCATGCCGCGCATTGGCTGCGTGACTACACGCAACGTCAAGCTCGAAGGCGGCATCGCGCCGGCGGTGTTGACCGCACTTGAAGCACGCTTGAAGCGCGGCGAGCAAAGCCTGGTGTTCATCAATCGCCGTGGCTACGCACCAGTGCTGATGTGTCACGAATGCGGCTGGTTGTCTGGCTGCCACAATTGCTCGGCGAAGCTGGTGTTTCACCTGCAAGACCGACAGCTGCATTGCCACCACTGCGGGTATCAAGCAAAAACACCGCCGTCGTGCCCGGACTGCGGCAACGCCGCGCTGGCGCCGGTGGGGCAGGGCACGCAGCGCATCGAGGAAACACTGTCCGCAAGATTTCCCGATGCGCGAATACTGCGTATCGACCGCGACAGCACCCGTAAACGCGGCGCGTGGGCCGGCATGCGCGAGCGCATCGCCGCGCGCGAGGTCGATATCCTCGTCGGCACGCAAATTCTCGCCAAGGGTCATGATTTTCCGCACCTGAATCTGGTGTGCGTCATCAACGCCGATGGCCTGCTCTACAGCACGGATTTTCGTGCACCGGAGCGGCTGTATGCACTGCTCACACAGGTGTCGGGCCGGGCCGGGCGCGGCGACACGCGTGGCGACGTATTGATACAAACAGAGTTTCCGCAGCATCCAATCTACGCCGCGTTGCGTGATCAAGACTATCGGCGTTTTGCCGATGAATTGGTGAAAGAGCGGCGCAGCGCAAAATTTCCGCCGTTCATGTTTCAGGCGCTGCTGCGGGCCGAGGCTGACAAGCTCGCGGTGGCAACCGATTGGCTTGAACGCGCGGCGCAACTGGGGCGCGAGGCCGGCGGCCCCGTCACGATTTATGAACCCGTGCCTTCGGCGATGGTGCGGCTCTCGGGCAGGGAGCGCGCACAGTTACTGGTGCAAAGTGCGTCGCGCCGCGCGTTGCAAGGTTTTCTTGCGAAGTGGCATGCGCAATTGGCGGCGGAAAAGTCGAGCCGCGCGCGCTGGTCGATCGACGTGGACCCGCTGGAACTTTAGCGGACTGCGTAGTCGCACGTGATAAAATCATGTGTATTCAAGGACTTTGCTCAATTCGCAAACTGCGTCACCCGGACACACAGTAGATGGAAATCTCCGCCCCAGAAGACGCGAAATCACACTTGGCCGGCTTGTTGTCTGCGGCACTTTCCGCGGTAGCACCCGACAGCGCCGCGACCGGCATCGTCCTCGAACGCCCCAAGCAATTGCAGCACGGCGACTATGCATGCAATATCGCATTGCAGCTTGCCAAAATATTGCGCGCGAAGCCGCGCGACATCGCGCAAAAACTCGTAGCCGCATTGCCCGCGTCGCCAATGCTGGAAAAAGCGGAGATCGCCGGCGCGGGTTTCATCAATCTGTTCCTCAAGCGCGCTTACAAACAACGCATCGTGAATCGCGTATTGGCCGCAGGCACGGATTTCGGCAAGAGCACCCTCGGCAACAAGAAAAAAGTGCTGGTCGAGTTTGTCTCGGCCAACCCCACCGGCCCGCTGCACGTGGGCCATGGCCGCCACGCGGCCTATGGCGCGAGCCTTGCGAACGTGTTGACAGCGGCGGACTTTGACGTTTCGCGCGAATACTACGTCAACGACGCCGGCCGCCAGATGGATATCCTCGCGCTGTCAACGTGGCTGCGCTACCTTGAGGCGCATGGCGTGCACGTGCCGTTTCCGCCCAATGCGTATCAAGGTGGTTACGTCCGCGACATGGCACAACGCGTGCGCGAGCTGCATGGCGTCAAGTTCGTTCATGGCGCGAGCGAAATACTGTCAGGCGTGCCGCCGCTGCCGGCCGCCGAGCGCGAGGATGCCAAGGCCAAGGCCGAGCGTGAAACACATCTCGATGCGCTGATCGCGAAGGCGAAAAACCTGCTGGGCGCGGATTACGCGACGGTACATCAGCACGCGTTGAATGAGCAACTTGAAGATGGCCGCGACGATCTCACTGAATTCGGCGTGGTATTCGACCGGTGGTTTTCCGAACGTTCGCTGTTCGACACCGGCATGGTCGAGCGCGCGGTGGCGGCACTCGAACAACACGGCCACATTTATGTGCAGGACGGCGCAAAGTGGTTTCGCTCATCGAGCTTTGGCGACGAGAAGGATCGTGTCGTGCAGCGCGAGAATGGTGTGTGCACCTATTTCGCCTCCGACATCGCCTATCACCTGAATAAATTCGAACGCGGCTTCGCGCAGATTATTGATGTGTGGGGCGCGGATCATCACGGCTACATTCCGCGCGTGACCGGAGCGCTGAAGGCGCTGGATAAGAACGCAGAAACAATGACGGTGGCGCTGGTGCAGTTTGCCGTGCTCTACCGCAATGGCGAAAAAGTATCGATGTCCACGCGCGCGGGCGAGTTTGTCACGCTGCGCGAGTTACGCGGCGAAGTCGGCAACGACGCCGCACGGTTTTTTTATGTGCTACGCAAGAGCGATCAGCATCTTGATTTCGATCTGGATCTGGCAAAGTCACGCACCAACGAAAACCCGGTTTATTACATCCAGTATGCGCACGCGCGCGTGTGCAGCGTGCACGAGCAGTGGGGCGGCACGCGCGCCGAGCTGCTGGAATCGGACCCGGCGTTGCTGGATTCCGAGCACGAACTTGCTCTGCTGCAAAAGCTCGACGAGTATCCCGAAACCATCGAAACCGCCGCGCGCGAGCTGGCGCCGCATTTGATCGCGTTTTACCTGAAAGACCTCGCGGCGGCATTTCACAGCTATTACAATGCCACGCGTTTCCTGGTGGACAACGCGCCACTGAAGCTCGCGCGGCTGGCGCTGGCGACCGCCGTGCAGCAGGTGCTGCAAAACGCGCTTGCGCTGTTGGGTGTATCCGCGCCGGAAAAAATGTAAGATAGCGCCATGCCAAAAGACTACAAAAAGCCCGAAAAACACACCGGCGGCCGCAAAGGTTCGATGCTGCTCGGCATCATGATCGGCCTCGTGCTGGGGCTGGCGCTGGCGCTCGCCGTGGCCTGGTATATCAACAAGATGCCCAACCCGTTCAGCCCCAAACCCGCGCCGCCGGCGCCCAAGTTGGAGCCGCCCAGGGCAACCCCCGCGCCGAAGACGGCTGAGCCGCCCGCCAAGGCCGCGGATAAAGACAAGCCGCGGTTTGATTTCTACACAGTGCTGCCGGGCAAGGAAGAGCCGGCCACCGACCAGCAGTTAAAGGACGCTCAAAAGTCAACGGCCGCGGGCAAGGAAGCGTTTTATCTGCAAGCCGGTGCATTTCAAAGCGCACCGGACGCGGACAATCTCAAGGCGCGGCTGGCGTTGCTTGGCGTAGAAGCGGCTATCCAAACCACGACGCTGCCCGACAAAGGCGTGTGGCATCGCGTGCGGGTAGGCCCCTATACCGATGTCGAAGAAGTGAATCGCGCGCGCAACACGCTGAAACAAAACGGCGTCGACACCACTCTAATCAAGGTGCGCGAGTCCGGAAAATAGTTAGTAGTTTTCCAGCGGCAAGTTTGAATGGAGCAAGCATGAAAGTATTAAAGCGCTGGGCATTGTTTGTATGTGCGGCATTGTTGTGCGGCACGTCCGCCATGGCGCAGCCGATGGCGGGCAAGGATTACCAGGTTCTCAAACCGCCGCAACCCACCGACAGCGGCAACAAAATTCAGGTTTCTGAATTTTTCTGGTACGGCTGTTCACACTGCAATAACCTTCAGCCCGCGTTACATGCATGGCTGAAAAAACTGCCGCTCGATGTGGAACTCAAGCGCCAGCCTGCGGCATTCAACGACACCTGGGTGCAACTCGCACGAACCTACTACACAATAGAAGCAATGGGGCTGGTGGATAAACTTCATAGTGAAGTATTCGCCGCGATTCATGCGCAGAACAAGCTCGATCCGAAGACACTGTTCAAGGATCAAACGACGTTGTTTGACTGGGTTGCCACCAAGGGAGTGGATCGGAAGAAATTCGTCGATACTTATAATTCCTTTGCCGTTGCGAGCAAGGCGCAGCGCACCAAGGACATCACTGCCGCGCACGATATTACCGGCACGCCGGCAATGGTGGTGGATGGCCGTTATCTGATGTCGCCCGGCAGCTTCATGGGTGGCAATAGCGTCGACTACGCGCGATTTTTCACGGCGGTCGATCAAGTAATAGCCATGGCGCGCGCCTCGCGCAAAACCGGAAAGTAAATCATGCTCGGTAAAATCGCCCGGTGTTTTTTTACAACGATCGCGGCGTTGTGTTTCTCCACGGCGGTAAACGCGCAATCCATCGAGCTAAAACCCAACCAGAACTTCGTCGTTATCATGCAGCAGCCGCTGCAAGAAGCCGGCAAGATCGAGGTTATCGATTTCTTCTGGTACGGATGCCCGTATTGCTACGAGCTGATGCCGCTGTTTAATGAATGGCTCAAGAACAAGCCTGACGATGTGGTGGTACGGCGCATCCCGGCGGTATTGCGCGAGAACTGGCTCGCGCAGGCGCACATGTATTACACGCTCGACGTGCTCGGCGTCGCGGACAAGTTGCACGATAAGGCGTTTGACGCACACCACAAGGAACGGTTGATCTCGAATATTCCGGAACAAGTCGAGGAATGGGCCGTCAAAAACGGCATCGACAAGGACAAATGGCTGGCGGCGTATCACTCGAAGGATGTGCAAAACCGCGTGATACGCGCGGTGAATATGTCGCGCGCCTATGCCATCTCGGGCACGCCTGCGATCGTGGTGGACGGGCGTTTCATGTCCACCAGCGGCATCGCGGGCGGAGTGAAAAATCTCGTGCCGGTGATGGAAGCGTTGATCAACGTCGCGCGCGAGCGGCGCGCCAAGGCCGCCGCGCAGTAAACCGTCGCGGTCGTTATTCGACGGTGACGCTTTTCGCCAGATTGCGCGGCTTATCCACGTCGTTGCCGCGCTCAAGTGCCGCGTGGTACGCCAGCAGTTGCAGCGGTATCGTATGCAGTATCGGTGACAACATCCCCGCATGATCGGGCATGCGGATTACGTGCATGCCGTCTTCGGGCGTGATTTTCGTGTCCTGATCGGCCAGCACGTGCAACTCGCCGCCGCGCGCGCGCACTTCCTGCAGGTTTGATTTCAGCTTTTCCAGCAGCGCGTCTTTAGGCGCGATCGCCACCACCGGCATGTACTTGTCCACCAGCGCCAGCGGGCCGTGTTTCAATTCACCCGCGGCGTAAGCTTCGGCGTGGATGTACGAAATCTCCTTCAATTTCAACGCGCCTTCCATCGCGATCGGCCAGTGTACGCCGCGGCCCAGGAACAACGCGTGATGGCGGCCCATGAATTTTTCCGCCCACATTTTTATTTGCGGCTCCACGTGCAACACCGTGGACAGCGCGGTGGGCAAGTGACGCAATTCGTTAAGCAGCGCCGCTTCGCGCTCGGCCGTGATACGGCCTCTTAACTTGCCGATCACCATGGTGAGCAATGCGAGCGCCGCGAGTTGCGTGGTAAACGCCTTGGTGGAGGCGACGCCGATCTCCGGCCCGGCGCGCGTGAGAAAACGCAAATCCGAGGCACGCACCAACGCGGATTCCGGTACGTTGCATATCGACAGGCTGTGTTGCTGACCCAACGTTTTAGCGTACTGCAGGGCCGCCAGCGTGTCGGCGGTTTCACCTGATTGCGAAATCGTGATCACCAGCGTACGCGGGTCGGGCACCGACTCGCGATAACGATATTCGCTGGCGATCTCGACGTTACACGGCACCCCCGCGATCCCTTCCAGCCAATAACGCGCCACCATACCGGCATGGTAGCTGGTGCCGCAGGCGAGTATAAGTATTTGTTTTAATTGAGAAAATACTTCTTCGGCTTTGGCGCCGAACAGGTTTGGCGAGAGCGTTTGCGCGCGGGTGACCATTTCCAGGGTGTTGGCCACGGCCATCGGCTGCTCGAAGATTTCCTTCTGCATGAAATGGCGATAGGGCCCCAACTCCACGGCTGCGGCGGTGAGCTGCGAAACATGCACGGCGCGCTCAATTGCATTGCCTTTGGCATCGACGATACGCGCGCCGTCCAAGGTGATTTCAGCGCAGTCGCCATCTTCGAGATAAACCATTTTCTGCGTCACTTGCACCAGCGCCGAGGCGTCCGACGCGGCGAACGTTTCGCCGTCGCCCAAGCCCAACAACAATGGCGCTCCATGGCGCGCGACGATCATGTGCTGATGATCCTTATCGCTTAACACCGCGATCGCGTACGCGCCGATGAGCTCAGCGGCCGCGCGCCGCACGGCATCGAACAGGCTGCCGCCGCCCGCGAGATGCGAATGCACCAGGTGCGCAATGACTTCGGTGTCGGTGTCGGATACGAACTCGTAGCCTTGCGCGCGCAGCTTCTTGCGCATTTCTTCGTGATTTTCGATGATGCCGTTATGCACCACCGTCACGCCGCCGGAAACATGCGGGTGAGCGTTTTTTTCGGACGGCACGCCATGCGTTGCCCAGCGGGTGTGCGCGATGCCGAGCGCACCATCCAAGCCCTGCGATTGCGCTAGTTTTTCAAGTTCCGCCACGCGGCCGGTGCTGCGCACGCGCTTCAGACTTCCGTTCAACACCGCGATACCAGCGGAGTCGTAGCCGCGATACTCGAGGCGTTTCAAGCCTTCGATCAGGATGGGAACTACATTGCGTTTGGCTATGGCGCCGACGATGCCGCACATGTTATTTTTTCACATTCTTTTGAGGGCGCTGCCAGGCGGGGCGGTGCTCCTGCGTTTTCGCATTGAGTATGAGTCCGCCTTCGGACGTGTTCTTCCAAACCGTTGTACCCGCGGCAACTGTCACGCCTTTTGCCACCGTTACCGGAGCGACCAGTTGCACGTCGGAGCCGATATGTACATTGTCTTCGATGATGGTGCGGTGTTTGTTCGCACCGTCGTAATTGCAGGTGATGGTGCCCGCGCCCACGTTGACCTCGCTGCCGACGCTGGAGTCTCCGATGTACGCCAGATGATTCGCCTTGGAACCCGCGCCGATGTCGCTTGCCTTGACCTCGACGAAATTACCGATGTGCACGTCGTGCGCAAGCTTGGTGCCGGGCCGTATGCGCGCATAAGGGCCGATACGGCAGTTAGCGCCGATGCTTGCATCCACCAGATGCGAGTACGGCTCTATGCGTGTGCCCGCTTCCACGAAAATATTCTGTAGCACACAGTGCGCGCCCACCGACACGTTATCGGCTAGCGACACAGTGCCCTCGAATATGCAATTGATGTCGATGCTGACATCGCGCCCGCAGGCAAGCTCGCCGCGCACATCCACGCGCGCCGGGTCCGCCAGTGTGACGCCTTGTTCCAGTAAACGATGCGCGGTTTGCTGCTGCACATGGCGTTCGAGTTGCGCAAGATGGGTCTTGCTGTTGACGCCCAACGTCTCCCACGCATCCACAACCGGGATGCCAGCGACGGGAACCTTGTCGCTCAGGGCCAGCGGCACGATATCGGTAAGGTAGTATTCTTTTTGCGCGTTCAGCGGCTTTAATTTGCCGAGCCAGCGCGCGAGGCGCACCGTGGGCAGCGCCATGATGCCGGTGTTTACTTCGCGAATTTTCCTTTGTGCGGCGCTCGCGTCTTTTTCTTCGACGATTGCGCGCACTTGTTTATTCTTGCGCACGATGCGACCGTATCCCGCAGGCTCGTCAAGCAGCGCGGTCAATATGCGCGCGCCTTTGCCGGAAATCAGGCCGCGCAATGTTTCAGCGCGCGTCAGCGGCACGTCGCCGTAAAGCACCAGTGTCGTGTCGGCCTTGGCCAGATAGGGCAGCGCCTGTTGCAACGCGTGGCCAGTGCCTTTTTGCTCGGCCTGCAAGGCGAATTCGATGTCCGGCGCGGCAACGGCGTTGCGCACGGCCTCGCCGCCATGGCCGTAGACCACGATGATTTTCTCTGGCGACAACGCGCGCGCGGTGGCGATCACATGCGCGAGCAGCGGTTTGCCGGCAAGCGCGTGCAGCACTTTCGGCAGCCGCGAGTTCATGCGCTTGCCTTGTCCGGCGGCGAGTATGACTACGTTCAGTGACATGTGAAAATTATCTCACGACTGACTTACTATGGTGCAACATATATTCTGTAAGCAATTGTTTTTGCAAGGGATTTACAGTTAAGCCTGCCTTGGTACGGCGCCACAATACGTCTTCGGCGCTGGCGGCCCATTCGTGTTCCATGAAGTAGTCAACTTCGCGCGCATAGAGGTTGTCGCCGAACGATGTGCCGAGGTCCGCGATTGTTTTCACGTTACCCAGAACTGCGCGCGCGGCACTGCCGTGCCTGTGGGCAAGCACCTTGATCAGCGTAACGGGCAGCTCGGGATAGCCGTCATGCAACATCTTTACAAAATCATCGAAAGTGGCGGCGCCCAGTTCGCCGCCCGGCAGCAATGCGTGTTCGGTCCACGGCGCTTTCATTTGCGTGAACCACGGCGCGATTTTTTCCAATGCGTGTTCGGCAAGCTTACGATAGGTTGTTATTTTTCCGCCGAACACCGAAAGCACGGGCGCGGTGTGATCGTCGCCGTCGACGCGCAGGGTGTAATCGCGAGTGATCTTGGAAACATTTTTCGCGCCGTCGTCGAACAACGGGCGTATGCCACTGTAGTGCCATACGACATCCTCGGGTTTGAGTTCACGCGCGAAGTAGCGGTTCGCGGCACGGCACAAATATTCGATTTCTTCGGTGCTGGCCTCGCACTCGCCGGGTGCGCCGTGATGTTCAACATCCGTGGTGCCGATCAGCGTGTATTGATTTTGATAGGGATAAACAAACACCACTCGCCGATCGTCATTCTGCAAAATGAATGCGTGGTCTCCATCGTAGAGGCGTGGCACCACGATGTGACTGCCTTTCACCAGCTTCAATCCGAAGGTAGTCTGTAAGTATATGTTTTTATTGATAAAGTCTTTCGCCCAAGGGCCGGTGACATTGACCAAGGCAGCACACGACACATTCTGCGTCACGCCATCTTCGCGTTGCAACGTCACCCGCCACCGCGTGCCATCGCGGCTTGCGCCCACGCACGCCGTGCGCGTGAGTATGATCGCACCTGATTCGGCGGCGGCGCGTGCGTTGGCAACTACCAGGCGCGCGTCGTCTACCCAGCAATCGGAATAGATGAAACCCTTGCTCAGTCCGGGCTTGAGGCCGGCGTTGTAAGGCGCAACTCGCAAATCAATGCCATGCGAACCGGGCAAGGTATCGCGGCGCGCGAGATAGTCGTAGAGAAAAAGTCCCGCGCGTATCATCCAGGCAGGCCGCAGCTCCGGCACATGCGGCATCACGAAACGCATCGGGTGCACGATGTGCGGCGCCGCGCGCAGCAACACCTCCCGTTCACCCAGCGACTCGGATACCAAACGAAATTCGTATTGTTCGAGGTAACGCAATCCACCGTGCACCAGCTTGCTGCTGGCGGACGAGGTGTGCTGCGCGAGATCGTGCTGCTCACACAGCAGGACTTTCAGCCCACGGCCTGCCGCGTCACGGGCGATTCCGGCACCGTTGATGCCGCCGCCGACAACCAGCAAATCGAAATGGCCATTCGTAGTATTCGTATCCATGGACGGATAGTATGGCGCGGGAATTTCCCTCGCGCAAAAAAGAAAAAGGGCGGTTTGCGACCGCCCCTGTTGCACTACCGCCGGAAAATATCAACTCAGCGTTTCTTACGCAGCTTCTGGATTGCCGCAAGCTGCGCGGCCAGCATGGAGAATTCGGCCTCGACCGTGGCGATTTCCTGCTTGCTTTGCGCATTCTTGCGCGCTTCTTCGGCCTGCTTGAGCGCCTCGGTGGCTTTCGCTTCATCGAGATCGGCGCCGCGTATCGCGGTGTCGGCTAATACGGTTACCAGCTTGGGCTGCACTTCCAGCACGCCGCCGGCGACAAAAACGAATTCTTCTTCGGTCTGCCCCGGCACCTTGATGCGCACCGCGCCCGGCTTGATGCGCGTGATCAGCGGCGTGTGACGCGGATAGATGCCAAGTTCGCCTGCTTCGCCCGGCAGCACGACAAATTCCGCCTCGCCCGAGTAGATTTGCTCTTCGGCGCTGACAACGTCTACGTGCATGGTGTGTACGGCTTCGGCCATGGTCTTAGTTCAGGGTCTTGGCTTTTTCAAATGCTTCTTCGATGGCGCCGACCATGTAAAACGCCTGCTCGGGCAGCGCATCGCATTCGCCGTTGACGATCATCTTGAAGCCTTTGATAGTGTCCTTAAGCGTCACGTATTTGCCGGGCGAGCCGGTGAACACTTCCGCCACGCTGAACGGCTGCGACAGGAAGCGTTGAATTTTACGAGCGCGCGAAACAGCGAGTTTGTCTTCGGGCGAGAGTTCGTCCATGCCCAGAATCGCGATGATGTCGCGCAATTCTTTGTAGCGTTGCAGCGTCGCCTGCACGCCGCGCGCGGTGTTGTAGTGATCTTCGCCCACCACGTGCGGATCAAGCTGACGGCTGGTGGAGTCGAGCGGATCCACCGCGGGGTAAATTCCTAACGACGCGATATCGCGCGACAGCACCACGGTGGAATCCAGGTGGCCGAAGGTGGTCGCGGGTGAGGGGTCGGTCAAGTCGTCGGCGGGCACGTACACCGCCTGTATCGAGGTGATCGATCCGACCTTGGTCGACGTGATGCGCTCTTGCAAGCGGCCCATTTCTTCGGCCAGTGTCGGCTGATAACCCACGGCAGACGGCATACGGCCGAGCAGCGCCGAAACTTCCGTGCCCGCCAGTGTGTAACGGTAAATATTGTCGACGAAGAACAACACGTCGCGGCCTTCGTCGCGGAACGCTTCGGCCATGGTGAGGCCAGTCAGCGCCACGCGCAAACGGTTACCCGGCGGCTCGTTCATCTGGCCATAGACCATCGCCACTTTGGATTTGGTGAGGTCTTTTTTATCGACCACGCCAGCATCCATCATCTCGTGATAGAAGTCGTTGCCTTCGCGTGTGCGCTCGCCGACGCCGGCGAACACCGACAGGCCGGAGTGCGCCTTGGCGATATTGTTGATGAGCTCCATCATGTTCACGGTCTTCCCCACGCCCGCGCCGCCGAACAAGCCCACCTTGCCGCCCTTGGCGAACGGGCACACGAGGTCAATCACCTTGATGCCGGTTTCGAGCAAGTCGGTCGAGGGCGACAGATCTTCGAATGAGGGCGCCAGGCGATGGATCGACATGGTTTTCTTGGCATTCACCGGACCGACTTCGTCGATGGGGCGGCCCAGCACATCCATGATGCGCCCAAGCGTCTCGGGGCCGACGGGAACCATGATCGGTCCGCCGCTATTGGTCACCATCATGCCGCGGCGCATGCCGTCGGATGAACCCAGCGCGATGGTGCGCACCACGCCGTCGCCCAACTGCTGCTGCACTTCGAGCGTGAGCTCGCTGCCATCCATCTTGAGCGCGTCATAAATATGCGGCATCTGATCGCGCGGAAACTCCACGTCGATCACCGCGCCGATACATTGAACGATTTTTCCCTGGCTCATGGTTAGTTCCTAGTCAATTATCTCTATACCGCTGCCGCGCCGCCGACAATCTCCGACAGCTCTTTCGTAATACTCGCCTGACGCGATTTGTTATAAATCAGCGTCAGCTCGTCGATCACACTGCCCGCGTTGTCCGACGCGGCTTTCATCGCCACCATGCGCGCCGATTGCTCGGAGGACATGTTTTCGGACACCGCCTGATAAATCAGCGCCTCGACGTAGCGCGTCAACACCTGGTCGAGCACAATTTTTGCGTCCGGCTCGTAAATGTAGTCCCACGTGCCGGTGGGCGCGCCGAGCGCATCGCCGGAAAGCGGCAACAACTGCTCCATCACCGGTTCCTGCTTCATGGTGTTGAGAAACTTGGTGTAAAAAATCATCAGCCGGTCAAACCGATCCGCGGTGTAGCCATCGAGCATGACTTTCAACGCGCCAATCAGTTTTTCCATGTGCGGTTTGTCGCCCAGACCGATGACTTGCGAACTGATTTGCGCACCCAGCCGCTGCATGAAGCCCAAACCCTTGTTGCCGATGGTGCAGACTTCTATTTCCTCGCCTTGCGCTTCCCACTCTTTGATCTTGTTGAGCGCGAGACGCAATATATTAGTGTTCAAGCCGCCGCACAGGCCCTTGTCGGTGGTGATGACGATAATGCCGATGCGTTTGACCGAATCGCGGTTCACCAAAAACGGATGGCGGTACTCTGGGTTGGCGTGGCTGATGTGCGCGGCGACGTTGCGGATTTTTTCACCGTACGGGCGCGCCATGCGCATGCGCTCCTGCGCCTTGCGCATCTTGGAGGCCGCAACCATTTCCATCGCCTTGGTGATCTTGCGCGTGTTTTGCACGCTCTTGATCTTGGTGCGGATTTCCTTCGAGCCTGGCATGACCTAAGTTATTACGTAAGTATTTGTTTATTAACGATATTTTTAACTATCAATAACTGCCGTTCTGCTTCCAGTCCTTGATCGCGGCATGCAGTTTTTCTTCGTCGTCCTTGGTCAAATCCTTGGTGTCCTCGATGCGCTGCAGCAGGTCGCCGAATTTACCCTTGATGTAATCGCGCATGGAGCGCTCCGCCGCCAACGCTTTTTTCACATCCACGTCGTCGAAGTACGCGCTGTTCACGGCGAACAGCGTCAGCGCCATTTCCCACACCTGCAAGGGCTCGTACTGCGGCTGTTTCATGAGTTCGGTGACCAGACGGCCGCGCTCCAACTGTTTGCGCGTGGCTTCGTCGAGGTCGGACGCGAACTGCGCGAACGCGGCCAGCTCGCGATATTGCGCGAGCGCCAGACGTACACCGCCGCCCAGACGTTTGATAATCTTGGTTTGCGCAGCACCACCCACGCGCGACACTGAAATACCGGCGTTGATGGCGGGACGGATACCGGCGTTGAACAAATCGGTTTCCAGAAAGATCTGACCGTCGGTGATCGATATCACGTTGGTCGGTACAAACGCGGTCACGTCACCGGCTTGCGTTTCAATCACTGGCAGCGCGGTGAGCGAACCAGTCTTACCCTTGACCGCGCCCTTGGTGAAGGCCTCGACGTATTCTTCGTTCACGCGCGCGGCGCGTTCGAGCAAACGCGAGTGCAAATAAAACACGTCACCGGGATAAGCTTCGCGGCCTGGCGGGCGGCGCAACAGCAGCGATACTTGGCGATACGCCCACGCTTGTTTGGTCAAGTCATCATAAATGATCAGCGCGTCCTGACCGCGGTCACGGAAATACTCGCCCATGGTGCAGCCGGAGTAGGGCGCAATAAATTGCATCGCCGCTGATTCCGAGGCCGTGGCGGCAACCACGATGGTGTAGGCCATTGCGCCATGTTCTTCGAGCTTGCGAATCACGTTCTTGATCGAGGAGGCTTTCTGGCCGATCGCGACGTAAATGCAAATGAGGTCTTTGCCCTTTTGATTGATGATGGTGTCGATCGCCACCGCGGTCTTGCCGGTTTGACGGTCGCCAATGATCAATTCACGCTGACCGCGGCCTACGGGCACCATCGCGTCAATCGACTTCAAGCCGGTCTGCACCGGCTGTGATACCGATTTACGCGCGATCACGCCGGGCGCCACTTTTTCGATCACGTCGGTCATCTTGGCATTGACGGGGCCTTTGCCGTCGATAGGCTGACCCAGAGAATTCACCACGCGACCGATCAGTTCGGGGCCGATGGGCACATCGAGAATGCGGCCGGTGGTCTTGACCGTGTCGCCTTCGGAAATATGTTCGTAGGCGCCCAGAATCACCGCGCCGACGGAGTCACGCTCAAGGTTCAGCGCGAGGCCGAATGTGTTTTTCGGGAACTCCAGCATCTCGCCCTGCATCACGTCAGCCAAGCCGTGAATGCGGCAAATACCGTCGGTCACCGAAATCACCGTGCCCTGCGTGCGCGCTTCGGTGGTGCTCGCAAGGTTCTGTATGCGGCTCTTGATGAGTTCGCTGATTTCGGAAGGATTGAGTTGCATAGTTTTGTGCTCCGTGACTCTTGATGTCAGCTTAATGAGTGAGCGCGGCGGCCATTGCGTCGAGCTTGCCGCGTACCGTGCCATCGATGACTTTGTCGCCGATCACGATTTTCACGCCGCCGATAAGTTGTGCGTCGGTTTGAACTTTAGCGGTGACTTTGCGCTGGTATTTTGTTTCGAGCGCGGATACCAGTTGCGTCACTTGCTGGTCGCTCATCGGCAGCGCGGAAATAATCCTGGCTTCGAGCACGCCCTCGTGCTCGCGCTTGAGATTTTCGTAGTGCGTGCGAATCAGCGGCGTTAATTCCAACCGCCCGTTTTGCACCAGCACCTGCACGAAGTTGCGCGCGGCGCCGGCGACCTTGGCGTCGAACCGGTCGCCGATCACGCCAAGCACCAAGCCTTCGAGCTGCCGCATGCTCACGTTGGGATCGGTAATGCGTGTCTGCACCTCGGCGTCGCTCACCACGGCGTCGAGGTTAGCCAGCGCCTCGGACCATGCGGACAATGCGCTGCCTTCTTGCGCGAGCTTGAATACGGCTTCGGCGTAGGGACGGGCGACGGTGACGGGTTCGGCCATGTTCTATCTATAACTGACGCTGTACGGCATCGAGCAAATCGGCGTGCGCCTTGGCATCGACTTCGCGCTTGAGTATCTGCTCGGCACCCGCCACCGCGAGTGCGGCGACTTGCGTGCGCAGCGTTTCCTTGGCACGCGAGACTTCCTGCTCGATCTCAGCCTTGGCGGCGGCTTTTTCGCGATCACCCTCGGCCTTGGCGGCATTTTTCGCTTCTTCGATCATTTGGCTCACGCGCTTTTCGGCCTGGCTGACGATTTCAGTGGCTCGCGAACGCGCTTGCGCAATGGCTTCGTCCGCCTGCCTGGACGCGCTTTCGAGCGACTTCTTGCCTTCTTCGGCGGCCGTCAGTCCGTCAGCGATTTGTTTCTGGCGCGCTTCAATGGCCTTGACCAGCGGCGGCCACACGAACTTCGCACAGAAAAATACAAAGACGAAGAACGTGACCGCCTGAGCGACCATCGTGACGTTTAGGTTCATAGGCTTCCCCTGCGGGAATAGTTACAAGGCTAAAATTATTTCAGGCTGGCGAGCAGCGGGTTGCCAGTGGCAAACCACAGCGCAAGACCCACGCCGATAATGAACGACGCGTCGATCAGGCCCAGCAACAGAAATACCTTTGCTTGCAACTGCGGCATCAGTTCGGGCTGACGCGCGGCGCCTTCAAGAAAGCGGCTACACATAATACCCACGCCGATACACGCACCGGCAGCGCCCAATCCGATCATCAGACCGATTCCCACACCGGTATACGCTTGCACCAGGGCGATAAATTGCAGCTTCTCCATTACGTTCTCCTTTTAAATAATATCAATAAAAACAAATAGTTACGTATTAGTGGCTTTCGTGCGCCATGGCCATGTACACAATCGTCAGCATCATGAAGATGTAGGCTTGTAATGCAACGATAAGAATGTGGAAGATCGCCCAACCCAGCGCCAGTACGCCGCCCGCGACAGACCCTACCAGACCGGTGGCGGCCCACATCCACAGCAGCATGAAAATAATTTCACCTGCGTAGATGTTGCCGTAAAGCCGCAGCGAGTGCGAAAGAGGCTTGGACACATATTCAACGATATTGAACAGGAAGTTCAGTGGCCACAGCAGAACGTTGCTGCCGAACGGCGAGCAGAATAGTTCATGCGTCCAGCCGCCGATGCCTTTGACCTTGAGATTGTAGAAAATCATCAGGCTGAACACCGACAGCGACAGCGCAAACGTGGTGTTCACGTCGGAAGTGGGAACCGGTTTCCATTCGTGCTGATGCAGCACCTTGTCCGTGAACAGCGCGGCAAGATCAACCGGGATGAAATCCATCGAGTTCATCAGCAGCACCCACACAAACACCGTGAGCGCCAAGGGCGCCACGAACGCGCGATTGCCGTGGAAAATACCCTTGACCTGATTGTCGACGAAATCAAACAACATTTCGACAAAGGCCTGGCGCTTGTTGGGCACACCCGAAGTGGCGCCACGCACCACCCACCACAGCAAGCCGAAACCGACGATGCCTAGAAACAGTGAGGTCGCGAAAGTATCAAGATGCAGCGTCCAGAACGAACCTTCACCCAACGATACCGTGCGATTGGTGAGGTGATGACCTATATAACTGGTCGGGGTCAGTTCTTGAGCGGCGGCCATCTTTGTAATTACTTTTTATTTGTCTCGAACCAAAATCGCCATCCGGAAAACAATCACGGAGACGACAAACGATAAAAACAACGCTGGATGCACCACATCCTTGTACGATGTCAGCGCCCACCCCAACAGAAAAACAATAAGGACTATTCTTGCCGCTTCCGCACGCAAAAGTGTGCGTAGCGTGCCCCCTGCTGTTCTTATGCCACCGCCCGATACCAACATTGCGTAAGCAAAGTCCGCGATCTGGTTTATCACGCCACCCAGCAACGCCGATATTGCCGCATGCCCGCCGAACAACAATCCGGCGCACACCGTAATTACCGCCGTGGCGATGACCTGCCACCCTATCACGGTGCGTATCGGTTTGCTCTCGATGCGTTTCAATAACATCTGGACGGCTCGTGTAGCAAACCCGTTGATTGTACGCGGTTTTACAACGAATCGTCAAACCACAGTGCAGCGCAACATAGGCGAAATTAGCGCATCAAGCGCGCAATAATTGCTTCCAGTTGGTCAAGATTGCCGTAGTCGATTACCAATGCGCCGCGTCCGCCGCGTTTGCCACGGATACGCACGCGTGTGCCGAGTTTTTGCGCGAGCTCCTCCTGCAGGCGCTCGACATCACGATCGGCGCGGCGCGGCACTCTCGGCTTGGGCTTGGCAATCGCTTCGCCCACGCGCTTTTCGACATCCCGCACCGATAGCCCTTGCGCAACCGTGTCATTGGCAAACTCCACCTGACGTATCGGAGGCAGAATCAATAACGCGCGTGCGTGGCCCATGTCCAGCTTGCCTTCGGCCAGCAAGTCGCGCACCGGCGGCGCCAATTCCAGCAACCGCAACAGGTTGGTTACCGCCGTACGCGAACGTCCAACTGCGTCCGCCGCGCTTTGATGGGTCAAGCCGAATTCGTTGATAAGCCGCTGAATACCCGTGGCTTGCTCCAGCGGATTGAGGTCTTCGCGTTGTATGTTCTCGATCAACGCGGCGGCAAGCGCCTGATTATCCGGAATATCCTTGATGACCACCGGCACCTGCGTAAGACCCGCCATGCGCGCGGCGCGCCAGCGGCGCTCACCGGCGACAATTTCGTAACGCTCGGCGGAGACCGGCCTCACCAGTATCGGCTGGATCACGCCTTGCGTCACGATGGAGTCGGAAAGCTCTTTTAATGCCTCCTGATCCATGCGGCTGCGCGGCTGATATTTACCCGGCTGCAAGAGATCGACGCTAAGTTGACGCAACGCGTCCGCGGCGGGAGCGGTAGTCTGCGCGGACGCGGGCTCATCTCCGCCTAACAGCGCGTCCAGCCCACGGCCCAGGCCCTTAAGTTTCGCCATTTTTTATACTTGAGGAACAGCGCGATTAAGCATTTCACCAGCCAGCGCGATGTAGGCTTGCGCACCCTTGGACGCGCGGTCAAATTTCAGCACTGGCAGGCCGTGGCTCGGCGCCTCCGCAAGGCGGATGTTACGAGGGATTACCGTGCGATAAACCTTGTCGCCAAAGTGCGATACCAGTTGCTGCGACACCTGTTGCGCAAGCGTGCTGCGCGGGTCGTACATGGTGCGCAGCAAGCCCTCGATTTCGAGCGTGGGATTGAGGTGCGTACGAACCTTCTTGATGGTTTGCAACAGGTCGGATAATCCTTCCAGCGCGTAATACTCGCATTGCATCGGAATCATCACCGCGTGCGCCGCCGTCAATCCGTTCACCGTAAGCAGGTTCAACGCCGGCGGGCAATCGATAAGGATGAAATCGTATTCCGCGGCGCACGTCGCCAGTGCGTCCTTGAGGCGAGTTTCGCGTTGCTCGAGATCTACCATTTCGACTTCCGCACCGGCCAGTTCGCGATTCGCCGGAATGAGATCGAATTCGCCATTGGCCGAGCGCACACGCACATCGGCGGCTGTGTTTTCGCCAAGCAGCACCTGGTAAACCGTGGCCTTAAGCGTGCGTTTGTCGATGCCGCTGCCCATGGTGGCATTGCCCTGCGGATCAAGATCAACCAGCAGCACGCGTTGCCGCGTCGCCGCGAGGCTGGCGGCCAAATTGACGCTGGTGGTGGTCTTGCCGACACCGCCCTTCTGATTGGTGATCGCGAGTATCTTTGTCATCAATCAGGCTGCCTGCAAAAATACCAGATGGCGTTGCGCATCCAGTCCCGGCACATGAAGCGGTGTTACCCGGCTCAGGCGAAAGTCTTTGGGTAGTTGCTCGATCTCGGCTACCGGCTCCACGCCTTTCATCGCCAACAAAGCGCCGCCGGGTGCGCACAAACGCGCGGCCATCACGGCAAACTTTGCCAGATCACAAAACGCACGCGAAATAACCAAATCAAATTTCTGTGCGGAATTCCAATCTTCAACACGAGCACAGGCGATGCTTACGTTTTCGAGCTTGAGCTCGATCACGGCCTGATTGAGAAAAGCGCATTTCTTCTGATTGCTGTCGAGCAGCGTAACCCGGGCATGCGGCAGCGCCAGCGCCAGCGGGATGCCTGGCAGGCCCGCCCCGCTGCCGATATCGAGCAGCGTGCTTGCGTTGATATGCGGCGCGACCGCAAGTGAATCGAGTATATGGTGCGTCAGCACTTTCTCCGCGTCGCGGACTGCGGTCAGATTGTAAACGCGATTCCATTTGGCGATGAGTGCAACGTAATCAATAAGCTTGCGCTGCGCGCTTTCCGGCATCGCCAGTTGCAGGCGCGCGAGGCCATCGGCAAGTGTTTCGTGCAACGTCATGCGCTTTTTCGCATGCCGGCAAAACCACGCTTGGCGTGCACCATCAACACTGAAATCGCCGCCGGCGTCACGCCTGAGATTCGCGCCGCATGACCCAGCGTTTCGGGACGCTGCTTGTTGAGTTTTTGCTGGACTTCAACCGAGAGACCGCGCACCTTGGCGTAATCCATGTCCGGCGGCAACGGCATATTCTCATGTTGCGCGCTGCGTTCGATTTCTTCGGCCTGACGGTCGATATAGCCGCGATACTTGGCCTGGATTTCCACTTGCTCGCCGACCAGCGTGTCGTTCACGGCGGGGCCGGCGCCGGGTAATGTCATCAGTGTGTCGTAGGTTACATCGGGCCGGCGCAAGAGATCGGCGAGCGAGTATTCGCGTTCGATATCCTGTCCCAGCACTCTTTGCGCCTCGAGTGCATCCAGCGTGCGCGGATTGACCCAGGTGCTTTTCAACCGTTCCTGCTCGCGTGCGATGGCATCGCGCTTACGCGCGTAAGCATCGTAACGCGCATCGTCAACCACGCCGAGTTTATGGCCGATTTCCGTGAGCCGCATATCGGCATTATCTTCGCGCAGCGACAGCCGGTATTCGGCGCGGCTGGTAAACATTCGGTACGGCTCGGATACGCCTCGTGTAATCAAGTCATCCACCAACACGCCCAGGTAAGCCTCGCTACGTTTCGGACACCATACGTCGCGCTCTTTCACCAGCAGCGCGGCGTTTAGTCCCGCGAGCAGGCCCTGTGCGGCGGCTTCCTCATAGCCGGTGGTGCCGTTGATCTGGCCAGCGAAGAACAGTCCGGCGATCGCCTTGGTTTCCAGCGAACTCTTGAGCGCACGCGGATCGAAGTAGTCGTATTCGATGGCGTAGCCCGGCCGCGTGATGTGCGCGTTTTCAAGACCAGGAATGGAGCGCACCAGCGCCTGCTGCACGTCGTACGGCAGACTGGTCGAAATTCCATTGGGATAGTATTCGTTGACGGTCAGGCCCTCGGGTTCAAGGAATATCTGGTGCGAATTCTTGTCGGCGAAGCGCGTGATCTTGTCTTCTATCGACGGACAGTAACGCGGCCCTATGCCCTCGATCACGCCGGTGAACATGGGCGAGCGATCGAGCCCCGCGCGAATGATGTCATGCGTGCGCGTGTTGGTGTGCGTGATCCAGCACGGCACTTGCCGCGGGTGCTGGCCGCGCGCGCCCAGGAATGAAAACACTGGTACCGGGTCATCGCCCGGCTGTTCGGTCATCACGGAAAAATCAATGCTGCGTGCATCAATACGTGGAGGCGTTCCGGTTTTGAGCCGCCCCACCGGAAGTTTTAGTTCGCGCAATCTTTGAGCAAGCGTTGCCGCCGGCGGATCACCAGCGCGTCCAGCCTGATAGTTTTGCAAGCCGACGTGCACCAGGCCCGCCAAGAACGTACCGGTGGTCAACACCACCGTGCGCGCACGAAATCGCACGCCGATCTGCGTCACCACGCCGGTAATGCGATCGCCCTCCACGGTGAGGTCGTCAACCGCCTGCTGGAAGATTTTAAGGTTGGGTTGATTTTCGAGCCGGCCGCGTATGGCTTGACGATACAAAACGCGGTCAGCCTGTGCCCGTGTCGCGCGCACAGCCGGCCCTTTGCGCGAATTGAGGATGCGAAACTGTATGCCGGCCTCGTCGGTTGCCGCCGCCATCGCACCGTCTAGAGCATCAACCTCCTTGACCAGGTGTCCCTTGCCGATACCGCCAATCGACGGATTGCACGACATTTGGCCCAGAGTTTCGACATTATGTGTCAACAGCAGCGTAGTACAGCCCATGCGTGCGGCTGCAAGCGCGGCCTCGGTGCCGGCATGCCCGCCGCCAACTACAATTATATCATAAAAATCAATATTTTGCATAATAAACAGGCTGCACGTATAGTGGCGTAGTATAGCCAAGTACGGAGCAAAAAGGTAGTGCAGTAATGTAACGCTGGCAACGACGTTTCACGTGAAACAATGGCAGGCGCGAACTGATCGAACCCTGGTGTTTCACGTGAAACAACGACGCTCCCGGCGAAATTACTTGCCGATGCAGAAGCGGGAAAAAATCTCCCCCAGCAGGTCGTCCGGCGTGAATTCGCCGGTAATACTCATCAAGGCTTCATGCGCCAGACGGAGTTCCTCGGCGAACAATTCTTGCCGCGCCAACTGCGCAGCCGCCCGCGCCAAACCCGATTCCGCGCGGCGCATGGATTCCAGATGCCGCGCGCGCGCCATGAACACACCCTCTGCGCTGCCCTGCCAGCCAATGGCCGAGGCGAGTTCACTACGCAGCAAGTCCACACCCGCGCCGCTTTTTACCGACAGCCATATCGACGTCGCGCCATCCTTAACATGCTTCCTTGGCGGCAGCTCAGCTAAATCGATCTTGTTAAAGACCCGTATGCATTTCATACGGCTTGGCAGTCGCGCCAGTATCGCCCGGTCGGCCTCGGTTACACCCGTTCTGGCATCCAGCATCAACACCACCACATCGGCCTTGTCGATAGCCGTCCACGCCCTGTCCACGCCTACCCGTTCCACCAGGTCGGGAGAATCCCGCAAACCTGCGGTATCGACCATATGTACCGGCACGCCCTGGAGATTGATGCTTTGGCGAATCGCGTCACGCGTAGTACCTGGAATCTCCGTCACAATGGCAATATCTTCCCCGGCCAGCCGATTAAGCAGGCTCGACTTGCCTGCATTAGGCTGCCCCGCCAGTACGACATGCACACCCTCCCGCAACAAGCTCCCCTGAACCGAGGCCGCCAACAGCGCAGCCAACTTCGTGCGGATAGCGGCCAATCGCGATATTTGATCACCACGTGTAGCCGTATCGATGTCTTCCTCGGGGAAATCCAGCGTGGCTTCGGTCAGGGCGCGTAATTCGACAATAGACTCGGCGACTTCGTGAATTCTTAGTGAATAGTCGCCAGACAACGCGCGCACCGCGCAGCGCGCGGCCAATTCCGTTGAGGCGTCGATCAGATCCACAACGGATTCTGCTTGTGCCAGATCAAGCTTCCCGTTGAGGTACGCCCGGCGGGTGAACTCCCCCGGATCCGCCAAGCGCGACCCTAGTTCCAGGCAACGTCTTAGTATGCGCTGCTGCACCAGCGGCCCGCCGTGCCCTTGCAGTTCCAGCACATCCTGGCCGGTGTAGGAACGCGGTCCTGGAAAATAGAGAGCAATTCCCTCGTCCATGGTTTCCCCACACGAGTCGCGAAACCGCGCGCGCGTAGCCATTCTCGGACCAAGCGCTGTCTCGATTATTCCGTGGATGATTTCCCGCACTGCCGGGCCAGATACCCTTACCACGCCGATGCCGCCCCTCCCTGGCGCGGTGGCAATCGCCGCTATGGTGTCATCATTGCGCACAGCCGGGTTACTACTTCTCCGGCTTGCTGCTATCCGTACTTTTCATGGCGGGCTTTAGCGCCGCCCGTTCAATCTTGCTATTGATATGCCATTGCTGCGCGATCGACAGGATGTTGTTTATCAGCCAATAAAGCACCAGCCCCGCCGGAAAGAAGAAGAAAAACACGCTGAATGCGATCGGCATGATCTTCATGACCTTGGCTTGCACCGGATCCGGCGGCTCAGGATTCAGCCGGGTCTGGATGATCATGCTGGCGCCCATTAACACCGGCAGTATGTACCACGGGTCGATCGCCGACAGGTCGGTAATCCAGCCATAAAACGGCGCGTGACGTAAATCGACCGATGCCAGAATTACCCAGTAAAGTGCAATAAAAACAGGCATTTGCACTAATATCGGTAAACAGCCTGCCATCGGATTCACGTTTTCCTTCTTATACATCTCCATAACCGCTTTTTGCATGCGCTGACGGTCGTCGCCGTATTGTTCTTTAAGCTTTTGCATCTTCGGCGCGATAACCTTCATCTTCGCCATGGCCCGATAGCTGGCTTCCTGCAGCGGATAGAACAGCAGCTTGATCAATACCGTGAGCAGGATGATAGCGATGCCCCAGTTACCTACCCACTGGTGTATCCACGACAACACGCTGAACAGCGGCACCGCAATAATCGTCAGCACGCCGTAATCAATGACTAAATCCAGGCCCGGCGCGAGTTTCTCCAGCTTGTCGGTGGTTTGCGGCCCGGCATAAAGCGGCGTGGTAATTGTCCCGCTTTTCCCCGGCTCTATGCTGCTGCCAGTCACCACCAGCCCCGCCGAATACAACCCGCCGTCCTTCTTGGTGTAAAACTCTCGCGGCAGTCCATCCTTGGGCAGGAAAGCACTCAAGAAATAATGCTGGATCATCGAAACCCAGCCTTCGGTGCCCGTCTTGCTGTACGGCGTCTTGCCCTTGTCGATGTCGGCAAACACTACCTTCTGAAATTTCTCGGCCTTGGTATAAACCGCCGGGCCCGTGTATGTGGGCAGCATCGCCGAGTCACCATCCGGCGGCTTACTGTCACGCACCAGTTGGTAATACGCAAACAGCGGAGTGGCCGCGGCTCCTCCATTCGTCACCTCAAAGGTCACGTCTACAACGTAGCTGCTGCGGGAAAACTTATAAATTAGCGCCGACTTGAGGCCCGCCGTCTCAGGAGCCTCCAGACGCACCTCCACCGTTTGCGAGCCGTCCGCCAGACGGTATTCACGCGAAGACGCGGTATAGGCACTGCGGTGATTAGGCAAACCATTGCCGATCAACCCGGTCTGCGCGATATAAGTGTGATCCGTGCCGCTCTCGAACAGCACAAAGTTTTTTGTTTTGTCGAGCGTCCCTTTGTGCCGCAGGAATTCCATCCGCCGGATATCACCGCCCGTGAGCCCGATTTCTGCCCGCAGAATATCCGTCTCTACCTTGATTACCTCACCGCCTGCCGAAGCCGTCGCCTGTGGAGGCGCGGCCCCCGTTTGAGGCGCGGCTGGCACAACCGCCGCCGAACCCGTCGGCGCGGCGGGTATGGGCGTACCGGACGGCCCCTTAGTATCGCCTTTAGCAGGCCCTGCTCCGATAACGCTCGCTGGCGCTGCTGGCTGCACGGATGGCTTTTGATCCCGCTGCCACGCATCCATGAGGAAAAACAGCGAAAACGAAAACACGAAAAACAGGATTAGGCGCTGACTGTCCATTACTTCAAGTCCAAACCAATTTGGGGTGATTCGATAGCCGGTTTCGCGGCAATGTTACCTAGCTTATCCAGCAATCCGCCAAGCTCTGCACGCAATACGGCACTGCTTGACCCACGTAAATCGCTTCGTATCTGCACAACGATATCAAGGGACGCAAGCATAACCGCGTGTCCGTGTCCTAGCCTGAACAGCTCTCGTACCAGCCGTTTTCCACGATTCCGATCGACGGAGCGCTTGGCGATTTTCTTCGCGGCCACAATACCCAACCGTGGTATGGTTAGCCCGTTCGGCATCGCCCTGATCGCGAAATTCACGCTCGAGCGGCGTGTTCCCAGCGAAAGCACCGAGCGAAACTGCACGCCTTTAGTCAATCTCTCTACTGGACGCACCCTGCGCTGACCGCTATCCGGCATATATGCAAGTTACCATGCCGCCCAACACCCATGCCCCACGCCCCTAGCTACCGCGGGAACGTGACTAAACGCTAAGACGCGCGCGTCCTTTTGCCCGGCGAGCACGAATAACTGCCCGCCCGCCCTTGGTTTTCATGCGTGCCCGGAACCCGTGAGTGCGTTGCCTGCTGATTTTCGATGGTTGATAAGTTCGCTTCATTTGATGTTGCTCGCTATTAGTACCGCTAGTACCGATGGCCCGGCAACGCTTGCCAGTCCCACCAGCCTTCAATTCGGAAAACCGGTGATTTCACCACTTTTTGCCACCCTTTGTCAAACTTGTACACGGAGATGTTTTTGATCCAAAACGATTTTCCCGATTGTGTACACAGCTTGTACACAGCCCCTTTTTTCTGTGGATAACCCCGCCTAAACCACGTAAAATCCCTCTCTGTCCCGGCGCTTTTTCACAACGGGTCCGTTTTCGAATTTCAGCGCTGGATACTTTTATTCGTTCAACATGGTGTTACGAAATTTCGTCCCGCCATAAACCTATAATCGCGCGGCCCTTCGCACAAGTCGAGACTCTAACTTTCAAGATGCATGACTTTTGGCGACACTGCCTGGGCGAGTTTGAAAAAGAACTCCCGGCGCAGCAGTTTATAACCTGGATCAAACCACTGCGGGTCGGCGTAACCGCCGACGTATTGACCATCACCGCGCCCAACCGTTTTGTTCTGCAGTGGGTGCGTAATAAATTTCATGGGCGCATTTCCGAGTTGGCGGCGACTTACTTCGCGACCGCTCCCAATCCTCCCGAGATAAGGCTGTTGTTGCAAGAGCGCGACAGCGTAATCCCGCCACCAGCAATAACTCCGACGCGAGTCGAGGCAACGGTGCCTCAAGCCAAAACCTCATCCAGAGACCTCTCGCGCCTTAATCCCGCGTTCACCTTTGACAACTTCGTCACTGGTAAAGCCAACGATCTTGCCCGTGCGGCCGCGACTCAAGTCGCTGAAAAGCCCGGCCAGGCCTATAACCCACTCTTCATTTATGGCGGCGTAGGTCTTGGTAAAACCCACTTGGTGCATGCGATCGGCAACCAGATGCTGGCGCGCAGTCCGCAAAGCAAAATACGCTATATACACGCCGAACAATATGTCTCCGACGTCGTGCGCGCCTATCAGCACAAGGCATTCGACGACTTCAAGCGCTATTATCATTCACTTGATTTGCTGTTGGTGGACGACATACAGTTTTTCAGCGGAAAGAGCCGCACACAGGAAGAATTCTTCTACGCATTTAATGCTCTGGTCGAATCCCACAAACAAGTCGTCATCACCTGTGACACCTATCCCAAGGAAATCGCGGGAATGGAGAATCGACTTATATCCCGCTTTGGATGGGGTCTGACCGTCGCGGTAGAACCCCCTGAACTCGAAATGCGCGTGGCGATACTTCTTAAAAAAGCCGAGGCCGAATCAATAAAGCTGGACGAAGATGTCGCCTTCTTTCTCGCCAAGCATATTCAATCCAACGTGCGCGAACTCGAGGGCGGTTTAAAACGCATCCTCGCGTATGCGCGTTTCTCCGGCATGACCATATCCGTGGACCTATGCCGCGATGCACTGCGAGACCTGCTCGCCGTACAAAACCGCCAAGTGTCAGTCGAAAACATTCAGCGCACCGTAGCCGATTATTACAAAATCAAAGTCGCTGAAATGTACTCAAAAAAACGCAGCCGCAACGTAGCCCGCCCCCGGCAAGTCGCCATGGCGCTGGCCAAGGAACTCACTCAACTTAGCCTGCCTGATATCGGCGAGGCCTTCGGAGGACGCGACCACACCACCGTACTCCACGCCTGCCGCAGAATATCCTTACTAAAAACCACCAACGGCGACATCAGCCGAGACGTAAATTCCTTGCTCAAGGTATTAAGAACGTAAACGTAATAAGCCCTGCACAAATTGTTAATAAATCACTTTAAAGCGCTAGTAATTATTTTCCCGCACAAACCGTGCTTCACTCCAAGTAACCTTATCCACAACGCAAGAATGAAGAAAGTTACTTAGATATCAACATATTGAATGTTATCCACAGCAAAACATCTTCTCTATTAGTCTTACTAGTTTAAATAACTACTTATGAAACTACTACAAATCGAGCGCGACGCGCTGTTAAGGCCCTTACAAGCAGTCACCGGTATCGTTGAAAAGCGACACACACTGCCAATACTTTCAAACGTGCTTATCGAGCGCAAGAACGACCGTTTGCAATTGGTGGCAACCGACCTCGAAATACAAATAACGACATCGTGCGAGGCATCCGCCAATGCAACCGACGAGCACCGTTTAACCGTATCCGCGCGCAAACTACAGGACATTCTGCGTTCCCTGCCCGATGGCGCCGAAGCAACGCTCGATGCGCAGACCAATAAATTGCAGGTGAAATCCGGCAAAAGCCGTTTTAACCTGCAAACCATGCCAGCGGACGATTTTCCAAAGATGGCGGATCCGGGAGCGCCGCAAACACGCGTAAGCGTGCCGCAAAAATTATTCAAGGATATTTTGTCTCTCGTTCAGTTCGCGATGGCGCAGCAGGATATCCGCTATTATCTGAATGGCATGTTGCTGGTTCTGGATGGACGCCGGATAAAGGTGGTTGCAACCGATGGCCACCGCCTGAGTTTCGCCGAAGGCGAACTGGAAACGGAACAAGAGAAGCGCGAAGTTATTTTGCCGCGCAAGGCCATCATGGAATTGTCGCGGCAACTGGGCGCCGAGGATGCGGTTATCGATATCGAGATATTCGCGGCACAAGTCAAATTCCGCTATGGCAGCAGCGAACTCGTAACCAAGATCATCGATGGCAAGTTCCCAGACTACACTCGCGTGGTACCGACGAACTACGTAAAAAACATTATCATCGACCGCATCTTGTTGTTATCGTCATTGCAGCGTGCCGCGATCCTGTCGAATGAAAAATTCCGCGGTGTGCGCTGGGTGCTTGCCGGCAATAGTCTGCGTATTTCATGTACCAACAACGAACAGGAAGAAGCGCAGGAAGAAATTGAAATCGACTATGCGGGCGATGCCCTGGATATCGGTTTTAACATCACCTACATACTCGATGTACTCAATAATGTTCAGAACGAAAAAGTAGTGTGTTCCTTTGGCGATGCCAACAGCAGCATGCTGGTGACGTTGCCCGGAAATGATAATTTCCGCTACGTCGTTATGCCGATGCGCATCTGATTTGCATCTGATTTACCAGAGGGCGATGCCCGGAAACCAGGAAATGACCGACCAGAATAAAGATCAAAAAGACGCCAGCGATTACGATTCTTCCAGCATCAAGGTTCTCAAGGGCCTGGATGCCGTGCGCAAGCGCCCCGGCATGTATATTGGCGACACCAGCGACGGCACGGGACTACACCACATGGTGTTTGAAGTTCTCGATAACGCCATTGACGAAGCGCTGGCCGGGTTCTGCAACGAAATAAATATAACCATCCACCCGGATAATTCGATCGGCGTGGTCGACAACGGCCGCGGCATACCGACTGGCATGCATCCGGACGACGAGGAGAAACGTTCCACCGCCGAAGTCGTGATGACAGAACTTCACGCCGGCGGGAAATTTGACAATAATTCCTACAAGATTTCCGGCGGCCTGCATGGGGTCGGCGTGTCCGTGGTCAATGCTCTCTCCGAATGGTTGCGTCTTACCATACGGCGCGACGGTACCACGCACGCGATGGAGTTTCGCATGGGGACGGCCGTATCGCCATTGAAGGTGACCGGAAAATCCGAACGGCGGGGAACAGAAGTACATTTTCTCGCGAGCAAGGAGATTTTTGGCGATATCGAGTATCACCATGACATACTTGCCAAGCGTCTGCGCGAGTTGTCGTTTCTGAATCATGGCGTAAAAATAACCCTGCTGGATCAGCGTTCGGGCAAGGAAGAACAGTTTGCGTTCAGCGGCGGCGTCAGGGGTTTTGTCGAGTACATGAATCGCAGCAAGACCGTGCTGCATCCCGGTATTTTTCATGCGGTAGGCGAAAAAGACGGCATAGGCGTGGAAGTCGCGATGCAATGGAACGATTCCTACCAGGAGTCGATGCAGTGCTTTACCAACAACATCCCGCAGCGCGATGGAGGCACGCATTTGACCGGCGTGCGCGCGGCGATGACGCGCACCCTGAATCAGTACATCGAAAGTAATGATCTGGCAAAAAAAGCCAAGGTGGAGACTACCGGGGACGACATGAAAGAAGGGCTTACCGCGGTATTGTCGGTAAAAGTTCCCGAACCCAAGTTCTCCTCGCAGACCAAGGAGAAACTGGTTTCTTCGGAAGTGCGACCGGTGGTTGAAGAAGTCGTCGCACAAAAGCTGAGGGAATATGTGCTAGAAAAACCGGCGGAGGCCAAGGTTATTTGCAGCAAGATTATCGACGCCGCGCGCGCGCGCGAAGCCGCGCGCAAGGCGCGCGAACTTACCCGGCGCAAGGGTGTTCTTGATTCGTTCGGCCTGTCCGGCAAGCTGGCGGATTGCCAGGAGCGTGACCCCGCGCAATGCGAGCTCTACATCGTCGAGGGCGATTCCGCGGGCGGCTCGGCCAAGCAAGGGCGCGATCGCAAGTTTCAGGCCATCCTGCCGCTACGCGGCAAGATACTCAATGTAGAAAAGGCCCGCTTTGACAAGCTGCTGTCTTCGACTGAAATAACGACCTTGATCAGTGTGCTGGGCACCGGCATAGGACAGGACGAATATTCGCCGGAAAAATTGCGTTACCACCGCATCATCATCATGACTGACGCGGACGTGGACGGATCGCACATCCGCACCTTGTTGCTTACGTTTTTCTATCGCCAAATGCCGGAACTGGTGGAACGCGGCCACATCTACATCGCGCAGCCCCCGCTCTACAAAATAAAACATGGCAAGACCGAGCGTTATCTCAAGGACGAGCACGAGCACAAGCAATACTTGCTGAAACTGGCCCTTGCCGGCGCCGAACTTTACCCATCCGCGGATGCCACTCCGCTGACCAAGGAAGCATTGGAAAACATAGCGAAGGAATACTTGCTGGCGGAGGTCGTGATTGATCGTGCGAGCCGCCTGGTCGATTCCAGCGTACTGCACGAATTGTTGAAACAACCGGTCGAAATCGACCTCTCGAACGAGATGGCGGCGAGCAGCAGCGCACGCGCGCTGACCGCGATGTTAAACAGCGACAGCTTGCGCATAGAGCCGGTGTACGACGAAAAGCTTGAACAATTTATATTACAAATCAATAAGTTACAGCACGGCATCGAACACCAGACGCGCATCGATACCGATTTCGTACAAAGCGGTGACTATGCACAAATCGGCAAAACCGCGGCAGTGCTGAATGGCCTGCTTACGCAAGGCGCGCATATCAAGTTCGGCGACCATGATCACGCCGTACAGGACTTCCGCCAGGCGATAGACTGGATACTCAACGAGGCGCAGCGCGGCGTCAGCGTGCAGCGTTACAAGGGCCTGGGGGAGATGAATCCCGAGCAGTTGTGGGAAACCACCATGGATCCGAAAGTGCGCCGGCTGTTACGGGCGCAAATTGAAGATGCCATCAGCGCCGACGAGATTTTCTCAACACTGATGGGCGACGCGGTGGAGCCGCGCCGCCACTTTATCGAAACGAACGCGCTGGGGGTGCGCAACCTCGACGTGTGATCTTGTCGAGGTACGCGGCGTGGCGGGCAGGCTACGCTACGTCACGCATGGTGCGCTGGCAATTCAGCGAGCTCGATCAAACAACCTTCGGTACCCGCCGGGTCGAGGAATGCGATACGGCAGCCCGCATGCCCGATGCGCGGCACTTGATCGAGCAGCGGTATTCCCTTGGCTTTCAGTTCCGCCAGCGCTTCGTCGATGTTCTCGACTTCAAAGCACAGGTGATTGATGCCGCCCTTGCCCTCGGCGATCATTTTCGCGTGTTTGCTGTCGGGCGTGGTGCCCGCGATCAGCTCGACCATCGATTCGCCGACCGGATACAGCGCCAGCTTCACCGGCCGAACCGGGTTGGTTTCCACCTCGCCGAGCTTGATGCCGAAGCAACCTTCCCACAACGCGCGGCTTTTTTCCACGTCTTTTACCACCACGCCCACGTGCTCAATACGCTTGATCTTCATAACATTCTCCCTTGAAAACTTGAAGTGTTAAGCCGTTGTTCAGGCGCGTGAAAACTACGCCGTTTTTTTCGCCTTGGCAGGAGCTTTTTTTGCCGCGCCCGCCTTCGCTTCACGCGGCGCAAACTCAAACGTCACCTTGCCATCAGCACCGCGCGCCAGAAACGCCGAGAACGGGCGGCCCTTTTTGCTGATGAACTTGTGCAGCAGATCGGTCTTGCCTTCCTTCAACAGTTTGGTGACTTGTTCGGGCTCGATGTTGCGCTGAAGGATGATCTTGCCGGTGCGAAAATCGCAGGTGCGCGGCTGTGCGGCGGCTTTCTCGCACAGATATGCCATGCCATGAGCGTAAACGCTACCGCCGCACTTCGGGCATGCGCCCAATGACTGTTCTCCAGTGAAGTCAACCGGTTCGGCATCTTCATTCGCCTGGCCGAAATCGAATTCGAGCTTTAACTCGCCGTTCAACTTGATGTTGGCGGCAAAAGGCCGCCCGAGCCGGCTGCGAAATCCTTGCAGCGGCCCGATACTTTTCTTGGCGATAAGTTCATCGATCTCGGTGGATTCGAACTGCCGCCCGGCGAGTATGCGCCACAGCGAAAACTCGCACTTCTCGCACTGGAATTTCTTGTAGTTCTCCTTGATGGTGCCGCCGCACGCAGGGCACTTGGCTTCAAGCGTGACGTAATCGCCGGGCACCGTCTCGCTTTCGTGCGCTTTTGCGCGCTCGACGATATGGCGAGTCATCTTGCCGATTTCGCGCATGAAGGTGTCGCGTTTCAGCTTGCCCTGCTCCATCTGCTTGAGTTTGAACTCCCACTCGCCAGTCATCTCCGGCGACGCAAGCTCGGGAATTTCCAGCCCGCGCAGCAGCGTGATCAGCGAAAACGCCTTGGGCGTCGCCTGCAACTCGCGGCCAAGGCGGATCAGGTATTCTTCCGCGATCAGCTTCTCGATGACCACCGCGCGCGTGGCCGGCGTGCCCAGGCCGCGCTCTTTCATGGCATCGCGCAGTTCCTCGTCTTCCACCAGTTTACCCGCGCCTTCCATCGCGGTAAGCAATGTCGCCTCGGAAAAACGCGCTGGCGGCTTGGTTTGCGTGGCCAACACCTCGATTTTTTCGGACTTCGCTTTTTCGTCTTTTTTCACCGCGACAAGATTCGGCGTGTCGCCGTCTTCCGCCGCCGCTTTGCCGTGTACCTCGAGCCAGCCTGCATTGACCAGCACCTTGCCTTCGCTCTTGAAGGCTTGTTTTTCGACGCGCGTGATGCGCGTGGTCACCATGTATTCCGCGCTCGGGTAAAACACCGCGAGAAACTGGCGCACCACCAGGTCGTAGAGTTTCTGCTCGATCTCGTTCAGCGCCTTTGGCGGCTGCGTGGTCGGAATAATCGCGAAGTGATCGGAAATTTTTGCGTTATTGAATATGCGCTTGTTGGGTTTGACCCAGCCCTGCTTCAAAATCTTTTTCGCGAAGGGGCCATATTCCGACGCGGACAGCACGCCCAGAGTTTCATTTACGGTATCGAGATAATCTTCCGGCAGCGCGCGCGCGTCAGTGCGCGGATAGGTCAGCACCTTGTGTTTTTCATACAGCGCTTGAGCCAGCGAAAGCGTGGTGCGCGCCGAGAACCCAAAGCGTCCATTGGCCGCGCGCTGCAAGCTGGTCAGATCAAATAATAGCGGTGAAGCCTGTGTCGTGGGCTTGCTTTCTTCCTCGATTTCACCGGGCTTGCCGTCGCATTTGGCCTTGATCGCAAGTGCGGCTTTTTCGCTCCAGATGCGTTCGGCGCGCAGGTCCGGATCACCTTCATCTTCCTTTTTGGCCCTGGCGAATTTTTCGTCGATCCAGCGGCCCGTATAGCTGCCCGCGGCGACTCCAAACGTGCCATGTACTTCCCAATAATCTTTGGGAATGAAGCGCTTGATTTTCTCTTCGCGCTCGACCAGGATCGCCAGCGTCGGTGTCTGCACGCGTCCCACCGGCGTCTTGTGAAAGCCGCCGCTCTTGGAATTAAACGCGGTCATTGCTCGGGTGCCATTGATGCCCACCAGCCAGTCGGCCTCCGAGCGGCATATCGCGGCATCGGCCAGCGGCAGCATTTCATCGTCGCCGCGCAAATGCTTGAAACCGTCCTTGATCGCGCCGGGCGTCATCGACTGCAACCATAGGCGTTGTACCGGCTTTTTGCTGCCGGCATGGCTGGCGATATAGCGGAAGATCAACTCGCCCTCGCGGCCCGCGTCACAAGCGTTGATGACGCCAGCGACGTCCTTGCGCTTGAGCAATTTGGTCAGCAGTTTGAGACGTGCCTCGGACTTCTCGATCGGCAGCAGGTCAAAATGCGGCGGAATGACCGGCAGGTTTGCAAACGACCACTTGCCTCGCTTGACCTCGAATTCTTCGGGGACGGCGATCTGTACCAGATGGCCAACCGCAGACGACAGCACGAAATCATCACTTTCGAAATAGTCATCGTGGCGCTTGAAGCCGCCGAGTACGCGCGCTATATCGCCGGCCACAGAGGGCTTTTCAGCGATAATTAATTGTTTTGCCATGGTTTTTTCAGTACGTCCGCGCGGGTGATCAAAGGTTTAGCGCCATGGGTGGCACCAAAAGAGCGGCAGATAATAAGAACAAACCGGGCGAAAGCGCAAGCGCAAAAAGTCACGCCTCAGCCATATCAATACTGTTTTATCAATAAAAACAAAGATTTACGACGTGCGCTGCCACAAACCGCCCGGTAGAGGCGCTACCGCTCCTTCCAGTTCAAGCCCGGTAAGCGCCGCAGAAACCTCGTGCACCGGCAACGCGGCACGTGTGGCGAGGGTGTCGATATCGCAAGGGTCATAACCCAAATGGGCCAGCAACGGATGCTTGGAAGTAGCGACGCTGCCAGGGGTTATCGAGCTGGCGGGCAACGGCAGCCGTAGCTCTTCCAGGATATCGGCGGCATCGTCCACCAGCTTGGCGCCCTGCTTGATCAGCGCGTGGCAGCCCTTGGACAGCGTGGAGTGTATCGACCCCGGAATCGCGAACACATCCTTGCCCAGTTCGTTGGCGATGCGCGCGGTAATCAACGAGCCGCTGGACAACGCCGCCTCGACCACCAGGCACCCGCCAGACATGCCGCTGATAATACGATTACGGCGCGGGAAGTTGGAGGCCAGCGGCGGCGTGCCTAGTGCAAACTCCGAGATGATGACGCCCTTGACGGCGATCGCATGCGCGAGCTCGCGATTGCGCGCGGGATACACCTTGTCGAGCCCGGTGCCGATGACAGCGACCGTTGATCCAGCGCCCTCCAGCGCGCCTTTATGCGCGGCGGCATCGATGCCGAGCGCCAACCCGCTAACGATAGCAAGGCCGGCGTCCGACAGTGCATGTGAAAATGATTCCGCGGTGATCTTGCCCTGAGCCGACGCGTTACGGCTGCCGACGACGGCAAACGCCGGTCGGTTCAAAAGGCTGACGTTACCTTTAACGTAAATCAGTGGAGGCGGATCCGGTGTCTGCAACAACGCCTGTGGATACTCCGCGTCCGCAAGCGTCACCACATGATTGTTGGCATCCGTCAACCAACCCTCAACCGCGGAAACTTCGCCGAAAAGTTTGCCGTCGACAATGGCATCGGCGATCTTGCCGCCGACCACGGCGGCAAGCGATGAGCGGCTCGCGTTAAATACTTGTTCGGGACCGCCAAAAGCCTGCAACAGCTTGCGAAACGACTCGCCGCTCAAGCCTAGTGTAAGGGAGAGGCGCAACCATGCCGCAAGTTCATCGGACAGCGGCATGGGCGCGTACGGGCAGGAAGCCCGCGGCTACAAAAAGACCAACGAGTAAATCAGGGATTCTTGACGACGTCGGCGATGGCCACTTGCTTGGAAGCCTGCATCACCAGGCCAAACGAAGCGCGGTCGAAGGTGCGGAACACCATCACCAAGCCGTAACGCTCGTCCGGAATTTGGCTGACTTCAGCGGGAGAAATCGACTCCATCTGGGGCAGCAATGTGTCGCGGGGCGTTATTTTCGTGCCGTAATAGGTGCGCCGGCCATCGTCACCGGTGGGACCCGTCTTGCCCCACATCGGGCTCATGCGCATGGTGTAACGCGACGCCGACTGGCTGCGGTAAATCGCCAGCACGTGGCCAACCTGGATACCGTCCTTGGAACCCTTGGACAGCGACACTATCGACAACGGCCCTGCTTCTTCCGCGCCGTCGTGCATGGATACAACGCGACCGGAGATCTTCGCCTCGGGAGCGCGCGGCACGTAAGCGAAAACCGGTTTCTCCTTGGTTACCGCAATCAAACGGTCATTGACATAAACTTCTTGAGTGGATTTGGTGATTTCGACCGTGGTCACCTCGCCAAACGCACGCACACGCGCTTCACCCAGATAGATGGCGATATAGCCCAAGGTTTCACCGGAATCGGGATCGACCATCTTGTCGCCACGGCGATAAATTTGCCACTGCGTGCCTTTGTCCTTGGTAATGCCCTTGATGTAGGCGACATTGCCCGCGCCCAGCGCTACACGATCTTCCTGCGTCGCGAACACGTACGGCGCCGAATCAAGCTCGGTCTCGGTAACCACCAGCGGACGGGAAAGAAATGCGTCTATCGCCGTTGGCGGGATGGTCGGAATGCCCTGCGTCAGCGCTTCGGAGCGGATGCCGGGGGAAAGCCTGACCGTACCGCCACTTAGCACGCGCAAGCTGCCGGATGCACGATCCAGCACCAGTACATCGCCCGGATAAATACGGTGCGGATTGCGAACCTGGTCGCGATTCATGTTCCAGAGCTGCGGCCAGTTCCAAGGCCGTTCCAGGAAGCGTCCAGAAATGCCCCACAGCGTGTCGCCGCGTTCGACCGTGTATCGATCCGGAGCATCAGCCTTGATTTGAGAAGGCTGCGCCAGTACGTTGGAACTGGCGGTAAAAGCCGAAGCCAGCACTAAAAGCAGCGATATAATGTTTTTGTTCATGACCCACCCCGATGAAAAACGCGTCGAATTCCCGCAGCGGCCGGCCGCATAAAGCCAGAAAACAAAGCCCGAAGTCAAAGCCGAAGTCAAAGCTCTAAGCCGACGCCCGAAAAAACATGACGTAATGGATTAAATTTAGCATCTAGCTACTTCAATTAGCAAGCTTTTCATGGCTTTACTACCCATACTTTTGTATCCCGACCCGCGTCTGCACAAGGTAGCACTACCCGTGGCTCGTGTCGATGATAAAATTCGTAAATTAATCAAAGACTTATCTGACACGATGTACGCCGCCCCTGGTGTTGGCCTCGCCGCAACACAGGTTGATGTGCATCTGCGCGTAATCGTGGTCGATACCTCGCCCACGCATGACGAATTGCGCGTGTTTATCAACCCAGAAATCATTGAATCCAGCGGCAACGCAAACCGCGAGGAAGGCTGTCTTTCCGTGCCCGGCATCTACGACATTACGCCGCGCGCGGAACGTATCGTGGTGCGTGCGCTGGATGGCGAAGGCAATTCGTTTACACTCGAAGCCGAAGGCCTGCCGGCGGTGTGCATACAACATGAGATGGATCATCTCGACGGCAAGGTTTTCGTCGACAAACTCTCGCGTTTGAAGCAACAGCGCATCCGCGCCAAACTGCAAAAACGCGCGCGCGCGCCAGAGTAATCATCGTGGTAGTGCTGTCACATAGCAGCGCCAAACGGAAACCTATTTGAAAATCATCTTCGCGGGCACGCCCGAATTCGCGGCGGTGGCGTTAAACGCGCTGCTGGGCGCGGGCCATCGCATCGAACTTGTGCTGACCCAGCCGGACCGTCCCGCCGGACGCGGCCTCAAACTCGAACCCTCGGCGGTCAAGCGGCTGGCGCTCGAGCGCGGCCTTGCACTCGCGCAGCCCGTGACGCTCAAGGACGAAGCGATTGCCGCCCGGCTGCGAGCGCTGGAGGCCGACGCAATGGTGGTTGCCGCCTACGGCCTCCTGCTGCCGAAAACAATACTCGCGATCCCACGCCTGGGATGCCTTAACATCCACGCCTCGCTGTTGCCGCGCTGGCGCGGCGCGGCGCCGATACAACGTGCGCTGCTCGCCGGCGACAAGGAGACGGGCATCACAATCATGCAAATGAACGAAGGGCTGGACACAGGCGACGTGCTGTTGCGCCAAGGCACGGCGATCACGGATGACGACACCACGGGCAGCCTGCACGACCGGCTGGCCGCGTTGGGCGGCGGCCTCATCGTGCGGGTGCTGGCGAATACATTCGAGCGGGAGCCGCAAGACAACGCCGTGGCAACCTATGCCGCAAAGATCGAAAAAAGCGCAGCGCGCATCTTGTGGACCGACAGCGCACAACACATCCACCGGCAGATCCGTGCGTTTAATCCGCACCCTGGTGCCGCGACGCAGTTTACCGGCGTCAACATCAAATTGTGGCGCGCAAGCATCCGCGAACGAGCCGAAGCCGCGCCCGGCACGGTAACCGATGTCACGACGGAAACTATTACCATCGCCTGCGGCGAAGGTGCGCTGGAAATACACGAACTACAACGCGCCGGCGGCAAACGCCTGGCCGCGGCCGCGTTTCTCGCCGGCAATCCAATCGCGCGCGGCGCTCGGTTCGGAGTCTGATGCACGACGCGCAACTGACGGCGGCCAGTATTCTGGGCCGCGTATTCACGGGCCAGCGTCTGGATACCGAATTCGCGGATACATGGCCGCAACAATCCGCGCTACCCTCGTTACCCCCACAACAACGCGCGCTGATTCAGGACCTTTGTTACGGTGTGACCAGGCATCTGGGGGCGCTGGATGCCATTTTGGGCAGCTTGCTCAACAAACCCTTGAGCGACGAACGCTTGCGCCAACTGTTGCGCATCGCGCTCTACCAGCTTGAACACACGCGTGCCGCACCGCACGCCGTGGTCGATCATGCGGTCGGCTCCTGCGAAAAATTACAACTGGGCGCCGCCAAGGGTTTGGTCAATGCGGTACTGCGCAATTTTCTGCGCCAGCGCGCCGCCCTGCGTGAAGCGGCCGCGCGCACCGATCAGGGCCGCTATTCGCACCCCCAGTGGTGGATCGACAAACTGCGGTCACAATATCCGCAACACCATGCCGCCATACTTGATGCGGGAAACGTCCATGCGCCGTTAATTCTGCGCGTGAATCGGCGCCGCACCACGCGTGAAGACTTTCTCGCGCTACTCACACGTGAAGGCGTAGCAGCCTCGGCGCTCGAAAGTGACGCCGTGGTGCTGGAAAAGCCCATGCCGGTGGAACGTATCCCCGGCTTTAGCGCGGGCCTGGTGTCAGTACAAGACACTTCCGCGCAGCGAGCCGCGTACTTGCTCGATGTGACCACCGGCATGCGCGTGCTCGATGCCTGCGCCGCGCCGGGCGGCAAGACCGCGCACCTGCTCGAGCACGCCGACCTTGAACTGGCCGCGCTTGACAACGACCCGCGGCGCCTCGCGCGCGTCGAATCCAATCTGCGGCGCCTGGGTCTTGCGGCGCAAGTGCGGTGCGGTGACGCGCGTGATCCGCAATCATGGTGGGATGGCCGTCCGTTTGATCGCATACTCGCCGATGTCCCCTGCTCGGCCTCGGGCGTGGTGCGCCGCCATCCCGACATCAAGTGGCGCCGGCGCGCGGAGGACATTGCGCGATTCGCCGAGCAACAGGAGATCATGCTAAGCGCCTTGTGGCGGCTGCTCGCGCGTGGTGGTAAATTGCTGTATGCGACGTGTTCGGTTTTTCGCGAGGAGAATCAGACACGCATCGAACGGTTTATCGGGCAGCATGCCGACGCCTCGACGGTTGAATCATCCAGCGCCGGCATGAACGCGGGCAACACAGGGCAAATACTTCCAGACACCTTGCATGACGGGTTTTATTACGCACTGTTGCAAAAAAACTAGCCTCGCGGCTACGTTGATGGCTCCGTTCGCCTGCGTCACCTACGTTTTGTGGTTTGTGCTGTGCGCGGGCGCGACGATTACGGCGGGCGATGCGGCGGCGGCGCAACCCGGCGTCATTGCAATACGCTCGGCGGCGTTCACCAGCGGCGAAGACGGTCATATACTGAGCGCCGAGCTTGATATCGGACTCACACCCGTGCTCGAAGGCGCGCTCAACAAAGGCGTGCCTTTATATTTCGTGCTTGAATTCGAGGTCGTGCGGCCGCGCTGGTATTGGCTAAATGAAAAGATTGTCACCAAGCAACAGCCGATACGGATCTCGTATAACACCCTCACCCGGCAGTATCGCGTCGGCGCCGGCGCGCTCTACCAGAATTTCGCCGACCTGCCCGAGGCGCTGAACTTTCTCTCCAAAGTGCGCCGGCGTATCGAGGTGGATCCCGCAGCGCTCAAGAGCGAAGGCCCTTATGCCGCGGCGCTGCGCATGCGGCTTGATATCACGCAATTGCCCAAGCCTTTTCAGGTCAATGCGCTGGGCTCGCGCGACTGGAATCTGGCCTCCGACTGGTTTCGCTGGAACATCACGCCATGAGCGAAACCTCCTTGCCGGTCAATCCGGCGCGGCCCGTAAACCGCATGCGCTACGTGCTGTTGCTGAGCGTGAGTCTGGGCGCGGTTGCCTTGTTTCTGCTGGCCACCGCGAGCGCCAGTTCCCAATGGTTCACCGAGCGCTACCGCATACTGCTGTGGTTAAACGGCGCCGTGGCCGCGTTGCTGGCGATACTGGTGGGTTACCAGTTGTATGCGTTGCTCGGCAAGCTGCGCGCGCGAGTCTTCGGCGCCAAGCTCACCCTGCGGCTGGTGGCGTTGCTGGCAATGATGTCCGTGGTGCCGGGCGTGATTCTGTATGGTGTCTCGGTGCAGTTTCTCGGACGCAGCATCGACTCGTGGTTTCAGGTGCGCGTGGACAAGGCCCTGGAAGGGGGCTTGAACCTGAGCCGCGGCGCGCTCGACACGTTGTTGCAGGACGCGCGCGGCAAGGCCGATGCCATGGCCTTGCAATTGTCGTTAAAGCCCGCCAACGAACACGCCGTCCTGCTGAATCAATTACGCGAACAGGTCCGGGTGCAAGAAGTCGCGCTGTTCACCGCGCGCGGCAGAGTGATCGCCTACGCAGGCAACGAACGCGCCGGCATCGCGCCCGAAGCGCCCGCTCCGGACGCGTTGCGGCAGATGCGCCTGCAACGTATTTACGCGGCGGTGGACGCCTTGCCCGACCGCGGACTGGTGTTGCGCGTGCTCGCTCCGGTGTCGGTGTTGTCGGTGGGCGAAGAGCCGCGCGTGTTGCAATTGATTCAACCGGTGCCGCGCGCGCTGGCGCAGGATGCCGAAACCATACAGAACGGTTATCGCGAATATCAGGAATTGATCCTGTCGCGGGTCGGACTTAAACGGCTCTACGGCATCACGTTGACGCTTACCATGCTGCTCGCGCTGCTGTCGGCGGTGGCGGCGGCGTTTTATCTTTCGGAGGAATTCTCGGCGCCGCTAAATGCCCTGGTCGAGGGCACGCGCGCGATCGCGCAGGGCGACTTCAGCCGACGCGCGGCGGTGGCCAGCCGCGATGAACTCGGCGTACTCACGCAGTCTTTCAACAGCATGACCACCCAGCTTGACGACGCGCGCAGCCTGGCGCAGCGCCAGCAAGCCGAAGTCACGCAATCCAAGGCCTATCTCGAAGGCGTGCTGGCGCATCTATCGGCGGGTGTGCTGGTATTCGACGGCACGCTGAATTTGCGTTCGGCGAACCCCAGCGCGTCAAATCTGCTGGGCAACGAATGCGCGCCGCTGCTGGGCGTGGCGCTGGCCGACTGGGCCGCGCGCCTGCCCGCGCTGGCCGATGTCGCCGGCGAGATCAGTATCGCGTTCGAAAAATCCGCCGGCGCTGCATGGGAGCATCAGGTGACGCGTAAACTCATTGCCGGAGATCAATTACTGATGTTGCGCGGCACGCCGCTGCCAGCGGGTGCGGAAAGCGGTTACGTCGTGGTGTTCGACGACGTGACTCACGTGTTGCAGGCGCAGCGCGACGCGGCGTGGGCCGAAGTCGCGCGGCGGCTGGCGCACGAAATCAAGAACCCGCTGACGCCGATTCAGCTCTCGGCCGAGCGCATGCAACTCAAACTCGAATCCAAGTTAGCACCCGCCGACGCGGAAATGTTGTCGCGTTCCACCAGCACCATCGTCACCCAAGTCGCCGCGCTAAAACGCATGGTCGATGCATTCAGCCAATACGCGCGCGCGCCGGAGCCGTCGATGCGCGAACTCGATGTGAATTCATTGGTCAACGAAGTGCTGACGCTGTACGAATCGCTCGGCTCGCGTATCCGCATCGAACTTTCCGCCGGCCTGCCGCACATCGTGGGGGACGCCGCGCAACTGCGGCAAGTGATACATAATCTGTTGCAGAACGCGCAGGATGCACTCGGCGATACGGATGCGCCTGTGATCGTGGTGGCGAGCACACCTTCGGGTAATGCCGTACAGTTAAGCGTTACCGATAACGGCAGCGGTTTTCCGGAAAATCTGATGAAGCGCGCATTCGAACCCTATGTGACAACCAAGCCCAAGGGAACGGGCCTGGGGCTGGTGATCGTTAAAAAAATCATCGAAGAGCACGGCGGAGATGTCGCGATCAGCAACGTGGCGCCACACGGCGCGCGCGTGTTGATCACGATTCCGGTGGCGGCACGGCAGAAGAACGCAGCATGAACGTAAAGCAGGCGGGAGACACTTAGTCATGCAACAAATACTGGTGGTAGACGACGAAATCGGCATACGCGAGCTGCTGTCGGAGATATTGACCGACGAAGGTTACAAGATCGAGCTTGCTGAAAACGCGGGTGCGGCGCGCAATTTCCGCAGTCACACGCGGCCCGATCTCGTGTTGCTCGACATCTGGATGCCGGATACCGATGGCATCACTCTGCTGAAAGAGTGGGCGAGCTCCGGCCTGCTGACGATGCCGGTGGTGATGATGTCCGGCCACGGTACCATCGATACCGCGGTCGAGGCCACGCGCATCGGCGCGTTTGATTTTCTTGAAAAGCCCATCGCGCTGCAAAAGTTGCTAACCTCCGTGGGCAAGGCGTTAAAACACGGCGCGGCGCAACCCGCACCCGCGCTGTCGCTGGCGAGTTTGGGCCGCGCGCCCGCGATCGCCGATTTGAAGCAGCGGCTCGAACGCATCGCCAATCTCAAAACACCGGTGGTGCTAACCGGCGAACCAGGCTGCGGCGTTGAACTTTGCGCGCGGTTTCTGCACGCACGCAACACGCCGTGGGTGGCGCCGGAAACCACCACGCAACTTGCCGACGCGCCGTTCGATCTGCTCAATCAGGCACGCGACGGCATGTTGTTCATCTTTGACGTCACCGAACTGAATCGCGCCGAGCAAAAAGGCCTGATGCTGCTGCTGGCGAAACTCGAACGTTACAACGCGCGCGTGGTGTGCGGCGCATCGCGCCCGCTCGCCGAGGCCGCGGGCGAAGGCATACTTGAAGCGCGTTTGTATGAAATGCTCTCGTCGATGACGATTACCGTGCCGAGTCTGCGCGAGCATCGCGAGGACGTGCCTGAACTGTCCGCGTTCATGTTGAATCGCATGATTGAGGCCAAGGAAGCGCCGCCGCGCCAGTTTTCAACCGCGGCACTGAATGCGCTGCGCAATTTCGACTGGCCGGGCAACCTGGCGCAACTCGAAAGCGTGGTGCGCACCCTGGCGCAAACCGCCTCGGGCGAGCAGATTCTCGTCGAGGATGTCAATCGCGCGCTGCCCAATCCGGCGCTCTCGCCCAACGCCTCTGCGCTGGCGTTCGATCAGCCGCTGCGCGAGGCGCGCGACGCTTTTGAACGGGCGTATTTCGAGTTTCACCTTACGCGCGAAGGCGGCAACATCAGCAAGGTGGCAGAGGTCGTCGGCCTCGAACGCACGCATTTGTATCGCAAACTCAAGCAGTTGGGCATCCGGCTGTCGCGCAAGGACGAGTAACAGTTCAAAAACTGCAACCGCAAAGAAAATCCTTGAACTTCTTTGCGTGTTGTTCTTTACGCCTTTGCGACTTTGCGGTGAAGAATTTGAGTTTTTTGTCAGAGTGATTTTCTGGGATAATCGGGTTTTTCCGCCGCACATTACCCTCAGGCAGCACCCCCAATGACCACCCGATCCGACCTGGCCAACGCCATCCGCGCGCTGGCCATGGACGCCGTACAGCAAGCCAATTCCGGACACCCCGGCATGCCCATGGGCATGGCCGAAATCGCCGAAGCGTTGTGGAATGGCCGAAGTGGACACTTGCGCCACAACCCGGCGAACCCGGCATGGGTGAATCGAGACCGCTTTGTGCTCTCCAATGGTCACGGCTCGATGCTGCTGTATGCGCTGCTGCATCTGACCGGCTACGATCTGCCGATGGCAGAACTGAAAAACTTTCGCCAACTGCATTCGAAAACACCCGGACACCCGGAACACGGCATGGCACCCGGCGTGGAAACAACCACCGGGCCGCTCGGGCAGGGCATCGCCAACGCGGTGGGCATGGCGCTTGCCGAGCGTGTGCTGGCGGCGGAATTCAATCGCGACGGCCACGCTGTCGTCGATCATCGCACCTACGTGTTTCTCGGCGACGGCTGCCTGATGGAAGGCATTTCGCACGAAGTGTGTTCGCTCGCCGGTACGCTGGGCCTGAACAAACTGATCGCGTTGTACGACGATAACGGCATCTCGATAGATTCAGAAAAACATCAATTAAAACAGTGGTTTACGGATAACACGCCACAGCGCTTCGAGGCCTATGGCTGGCGCGTGATTCGTGATGTCGATGGTCACAACGCGGAGGCCGTTGATGCCGCGATCAAACAGGCGCAAACGGAAACCGCAAAGCCGGTGCTGATCTGCTGCAAAACCATCATCGGCAAGGGCGCGCCGAAAAAAGCCAACACCGGCGGCGCGCACGGCGCACCGTTGGGCGCGGAAGAAATCGCGGCCACGCGCAAGGCGATCGGATGGAATCATCCGCCGTTTGAAATTCCTGAATCGATTTACGCCGGCTGGAATGCGCGCGCGCGCGGCGCGCAAGCCGAAGCGGCATGGAACGAAAAATTCGCGGCGTACGCGAAACAATATCCCGAACTTGCCGCTGAATTAAAACGCCGCATGGCGGGTGAGTTGCCGCGCAACTGGAAAGATCACGCGGCGAAAATACTCGCGCAAGTCAACGACAAGGCTGAAACCATCGCCACGCGCAAGGCTTCGCAAAACGCCATCGAAGCGCTGGCGCCCGCGCTGCCGGAACTCATCGGCGGCTCGGCTGATCTTGCTGGCTCCAATCTGACCCTGTGGTCGGGTTCCAAACCCGTGGGTAACACCGGTGGCGGCAGTTACGTTTTGTTCGGCGTGCGCGAGTTCGGCATGTCGGCCATGGCCAATGGCTTGGCGCTGCATGGCGGTTGTCTGCCCTATGTGGCTACGTTTCTCACGTTCTCCGACTACGCGCGCAACGCTTTGCGCATGGCGGCACTGATGAAACAGCGCGTGGTATTTGTCTACACCCACGACTCCATTGGTCTTGGTGAAGACGGCCCCACGCATCAACCGGTCGAACATGCGTCAACATTGCGCCTGTTGCCCAATATGGATGTGTGGCGCCCTTGCGATACGGTTGAATCCACCGTGGCGTGGATTGCCGCGATCGAGCGCCGCGACGGGCCGTCGAGCCTGCTGTTCTCGCGGCAGAATCTTAATTTCCAGAAACGCAGCGCGGCGCAGCTGGCCGATGTTGCGCGCGGAGGCTACGTGTTGTCGGATGCCCCGAATGCGAAGGCCGCCATCATCGCCACCGGCTCCGAAGTTGCACTCGCGCTCGACGCGCAAAAGCTGCTCGCCGCGGAAAACATCGCGGTGCGCGTGGTGTCGATGCCATCAACCAATGTATTCGACCGCCAAGACGCCGCGTATCGCGCAAGCGTGCTGCCGAAGGGTATGCCCCGTGTCGCGGTCGAAGCGGGCGTGACAGACTTTTGGCGCAAATACGTGGGCCTCGAAGGCGCTGTCGTCGGCATCGACCGCTATGGCGAATCCGCGCCCGCCGGCGAGTTGTTCAAATATTTTGGTTTCACCGCGGCGAACATCGCGGCCACGCTAAAAGGCATATTGTAAGTAATTGTTTATAAAGAATATTTTGGAGACTCATTATGGCGATTAAAGTAGGTATCAATGGCTTCGGCCGCATCGGCCGCATGGTGTTTCGCGCGGCGGCGCAGGATTTTCCCGATATTGAAGTCGTCGGCATCAACGATCTGCTCGAGCCCGACTATCTTGCCTACACGCTCAAGCACGATTCCGTGCATGGCAAATTCAAGGGTGACATTGCGGTCGACGGCAACACGCTCATTGTCAACGGCAAGAAGATACGCCTGACGCAAATCAAGGATCCGGCCGAACTCAAATGGAACGAAGTCGGCGCGGACATCGTGATCGAATCCACCGGCTTGTTTCTGGATAAAGCCACCGCGGAAAAACATCTCAAGGCGGGTGCCAGGAAAGTCATCATGTCCGCGCCGTCGAAAGACGACACGCCGATGTTCGTGTTCGGCGTGAACGACAAATCGTACGCGGGGCAGGCGATTATTTCCAATGCCTCCTGCACCACGAACTGTCTCGCGCCCGTGGCGAAAGTGCTCAACGACAAATGGGGCATCAAGCGCGGCCTGATGACCACGGTGCACGCGGCCACCGCCACGCAAAAAACCGTCGATGGCCCGTCGAACAAAGACTGGCGCGGCGGCCGCGGCATCCTTGAAAACATCATTCCGTCTTCCACCGGCGCGGCAAAAGCCGTGGGCGTGGTGATCCCCGAGCTCAACAAGAAACTCACCGGCATGGCGTTTCGCGTGCCGACCTCCGACGTATCCGTGGTCGATCTGACGGTGGAACTCAACAAACCCGCCACCTACGCCGAAATCTGCGCCGAGATGAAATCGCAATCACAAGGCGCGCTAAAAGGCATCCTCGGCTACACCGAGGAAAAAGTCGTCTCCACCGATTTTCGCGACGAGACCTGCACCTCCGTGTTCGACGCCGAAGCCGGCATCGCGCTCGACAGCACCTTCGTCAAGGTGGTGTCGTGGTACGACAACGAATGGGGTTATTCGAGTAAGGTGCTGGAAATGGTACGCGTGGTGGCGAAGAAGTAAAAAGCTTATTTGACACAGATTAACGCGGATGATCGCAGATTAAACCCGTTGGTTTTATCTGCGTTCATCTGTGTAAATCCGCGTAAATTTGCGTCTAGTCAGGGTTTTGGGGTAACTGGTACTAAATGAAAGTAATCAAGCTCACCGATCTCGAACTCATCGACAAACGCGTGTTCATGCGTGTGGATTTCAACATCCCCATGCACGAGGGCAAGATCAGCGACGACACCCGTATCCGCGCGGCGCTCCCCGGCATCAAGCATGCGCTCGCGCGCCGCGCACGCCTTATGTTGGTGTCGCACCTCGGGCGCCCGAAAGAGGGCGTGTTCAGCGAAGCGGATTCACTGGCGCCGATCGCAAAACATCTGTCGTCACTGCTCGGGCAGGATGTGCCGCTGATCCGTGACTGGCTGGATGGCGTGGAGGTTGAACCAGGCAAAGCGGTGATGCTGGAGAATTGCCGCTTTAACGTGGGCGAGAAAAAAGACGACGACGCGCTGGCCAAAAAAATGGCCAGGCTGTGCGACATCTACGTCAACGATGCTTTCGGCGCCGCGCACCGCGCGGAGGCGACCACGCACGGCATCGGCAAATACGCCAAGGTCGCCTGCGCCGGCCCGCTGATGGCGGCCGAGATCGATGCGCTGACGCAAGCGCTGCAACAACCGGGCCGCCCGATGATCGCCATCGTCGCCGGCTCCAAGGTTTCGACCAAGCTCACGATACTTGCGTCGCTTGCCGAAAAAGTCGATCAACTCATTGTCGGCGGCGGCATCGCGAATACTTTTCTGCTCGCGGCCGGCAAGAAAATCGGCAAGTCGCTGGCTGAACCCGGCCTCGTGGCCGAAGCGCAAAAGATCATGCAGTTGATGAATAATAAAGGCGGCAAAGTACCCCTGCCCGTGGATGTCGTGTGCGCAAAAACATTCGCGGCAGACGCCAAGGCCGAAACAAAATCCGTCGATGCGGTTGCCGATGATGATCTGATACTCGACATCGGCCCCGACACTGCACGCGAATACGCGACGCTGCTCACGCGCGCGGGCACGGTGGTGTGGAACGGCCCGGTCGGCGTGTTCGAGTTCGACCAATTCGGCAACGGCACCAGGGTACTCGCGGAAACCATCGCCAATTCACGAGCGTTTTCACTGGCCGGCGGCGGCGACACCATCGCGGCGATCACGAAGTATGGCGTCGCCGATAAAATTTCCTATATATCGACTGGTGGCGGTGCCTTCCTCGAGTTTCTGGAAGGCAAGAAACTGCCGGCCATCGACATCCTCGAAATCCGCGCATAACCGAGCTCACCAACGCCCATGCAACGCCGCACAAAAATCGTAGCCACGCTGGGGCCTGCATCCAGCGACGCCGCAACTCTTTCGCGCATGATCGAGGCGGGTCTCGACGTGGTGCGCATGAATTTCTCCCACGGCACCGCAGCCGAACACAAGGCGCGCGTCGAATTGGTGCGCAAGCTCGCGCGTCAGGCCGGCCGCGCGGTAGGCGTACTCGTCGATCTGCAAGGCCCGAAAATCCGCATCGGCAAATTCAAGGATGGCAAGATCGAGCTCGCCGCGGGCGCCAAATTTGTGCTCGACGCCGAATGCAAGCTCGGCGATCAAAATACGGTCGGCCTCGATTACGTAAATCTGCCCAAGGACGTGCGCACCGGCGACACGTTGCTGCTCGACGACGGGCGCATCGTGCTCGGCGTGTCGAGCGTAAAAGGCTCGCGCATCCATTGCGTGGTCGAGCAGGGTGGGCCGCTTTCCAACAACAAGGGTATCAATCGCAAGGGCGGCGGACTCACCGCGCCAGCGCTCACCGAAAAAGACAAGCAGGACATCAAGACCGCGGCAGAGTTGAAGGCTGATTTTCTCGGCGTGTCGTTTCCGCGTTCGGGTGAGGACATGCGTTGGGCGCGCGACCTCATGCAAAAGGCCGGCGGCCGTTCGCTGATGGTGGCGAAGATCGAGCGCGCCGAGGCGATCGTGGCGCTCGAGGAAATCATCGACGCCTCAGACTGCATCATGGTGGCGCGCGGCGATCTCGCGGTGGAAGTCGGCGACGCGGTGGTGCCCGCGCTGCAAAAGAAAATGATTCGCCTCGCGCGCGAGAAAAACAAACTGGTGATCACCGCCACGCAGATGATGGAATCGATGATCGAGAATCCGATTCCCACGCGCGCGGAAGTGTCCGACGTGGCCAACGCCGTGCTCGACGGCACCGATGCGGTGATGCTGTCGGGCGAAACCGCCGCCGGCAAGTATCCGGCGGAAACCGTGGCGGCGATGGCGCGCGTGTGCATCGAGGCCGAAAAAGAAGACCCTACCGCCAGCGAGCGCGTGCGGCGCAACCCGCCGAGCGAAGTCGAGGAGGCGATCTCGCGCGCAACGGTATTCACCGCCAATAATTTGAATATCAAGGCAATTGCGTCGCTCACGCAAAGCGGCAAGACGCCCATGCTGATGTCGCGGCTGTCCACGGCGGTGCCGATTTATGCGCTGTCCTCGTTGGTCGAAACGCGCCGCCGCGTGACCTTGTTCAAGGGCGTGTTTCCGATAAAATTCAAGGGCGCGCGCGATCCCGAAAAAGCGCTGCATCTGGCCGAGGACGAGCTATTGAAACGCGGCGCGGTGCAAAACGGTGATTACATCGTGCTTACCATCGGCGAGCCCTACGGCAAGGCCGGCGGCACCAACACCATGAAGGTCGTCAAGGTTGGCGAACATCGCCACACTTGAAATTCGTGAACGCAGTACTGTGAAAATTGTGGAGGAAACATGTCCAATGATCTGAACGCCATCGCCAGGGCGATGGTCGCCCCCGGCAGGGGCATACTCGCCGCCGACGAGAGCACCGGCACCATCGGCAAACGCTTCGACGGCATCAAGGTTGAAAACACCGAGGAAAACCGCCGCGCCTATCGCGACATGCTGTTCACCACCAAGGGCATCGGCGACTCGATCAGCGGCGTAATCCTGTACGACGAAACGCTGCGGCAAAAATCCGCCGACGGCACCAGCTTCGTCGATCTGCTCAATAAAAACGGCGTGCTGCCCGGCATCAAGGTCGATGCGGGCGCTAAAGACCTCGCGTTTTGCCCCGGCGAGCTGGTGACCGAGGGCCTCGACAACCTGCCCAAGCGCTGCGCGGAGTATGTGAAACTTGGTGCCAAGTTCGCCAAGTGGCGCGCGGTGATTACCATCGGCGCCGAAATTCCCAGCACCACCTGTATCGCCGCCAACGCCCACGCGCTCGCACGCTACGCTGCGATCTGCCAGGAGGCGGGCCTCGTGCCCATCGTCGAACCCGAAGTGCTGATGGATGGCGATCACACCATCGAGCGCTGCGAGCAGGTGACCGAGTGGACGCTGAACGCGGTATTCGACGCGCTCTACATCAACCGCGTGTCGCTCGAAGGCTCGGTGCTGAAACCCTCGATGGTGATTTCCGCCAAGGGCTGCGCGCGCCAGGCGGGGGTCGATGAAGTGGCCGAGCGCACCGTGCGCATTCTGAAACGCACCGTGCCGGCGGCGGTTGCGGGTATTGCATTTTTGTCGGGCGGGCAGAGCGACGAAGTAGCCACCGCGCATCTCGATGCGATGAACAAGATCGGCGGCAATCCGTGGCCGCTGTCGTTCTCATACGGCCGCGCGTTGCAACAAGCATGCCTCAAAGCCTGGCGCGGCTCGGCCGCCAACGTCCCCGCCGCGCAAGCCGCGCTCGCCCACCGCGGGCGCATGAACGGATTGGCCAGCCTTGGGAAATACTCGGCGAGCATGGAAAAGCAGGCATAACCTGAATATTCACCGCAGAGGCGCGCAGGTGCAGAGGAACCGCGGAGTAAATCTTTTTTGGGGTTCTCTGCGTAACGTCTGCGCCTGCGCGCCTCTGCGGTGAAGGGCTGTCACGTTGCAAGCCCGTACCCCCGTTTCCATCATCACCGGTTTTCTCGGCAGCGGTAAAACCACGCTGCTGAACCACGTGCTGCAAGACCCGGCGATGGCGGGCGCCGCGGTGATCATCAACGAATTCGGCGAGATCGGTCTCGATCATCTGCTGATCGCAACCCCCAACGAAAACACCGTGCTGCTGGCCAGCGGCTGCATCTGCTGCACTGTGCGCGGCGATCTGGTCGACACCATGCGCAATCTCGAACGCCAGCGGCGCAAGGGCGAATTGCCGCCGTTCGACCGCGTGTTGATCGAGACCACGGGCCTCGCCGACCCAGTGCCGATCATGCAAACCGTCGTCGCCGACGAGCAGATCGCGCCGCGTTTTGAAATGGACGGTGTGTTGACGCTGGTGGATGCCGTCAACGGCATGGCGCAGTTGGATCAACAAACCGAGGCGGTTAAACAGGCGGCGGTCGCCGACCGGCTGGTGCTGACCAAAACCGATTTATTTTCAGATACGAACACCCTGCGCGAGCGGTTGACGCGCATGAATCCCGGCGCGCAACACCTCGAAGCGCGCCACGGCAAAATTGAAGCCTCGCAACTTTTCGGCTTGGGTCTGACCCCGCGTGCGGACACCGGTGAATTCGCGCGCTGGCTGCCGGTGCAAGCGGTGGCGCGGGCGGAATCACTCTACACACGCACAGGCAATCATCACGATGACAGCGTGCGCTCGTACTGCCTGACGCTCGACGAGCCGGTCAGCCGCTCGGGCATGACGGCATGGCTCACGGCACTCGCGTCATTGCGCGGCGCGAACTTGCTGCGCGTGAAGGCATTGCTCAATGTCGATGGCGCGCCGGTGGCGGTGCACGCGGTGCAAACGCTGATCCACGAACCGATCGAACTCGCGCGCTGGCCCGACGACGATCGCCGCTCGCGCATTGTGTTCATCACGCGCGACATGTCGCGCGAAGACATCGAACGCACGCTCGACATGCTGTGTCTGCGCACGGTCAACAACAGCCCGACGCCGCAACCGCTCGATCCCGCGGCGTACGCGAAGTTCGTCGCGGCGATGAAGAAAATTCACTGACAAAACAAAGCTATTCATCCAACCACCAGCTTGACATTGCCTGGGCTATTTACTAACGTTCGTCGCTCGCCTTAACACATCAAGCGTTCGTCAGAGAGGAATTTCCAGCATGTTTGATTACAAAGTACCCGAGCCCAAGGGCGCGGTCAAAGTCATCACCGGCGCGACACTCATCGACGGCAACGGCGGCACGCCGCTCAAAGACCCGGTGATCGTGCTCGAAGGCCGGCGCATCAAAGCGCTTGGCGCCAAGGGCAAGGTAAAGATTCCGCCCAAGGCCGAGGTCATCGATTGCGCTGGCCTCACGCTGATGCCGGGCATGATGGATGTGCATCTGCACACCATGATGTTCAATTGCCTGACGTTTCATAACTACCGCGTCGCGCAATGGGAAATCACGCCCGAGTTGCAGCAGATGTACGGTTTGTTCCACGCGCAACTTTGTTTCGACATGGGCTTCACCACGCTGCGCGATCTGGGTTTGAATTCGTATCGCGGCCTGCTCACCGCGCATCTGTGCGCGGTGCGTGATTCGATCAACGCCGGCATCGTCGAAGGCCCGCGCATGTTCATCGGCGGCTTCACCACCATCACCGGCTCGCATCTTGATCTGATTCAGCCGCGCGCGGCACAGCGCCTGGGCTTTCAGACGGCCGATGGCCCGTGGGAGCTGCGCAAGCTCGCACGCACCAATCTCTTGGCGGGCTGCGACATCGTGAAAACCTGCGCCACCGGCGGCGGCGGCACGGACAAGGAAGAACCCGACATCCGCAACATGACGCAGGAGGAAATCAACGCCATCGTCGATGAGGCGCACGCGTTTCACAAGCCGGCGGCGGTGCATTGCTTCACGCCGAACGGGCACCGCATGGCGCTCGAAGCGGGTGCTGACACCATCGAGCACATGGTGTTTCACGACGAGGAAGTGATCGACATGATCGTCGACTCGCCCGCGTGGATGACACCCACGCTGCTGCACCGCACCGACGGCGCAATCCAGACGCGGCTCGATCAGGGCACGTCGATGTTCGTCATCAATAAGATGAAGGCGTTGCAGCCGTATTGCTACGAGACCTTCCAGAAAATGTACAAGGCGGGTGTGAAGATCGCCATGGGCACCGACATGGGCTTCGACCCGGAAATGGGCACCAACGCCAAGGAGCTCGCGGTCTACGTCAGTCTCGGCATGAAGCCGATGGAAGCGATCATGACCGCCACCAAAAACGCCGCGCACGCGTTAAAAATGGAAAAAGAACTCGGCACCATAGAGGTAGGCAAGCTCGCCGATATCCTTGCTGTAAAGGGCGACCCGCTGAAAAACATCACCGTGTTGCAAGAGAAAAAGAATATTCAGATCGTGATGAAGGAAGGGCGCGTTTACGCCGACCGGCGCGCGGGGAAAAGCAAGAACGTGGTAAATGTGAATCCGGGCGAGTGGAAGATCGCTGACTATTTATAACTGCGTGAGGCGTGATACGTGGATGGTGAATCGATAACAAGGGAGAACGGCAATGGCAGCAGCAAAGAAAAGCACAAAAACCAAAACCGCGGGCGCGGTCAAAGGCGGCGCGGGCAACAAGTATCAATTCAAAATGGCGGCGTTGAAAGTCGTTGATGCCGGCACCGGCTATTCCACCTCGCATGGCGGCGTGGTCGAGGGCGAGCGCATACTCGTGGGTTACATCCACAAGCCGCGCGGCACCGGCTCGCGAATGCACACGCACAACAACGAGCAACTTAATTACGTGGTGCGCGGCACGCTTATGGGCTCGGTCAACGGCGTCAAAGTGAAAGCGCCCGCCGGCTCGCTGATTTACATCCCCGCCAATGCGCCGCATACGCTGATCGCGGACCCGAAGGACGAGGACGTGATATTTCTCGCGATCAAGGATCTGTCGCAGGGCATCGTCGGCATGGCGGTGGACGGCACCATGGCCGGGCCGGTGTATCTCAAGGGTTTTGACGCCAAGACGGGCCAGGCGAAGATCGCCAAGCGCTTGGGACGCAGCGGCACTGTTGCTAAATAATTGTTTATAATCAATTAGTTATATCATGCGGCTGACTGCTGAAGAGAAGGAAATGCTCGCCGGCGCCAAGGGCGTCGCAGTCAAGGAAGCGCTCGAGCTGCAACTCGAGGTCGGCAAGTTTTTCGGCGCCGAGCGCTTCGTGCAGATATCGAACGTGCACATGATGGGTGACATCGAGGTCATGGGCGACGCCGGGCAATCGTTTCTCGAACGCGTCGCCAAGTCGGGTGCGAAGTGCGCGCGGCCGACCACCACCAACCCGCGCTGTTTTGATTTCGATTACGTCAAGCGCCTGAATCAAGACGCCGGCGAAGCGCGCAAGGAAAAGAAAATCATTGCGTGCATGCAGCAGATTAACGCCATCACCGCCGACACCTGCATCAATTATCAAACGCTGTACCAGCCGACCGTCGGCGAGCGCGTGGCGTGGGGCGACACCGGCACGGTGATCTACGCCAACTCCGTATTCGGCGCGCGCACCAACTTCGAGGCGGGGCCTGCGGCGCTGGCGGCCTCCCTCACCGGCCGCGTGCCCGAGTATGGCTTTCAGTTGGATCGCCATCGCAAGGGCGTGATCCAGGTCAACCTCAAAGCCGATCTTCACGACTTCGCCGATTGGGGCGCGGTGGGCAAACTCATCGGCGCCACGCACCAGGATTATTTTTGCGTGCCCGTGTTCACCGGCATGAAAAAACGCCCGAGCTCCGATCAGCTCAAGCACTTGGGTGCATCGCTCGCGAGTTACGGCTCGATGGGCATGTTTCACATGGTCGGCGTCACACCCGAAGCGCCCACGCTGAAAGCCGCGTTCGGCGGAAATAAGCCCAAGGAAATCATCACCATCACCAACCGCGACATCGAGCGCGTCTACGCTAGCTACGACACCAAGGGCAATCCGCTCAACCTCGTGGTGTTCTCCGGCCCGCAGCAATCGCTGTTTGAAATGCAGACGCTGGCGCAGTTGCTCGCCGGGCGCAAGGTCAAGAAGGGCAGCCAGCTCATCATCACCACCAGCCACGGCGTCAAAAGCGCGGCGAAGAAACTCGGCTATATGGAAGCCATCGAAGCGTCCGGCGCGATGGTGCTCGAAGGTGTATGTTTTTATATTCTGCAAAACATCGCACAAATGCGCATCGAGCAAAGCTGGAGCAACATCGTTACCAGCTCCGCCAAGCTCGCCAACATCATTGGCGCGCACAAGTTCAATGCCATCCTGCGGCGCACGCGTGAGTGCGTGGACATAGCCTGCACCGGCAAGGATGCACTGTGAGTCAACCGCAAAAAAGCTTTTTGACGCAGATGAAAGCAGATTTTGTCTGCGGTTCATCCGCGTAAATCTGCGTAAATCTGCGTCGAAAAAGGTGTTGCCTTGAAACCCGTCTCATTCAAAGTCAAACGCGCCTTCGGCCAGGTCGTCGAAGGCATCGCTCTGGTCTCCACCGAGGGATTCAGCCCGCGTTACGATCTTGACCGTTGGACAGGCCTCATCTCGCGCCCCGGCCACGCGCTCGAAGGCCACAACCTCAAGGACGCCATCCTCATCACGCCGAGTGCCAAGGGCGGCATTGCGGCGGGCTGGGCGTTCTACGACATCAAGGCCAAGGGCATCGCGCCACGCGCATTTGTGTTCGGCGTCACCAACCCGGTGATGGTGCAGGGCGCGGTGTTTGCCGGCATCACCATCACCGAAGGCTGGTCGAAGTCGCCTTACGATACGATCAAAACTGGCGATATCGTGCGGGTTGATCCCGTGCGCAAGACGGTTAGCGTGATCAGGCGATCTGCTTGATTTACTTGATCAGCCTGATGTACTCGCCTCTCATCCAGGCATTCCCCGGCTCGCGGTGGAAGCGTTCGTGCCAATATCTCGGGCAAACGGACCCATCGCGCCGCGGGAGCTGGCTACGCGGCGGGCAAATTCGGTTTGCACGCTCTGGCGGGTTGTCTGGCCAGCGAGGAACTGGAAAGCGGTATCCGCGTCAGCAGCATTTACCCCGGTGCGATCGATACGCCGCAACACTTGACGCGACCCATACCTGACCCGGCTGAGCAACGGGCGAAGATGATGAAGCCGGAGGACGTGGCCAACGCCGTGCTGTTCGTGGCGACGCTGCCCCCGCATGTGTCGGTGCCCGAACTGATTATCAGGCCGACAACGCAGGCGTACATTTGAAGGTGCGTGGTAGCTGGCACGCCAGTCGGAGGTGGCGGTGCGGCTACCTGCAAGGAGTATTTGCGGGTGTTTTTCTCGAGGTCGGATGGCCGCTTCCTGGAAGCTGGAATAGCGGCGCCGGGTCGTAACATGCCGGTCATCAGACACGCCTCCCGACAACGGCTATCAGAGCAAATTACTCCTCCAAAATCCTTGCCACTTTAAGTTACCATGAGTTTCCACGGCGAATCCGTAGTGAGAATCAGGCGCTGTAAACTTGAGGCTTGTTCGAATCGGCGGTTACCAGTGGAGCAAGGTTTCGGAATGAAAGTGATAAAAAGCATCTACCTAGTATGCGCACTCGCCGCCACGCCGTTAGCGGGTCATGCGCAGCAATACCCTGCCAAACCCGTACGCTTTCTGATCGGCTTCACACCCGCCGGCCCCAACGACATCGTCGCGCGCGCGCTGGCGGCAAAGCTGATCGAGCAGACGGGCCAGCAGTTCGTGGTTGAAAATCGCGCGGGCGCGAACACCGCGATTGCGTCGGAGTTGCTGGTGCGTTCGCCGCCCGATGGCTACACGATTTTGCAGAACGCGCCGGGCCACGCCACCAACCCGGCGCTGATGAAACTAAGCTTCGATCCCATCAAGGATTTTGCCTTTATCACGCAGTTGGCCGATGCGCAGAATCTGCTGACCGTGCATCCGTCGCTGCCGGTGCGCACCGTCAAAGAGTTAATCGCGTTTTCCAAACAACACGCGGGGCAGCTTAATTTCGGCTCCGCCGGCACGGGTTCCACCGGGCATCTCTCCGGTGAGTTGTTTCAGATCATGACAGGTGTGAAGTGGGTGCATATCCCGTACAAGGGCGCCGGCCCCGCGCTGATCGATCTGCTGGCGGGGCACCACGTGCTGTATTTCACCAACATCGCCGGCGTCATCGGCTACGTGCGCGGCAACCGCCTGCGTGCCATTGCGGTAACGGGCGAGAAGCGTTCATCCGCCGCGCCGGACGTGCCGACAGTTGTCGAAAGCGGGCTGCCTGGCTTTGTAGTCACCGCGTGGTATGGTGTGTCCGCACCCGCGAAAACGCCGCGCGCCATCATTGACAAACTCAACAACGAAATAGTGCGCGCGCTGAAGTCCCCCGATCTGCGCGCTCGGCTGATCGATCTGGGCACCGACCCTGTGGGCAGCACGCCGGAGCAATATACTGCGTTCGTGCAAAGCGAAATCTCCAAGTGGGCGAAGGTGATCAAGTCCGCGGGCATCAAGGGGGAGTGACAAATAGTGTTGAGTGCATAGTTTTTAGTGATGAGTTGAAAAAATCATGAGCGGAATCTGCGGTTGGGTGGGTGAGGCTGATCCGTCCGTGCTGGACGCGATGTTGGGTGCGATCGACTATCGAGGTGATCGCACCGACAAAGCGGTTGCGCCCGGTGTTGCGCTTGGCTACCGCTGGTGGGGCGGGCGGCCGGGCAAATCGCCGGGCATACATCGCGATGGCAATCACCTGGTTGCATGCGCGGGCACGTTTGCGCCGCCGGTGGATTCGCCTGCCGCGTCATTGACAGGCAAGTTGCAGGGCAGCCTGGATGACATTGATGGCGCATTTGCCGCCGCGTGGTGGGATGGCGACAAACGCCGCCTCACGCTGCTGCGCGACCCGTTCGGAGTGCGTTCGCTGTATTACACCGAACATCGCAGCGTGTTTTATTTTGCCAGCGAAATCAAACAGTTACTGGCCGTGCCCGGCATGCCGCGCGAGATCGACGACGCGGCGATTCATAAGTATCTGACGTTCTCCTTTGTGCCCGGCGAAGACACGCCGGTGAAAGGCATCCGCCGCCTGCTGCCGCGGCGCATTGCCGTGCATGAGAATGGCCGGCTCACGATCACGCAATACTTCGAGTTGCGCGAGGCGCTGGACGAAACGCTCGCCGACCGCGGCGCGGCGGTGCGTACCATCGCGGAGTTGTGCAAGGCCGCCGTTACAAAGCGGCTTAATGGCAAGGAGAACATCGGGCTATTCTTGAGCGGCGGGCTGGATTCGTCATCGGTTGCGTTGTGGCTGAAGGAAGCGGGCGCGAACGTCAGCGCCTTCAGCCTCGATTTCGGTGAAAAAAGCATCGAGAAAGACCGTGCGCAAGAAGTGGCCGATCTTCTAAAAATCCCGCTGCAATTCGTTAAGGTCGGCGGCGAAGACATCCTGCCGATATTGCCTGATCTCACCTGGCGGCTCGATCTGCCGTTCGGCGACGCGGTAACCGGCCCGCAATATCTGCTCGGCAAAGCGGCACGCGAGGCGGGTTGCGATTGTATTTTCAACGGCGAAGGCGGCGATCAACTCTTTGGTGGCTGGACGCAAAAGCCGATGATAGGCGCAGAGCTGTACGCCAACTTGTATGCGAACACTGGCAATGAGGATTCCCGCGAAGAAATCTACCTGCGCAGTTATCACCGGTTTTATGGCGCGGAAGATGCGCTCTACACACCCGAGTTTCGCGCGCGCGTCGGCCCCGCCGGACAGCGGCGTGCGTTGCTGATGCCTTACTTGCAGGGCGACAAGGCGAGCACGTTCGCCAATCACATACGCCTTGCCGATTTTGCGTTGAAGGGCTGCCAGAATATTTTGCCGCGCGCCGAACGCATGGCGAATGCGTGGGGGCTGGATGTGCGCACGCCGCTGTTTGACCGCAAGCTCGCTGAAGCGTCATTTGCGCTCGCGCCCCAACTCAAGTTGCATGGTGCGGTGGAAAAATTCGTGCTGAAGCTTGCAGTGCGCGGCAAACTGCCGCGCGAGATTGTATGGCGTAAAAAACTTGGCATGGGCGTGCCCATCACCGACTGGGCACTGGGGCCGCTGGCGCCCGCGATGCACGAGTTGCTCGGCAAGGCATCACTCGAAAAACGCGGTCTGTTTCGCAACGACTACATCGCACCGCTGCTGCAAGGGCGCAATCTGCCCGGAGAGACACGCCGCCGCCGCGTGGGCGAGCGGCTGTGGGCGCTGGCCATGCTCGAAGCGTGGCTGCGCGTGTTCATCGACGGCGGCGGCAAGCGCCCCACGGGTGACTGGCGATGAAGTGCATACGTTGCGGCAATGACGCGAAGTACAGCGAACGCTCCAACGGCGCGTGCCCGAAATGCAACGGGCGCTTCGCATTTGAGCCAAAGAAAGGGGATTTGCTAACCGACAGCGCGTTTGAGAATGCCATTAACGCGGTGTCGGCCAAGGGCCAGTTGCGCTGGGGCGCGGAACATTTGTATTACGAGATCGCGCGGCGGCAGCGCGTGAAAATTGGTTGCGCGATCGTGGGCCTGATTGTTTTTGCTATTGCCACGCTGGTTTGTTTCGCGATTGCACGATACCCGTTCGCCGTGCTGGCGGCGTTGATCGCTATTTTTTTTGCATATTCGATCCGGCGCGCCAAGACGCAGCGCTTTGTGCGGCTGGATCAAAAGGTCTTCGACCGCATGCTGATCGCCTGGCAAAAAGTGCACGGCAACCCGAAAGGCATGATTGTGCGTGCACACGCGCGCGGCTCCCCCGCGCCCGTGCCGCGCAAGCTCGAAGCCGACATCGCGGATTATTCATTCGATCGCGCGGTGATCTGCGACCGCGCGCGCACCACCGACATTCTGCTCGCCAACAATTTTCACTTCGAAAATAACTGCGCGGTACTGTCGGCGGATGGCTACCCGGAGGCGCACTTTGAAACCATACGCGCGATGTTAAAGCGCAATCCGCGCCTGCGCGTGTTTGCGCTGCACGATGCCACGCCCAACGGCTGCCGGCTCGCGCACAAGCTGGCTACGGACCACGCGTGGTTTGCGCAGGATGTCACGGTATCGGATGTGGGATTGCGTCCGCGGCAGGCGAAGGCCTTTATCGGCCTTTACAAGCCGCACACCGGTGCCGCAGTGCCGGCCGGCCATGGCGTTTCCGCTTGGGAAGCCACGTGGCTGTCGAGCCAGGAACTGGAGCTCGCGGTAATCCGGCCGGAGCAAGTCCTGAAGCGGCTTTACAAGGCGCTCAATCGCGATCTGGAAAGCGACAACGATTCCGGCGGCGGCGGCAGCGACAGCAGCAGTAGCGGCAGCAACAGCCGCGTCGTCGACGACACGGAATCGTTTACCTATGAAGCCAGCGATATCGAATCCGACGCGGACGGCTTTGGTTAGGCCGCCGCACGCGCAAATTGCGCCGCGCATCGCGGGCGTCGCGGGGCAGGGTGCCGCGCTCAGTGTTGAACACGATTGCACGCCCGCGCCGCGCGCGCAAGAGTGGCGTCGCTGGCTGCATGCGGGCGATTTCAGTGAAACGCGCGGCCCATTCGCGCTCGCGGCGGAAGACGCGGATGGCTCGGTCAGACTGGCGCGCGATGCCATCGGCGAGCGCAGTTTCTACTACGCGCTCACGCGCGACCGGCGCATCGTCTACGCCTCGCGCCTGTGCGACATACTCGCCAGCGGCCAGGTTGCGCGCGAGCTCGATCCTGCGAGCGTGGCGGCTTATCTCTCGTGGGCCTATCTGCCGGGGCGCGAGACGCTGGTGCGCGGCGTCTACAAGGTGCTGCCTGGTGAGATCGTTACGTTTCGCGATGGCGGCATCACGCGCGGCGCGTGGTGGACATTGCCTCGCGAACCGGCGCAGTGGCGCGGCGAGGACGCACTGCGCGCGGAGCTGCGCGAGCGGCTGGAGGCGGCGGTAAAAAGCCGCTTGCCGCGCGGCGAGCCGGTGGGCGCCACGCTCTCCGGCGGCATCGATTCGAGCCTGGTGGTGGCACTCGCGGCGAGGCTGCACGATGCGCCGGTCATCAGCTATTCGGTTTCGTTCGGTGATGAGTATCGCAACGAGCTGCCTTTCAGTTCGATGGTGGCGCGGCACTGCGGCGTCGAGCATCGCGTGGTTGAGCTCTCCCCCGCCACGGTGGTGGCCAATCTCGACCGCACCATCGCCATGCTCTCCGACCCCATCGGTGACCCCCTCACCGTGCCCAACGCGATGCTGTTTGACGCGGCCGCGCGCGAGGTGGGCGTGGTGCTCAACGGCGAAGGCGGCGACCCGTGTTTCGGCGGGCCGAAGAATGTGCCCATGGTGCTGGCGGAACTCTTCGGCGGCCTGTATGCGGATGACAACCGCCGCCAGCGTGCGGCGAGTTTTCTGCGCGCGCACCAGAAATGTTACGACGATCTGGCGGACATGCTCGCGCCCGAAACGCGCGCCGGCATCGCGCAAGACGCGCTCGAAGACTGGGTGACGCCGCACCTCGAAGACGCGCGCTGGAACAATTTCGTCGCGCGGCTGATGGCGATCAACCTCGCGTGCAAGGGCGCGCACCACATTTTGTCGAAGGTGGACGCCATCAGCGCGCCCTACGGCGTGCTGCCGCGCGCGCCGCTGTTCGACCGCGCGGTGGTGGAGACGGCGTTTGCGATCCCACCGCAACTGAAGCTGCGTGGTTCGATTGAAAAATATCTGTTGAAGGAAGCCGTGCGCGATCTGCTGCCGCGCGAAATTATCGAGCGCCCCAAGAGTGGCATGCTGGTGCCGGTGCACGGCTGGTTTCGCGGGCCGCTGCTGCCGCAGGCGCGCGAACGGCTGCTGGATGGCCTGGCGCCGTGGGGGCTATTCGAGCGCGCATGGCTCGAACGTCTGCTCGACGGCAGGCTCGGCGGCATCCATCCGCGCCGCGGCGTAAAAATCTGGCTGTTGATCACGCTGGAGGCGTGGCTGCGCGGCGTGTTCAAGGGATAACCACGGACGGGGCATGCGAGAATATGCCCATGAAACAACCCCTGAAATATATTGGCGCGCTGTGCTGCGGGCTGTTGTTCACCGCCGCGCAAGCGCAAAACTACCCCACAAAACCCATCCGCTTCATCGTCGGTTTTCCGCCCAGCGGCACCAATGATTTTCTCGCGCGCGCGGTGGCGCCGAAGTTGGCGGAGTATCTGGGCCAGCAAGTCATTGTCGATAACCGCGGCGGCGCCAGCACCATGATCGCCACCGAGCTGGTGGCGCGCGCCGTGCCCGACGGCTACACCATTTTGCTAAACGCGCCCGCGCATTCCACCAACCCGACACTGGCGAAACCCAACTACGATTCGATCCGCGATTTTTCGTTCATCTCGCTGGTGGCTGAATCGCAAAACCTGCTGGTGCTGCACACCTCAATCCCGGCGAAAACCGTGAAGGAATTTCTCGCCTTCGCCAAACAACGCCCCGGCGACATCAACTACGGCTCATCCGGCGCGGGCAGCACGCCGCACCTGTCGGCGGAACTGTTTCAATTTATGACCGGCGTGAAACTGGTGCACGTGCCGTATAAGGGCAGCGGCGCGGGCATGGTGGCGCTGCTCTCGGGTGAGATTTCGATGTACTTCGCCAATATCCCGGTGGCAATTCAGCACGTGCGCAATGGGCGGCTGCGGCCAGTCGCGCTATCAGGCACGCGGCGCAATCAGGCGGTGCCGGGCATACCCACGCTCACCGAATCCGGCTTGACCGGCTTTGACGTGACTTCATGGTTTGGCATCGCCGCACCCGCGAAAACGCCGCGCGCGATCGTCGATCAACTCAACAGCGCCATCGTGCGCGCCGTCAATGCGCCCGACCTGCGCGCGCGTTTTCTCGATCAAGGCGCCGAGCCGGTGGGCAACACGCCGGAGCAATACACCGCGTTCATCGAGCGCGAAATCGCCAAGTGGGCGAAGGTGATCAAGGCGGCAGGGATTAAAGGGCAATGATGAATGTTAAGTGTTTAGTGTTGAGTAAAGTGCATAAATCCCAATCTTTGATTGCGCTTTTCATGTTGCTTACCAGTGGTTATGTGCAGGCACAGGCCTACCCCACCAAACCCGTGCGCCTGCTGGTGGGCTTCGCGCCCGGCGGCTCGACCGATGTAGTGGCGCGCCTGCTCGCGCAAAAGCTCACCGAATCGCTGGCGCAAATCGTGGTGGTCGAAAATCGCGGCGGTGCGAACACCGCCATCGCCACCGAGGCGGCCGCGCGCGCGGCACCGGATGGCTACACGCTCATCATCAACGCGGCGGGGCATGTCACGAATCCGTCGCTGATGAAACTGAATTTCGATGCGGTGCGCGACTTCGCGTTTATCTCGTTGCTTACCGAATCACAGAATCTGCTGGTGACGCATCCATCGTTCCCCGCGCGCACGGTGAAGGAGTTGATCGCTTTCTCCAAAGCGCGGCCGGGGCAGATCAATTTTGCCTCGCAGGGCACGGGTTCCAGCGGGCATTTGACGGGCGAGTTGTTTCAGTTCATGGCCGGTGTGCGATGGCTGCATGTGCCATACAAGGGCGCGGGCCCGGCGGTGATTGATCTGATCGCGGGGCATACCTCGCTCGCCTTTCCGAACATGCCGGCCGTGCTGCCGCACGCGCGCGGTGGCAAATTGCGTGCGCTGGCGGTGAGCGGCGCGCGGCGCTCCAACGCAGCGCCCGAGATTCCCACCATCGCCGAAGGCGGCCTCGCGGGCTTTGATGTCACCAACTGGTTTGGTCTCGCAGCACCCGCGAAAACGCCGCGTGCCATCATCGAACGGCTGCACGCCGACACCGTGCGCGCATTGAAGTCGCCGGAGCTGCGCGATTCGCTGATGAAAAGCGGCGCAGACCCGGTGGGCAACACCCCCGAGCAATACGCCGCGTTCATTCAAGAAGAAATCGCCAAGTGGGCGAGAGTGATCAAGGCGGCTGGGATTAAAGGGCCGTGATTAGTTCAGTGATTAGTTTTGAGTGATGAGTTTTTAGTTAACCCCATGCTGGTGCGGTAACAGTATTTGCAGGATGGGTGCAACCCATCAACAACCATCGGAGCCAATGTGAAAATATCGTTAAAAAACATATACTTATATTTCTTCCTTGCCGTGCCGGGCATGGCGCTTGCGCAGCAATTTCCCAGCAAACCCATCCGCATCATCGTCGCCTACACACCCGCCGGCGCCACCGACATCCTTGCGCGCGCGGTGGGGCAAAAGATGAGCGAGACCTTCGGCCAGCCGGTGATTGTCGACAACCGCCCTGGCGCCACCGGTAACATCGGCACCGACGCGGCGGCGAAAGCCAACGCTGACGGCCACACGCTGTTGATGGTGACGGCCGCCACGCACGGCATCAATCCGAGCCTGTATCGCAAGCTGCCGTGGGACGCGGTGAAAGATTTCGCACCGGTGAGCCTGGTGGCATTGGTGCCCAACATCATGGTGGTCAACAATAGCGTGCCGTCTAAGAACGTCAAGGAATTCATCGTGCATCTGAAAGCGAACCCGAACAAATTCAACTACGGCACGCCCGGCAACGGCAGCACCGGGCACCTGTCGACGGAATTGTTCAAGACCATGACCGGCACCAACATGCAGCACATCCCCTACAAAGGCAGCGCGGGCGTGCTGGCGGATGTGATCGGCGGGCAAATCATCGTCACCATCGACAACATGCCGCCCTACATCCCGCAGGTAAAAGCGGGCAAGATACGCGCGCTGGCCGTGAGTACCGCAAAACGCTCACCAGCAATGCCAGACCTGCCCACCATCAGCGAGGCCGGTGTCGCGGGCTACAACACCAGCGCGTGGTTTGGATTGGTGGCGCCCGCCGGCACACCCAAGCCCGTGGTCGACAAACTTGCCACCGAAACGCAACGCATATTGAAACTGCCGGATGTGAATGAACGACTATCGGCGCTGGGTGCGGAGCCTGTCGGGGATCGGCCGGAGCAGTTTGCGGCGCATATCAAGGCGGAAATTGCTAAGTGGGCTAAAGTGATTAAGGATGCGAATGTGGAGTTGCAGTAAGGCGACCGAAAATGGATATCTTGATCCTTGCGATTTGGATTAACACAGTGACTGAGTTTGAAGCTTCATTGCCAATGGGGGCATCATACGAGACTCGAAAATTTCCAAATAACGAAGAAGGAATTCAACCACTCGGGGTTTGGTGGAAATCAAGGGACACCAGCGATCTAGATCACGTCTGTGTGTCGAATGGAGTAGAAGAAGTTTCTCCTATTTTCAGTTTTTGGGTAGATCAAAAAGTTCGCTTCGTGACGGGTATTTGTGGGTGGTTTTTCGGGTTTTTGGGGGAGTCACCTCGGCCAAAAGGTTATCCACGGGGGTGCGGCCCGCCGCCTCTTTCAGGCGGGAGGCGAGCACCCCGGTGGGTAACCTGGGATGAGCATGAGGCTT
>CAMDLH010000007.1 GCA_945901405.1 Bordetella parapertussis | reverse complement strand
TACGCCTCGGTGCGCATCGATATCCGCCGCATCGGCGCCATCAAGAAAGGCGAGGAAGTCATCGGCTCCGAGACCCGCGCCAAGGTGGTCAAGAACAAAGTCGCGCCGCCGTTCCGTCAGGCCGAATTCGACATCCTTTACGGCGAAGGCATTTCACGCGAGGGCGAGATCATCGAACTCGGTGTTGCCAACAAGATCGTCGACAAATCCGGCTCGTGGTACACCTACGGCAAGGAGCGTATCGGTCAGGGCAAGGACAACGCGCGCGACTATCTGCGTGAACATCCCGAAGTGGCGCAGGAAATCGAAGCCAAGGTGCGCGCAGAACTCGGCGTAGGCGGTGGTGCCGGTGTACCAACAGCGGCAGCCGAAGAAGACGAAGAGTAGTCCGTTCTCCAGTAAGGAGGCGGAGGCCGCGCAGCCGTCACTGCGGGGGCGCGCGCTGCGCATGCTGGGGCGGCGTGAATTCTCGCGCGTGGAGCTGCAAAAGCGCCTGCGCGGTTTTGTCGAGGCTGGCAAGGAACATGAACTCGAAGCATTGCTCGACGACCTTGCCGAACGCGGCTGGTTGTCCGACGAGCGATTCGCCGACGCGCTCGTGCGCAAACGCAAGGGCCAGTTCGCGCATCGCTCGATTGCGCGCGAGCTCAAGCAAGCCGGCGTCGATGAAGACGTAACCTCGGCGGCATTGAGCGAGATCGACCCGGACGAAGAATTTGCCGCGGCACTCGCCTTGGTGCGCCGAAAATTCAGGAAGGCGCCCGCCGATCAAAAAGAAAAAGCGCGACAGATACGTTTCTTGCAGTCGCGCGGATACGGGTTCGGGTTAGCGCTGCGGGTTATCAAGCACGCCGATTCGCCGCCAGAGCAAGAACCTGATCAGCCCTAAATTATGCAGTGCGATCAATTAGATACCATTATGGTATAATATTGGTATCTAATTGATTGAATAGAGATTTTCCATGCCTGGCTTGCTCATCAAGGATTTTCCGCCGGAGCTTCACCGCAAGCTAAAAGAGCAGGCCGTGCGGCACCACCGCAGCATGACCAAGGAGGTCATAGTGCTGCTGGAGCAGTCGCTCAATGTAACGGCTGTTCGAGAATTTCCTCCGCCATTGAAGGGCAGTTTCGCCTTGACCGATGCTTTCATCGATCAAGCGCGCCGGGATGGCCGTGAATGATCGTGGTCGATGTAAACGTCGTTGCGTATTTTTTTATAGATGGCGAAAAGACTGGTTTGGCGCGCCAGCTTCGCCGTTTTGACGCCGATTGGGTGCTGGCGCCGCTGTGGCGTCACGAATTCCTGAATGTACTTGCGGGGTTTGTGCGCGAAGGCGGCGCAAGTATTAACGATGCACAAACGCTCTACCATGACAGCGTGGCGCTACTTCACGATTCCGAGCGCGATGTGGATATGCTTGCCGCGTTGCGGCTTGCGGCGAGTCTGCGCATCAGCGCGTACGATGCACAGTACATCGCACTGGCGTTGGCGCTCGATGCCATCTGTGTTACGGAAGACAGGCGATTGCAGCGTACATTCATGAATACCGCTCTGGGCATGCAGGACTTTCTCGCGAAAAAAAATCATGATCAATAATCTCACAAGGTTGTTCGCGGCGCTGACGTTGATAGCCGCCGCAAGCTCTCAAGCGCAGGGCTACCCCACAAAACCCATCCGCCTGCTGGTGCCCTTCGCCCCCGGCGGCTCGACCGACGTGGCCGCGCGCATCCTCGGCGCGCCGGTGGGCCAGGCGCTGGGGCAAAACATCGTGATCGACAACCGGCCCGGCTCCGGCGGCATGATTGCGACACAGGAAACCGCGCGCGCGAATCCCGACGGCTACACATTGCTCTACGCGAGCGGCGCGCAGATGGGCATCATCCCCGCGCTGCACGCGAAGCCCGGTTACGACCCGATCAAAAATTTTACCCACGTGATACACCTCACCGACACGCCGCTGGTGCTGGTGGTGCACCCAATGCTGCCCGCGGCAAACGCGAAGGAATTCGTCGCTTACACGGTTGCGCCCGCAAACAAGGGCCGAGTCAACGCCGCCTCCACCGGCAACGGCACGTATACGCATCTGACGATTGAACTATTCAGAATGACGACAGGTGCCGATCTCACGCACGTGCCCTACAAAGGCGCCGCGCCCGCGATGAATGATCTATTGGGGCGGCAGGTGCAGTCACTGTTCACCAGCGCGGCGTCGGCGCAGCAACACATCGCCGCCGGCCGCTTGAAGGCGCTGGGCGTCACCGCCCCAAAACGCGTGCGCTCTCTCGCTGACGTGCCCACGTTTGACGAATCAGGCATGTCGGGCCTGAATGTGTCGGTGTGGGTAGGCGTCGCGGCACCTGCCGCAACGCCGGCGCCGATTAGCAGTCTGCTGGCAAAGGAATTCGGCCGTGTGCTGCAACAGCCCGAAATCCGTGAACGCCTCGCCGGACTCGGCTCGGACGTGGCCGGACACAGCGGCGCGCTATTTGCTCGCATGGTGCGCGAGGATGTCGCGCGCTGGGCCAAAGTGGTCAAGTCGGCCGGCATCAAGGTCGAGTAATCTCCGGCATGAGCACGGTTGCCATCATTGGCGCGGGGCCGGCCGGGCGCGCGGCGGCGGCGTATCTTGCCCATCACGGCACGGCGGTTTCGCTGTGGTCGCCCAGCGGTAAAAGTACGCACGCGCTGGCGCTACGCGCGAGGGCCGGACGCGGGTTGTTGACATACGAAGGCGCGCTCCAAGGCGAGGCCGAAATCGGCATTATTAACGCCCCGCAAGACCTGGCCCGCTTTGACGTCGTGCTTATCGTGCTGCCGGGGCATGCCTATCCGGCGGTGTTGCCGCTTGTGATGCCGCATCTTCATCACGAGCAAACCGTTATCGTCAGCGGCGCGCTGTCGCTTGCGCCGTTGTGGATTCATGAGCGCGTGGGCAGGCCCGGCGCGCGCCCCGTGGTGGCATCGTGGGGCACCACGCTGGCCACGGCGCGCAACGCGGGTGGCGCCAGCGTGTTTATCAATTCGTTGCGTACCAGGTTTGAAGTCGCGGCCATCCCGGCGGCGCAAAGCAGCGCGGCGCTGGAACTTTGCCGCGCGCTTTTTGGCGGCCGCTTCACGCCGGTGCCGAATATCCTCGCGACGGCGCTGCTCAATGTGAATCCGGTGGCGCACGCCGCCGAGGTGCTGCCCAATCTCACGCGCATCGAAAAGGGCGAGCGCTGGCTGCTGTTCGATTGTCTGACACCGGCGGCCGCGCGTATTGGCGAGGCCATCGATGCCGAACGCCAAGCGATAGCGCGGGGCTTCGGTCTAGAAGTGCGCTCGATTCACGAGCACACGCATCTTTCTTATCAGGTGCCGCTCGCCGGCTACGCCGAAATGGCCGCGGCGATCCATGCAAAATACGGCGGCCCGCCGGGGCCGGTAACACTTGAACACCGCTATGTGCTCGAAGACGTGCCGTATGGCCTTGCCTTCTATGAAGTGCTCGCACGCATCGCGCAAGTGCCCGTGCCTAATCTGTCGGCGGCGATTACGCTGATCTCGACTGCTTATGGCCGCGATTTGCGCCGCAACAATCCGCTGCTGGCGGAACTGGCGATCGAACATCTCACGCCACGGGTGTTGCTTGCGCGCTGCGCGGGCGCGGCGCGGTAGGTGCGCGCCCGCGCGGCATCCATCAGCCCGGGCCCTTCTGCACGGTGCGGAAATCCCATACCGATTTATTCTTGTCCCAGATGATGCTGTAGCGCCAGCCCGCGCGTATGTCGTATTCGACGTGGCCGCGATTTTGCGTCGCGATGCGAATCTTCCCTTGTGTTACACCGGGGCTGAAGTGAAAACTCTTGTTTTCGTTTGGGGACGCTGATTGCTCGCGCCAATTCGCGCTGTTCGGCTCGCGCGTCTGAAACACCAGTTTTTCGTTGGTGCGGTTCTGCAGTGACCATGTGGCTTTCGTGGCTGCTGCCGGCGCGGGCGCGTTGGTGGCGGCGGCAAGCGTGCCAATAGTGCGCATGTCCCACACACCCTTGTTTTTGTCCCACACAAAACTATAGCGCTTGCCCTCGTAAACATCATATTGCACATAACCGCGGTTTTCAGTCGCGATGCGCACCTTACCGCTCGTAAGCCCTGATTCCCAATGAAACTGTTGTGACTGGTTCGGGTAAATGCTCCATGATTTCCACGTCCCGCGCGCCTGGTCCAGTGTGTCGAATTTGAGCGTGGTGTTGCTGGTGTTGCGTATCTCGTAGCGCGCCCAGGCGGCGGCGCTGGTCAGCGTTAACAACACAATCAAAAAGAATCGAAATGCGTGTGTTACAGCGGATGGTTTGGACATTATTCTCCACTCTCTGGTTAATTTACGGTTCTGGCCAACTACACTTTAATTCCACGGAGCGCACTATATGTGCGTCAATCCCTTGTGATGGCATTTTGACCGTACGCGTACGCGCATCGATTCAATTCTTAATGTTGGCGTCCTTGATGACCTTCGCCCACTTCGCGGTTTCGTCGCGTATCCCCTTGGCGAATGCCTGCGGCGTGTTGCCCACCGGTGTGCCGCCGTCGGCGGTGATGCGCGCGACGATGTCGGGCTGGTTGAGCACGGCGATGGTCTCCTTGTGCCACAACGCAATAATCGCCGCCGGCGTGCGCGCCGGCGCCGCCAGGCCGTACCACGACTGCGATTCGAAGTTGGGAAAACCCGATTCGTGAAACGTCGGCATTTCGGGCAGTGCGGCTATGCGTTGCAGGCTGGCCGCCGCCAGCGCGCGCAGGCGTCCGCCCTTGATGTGCGGCATGAACACCGCGGGGTTGGCGAACATCAAATCGGCCTCGTTGCCGACCACCGCGATCATCGCCGGGCCCGCGCCCTTGTAGGGAATGGGAATGATGTCGATGCCGCTGTTGAGCCGGAACAATTCCATCGATAGCGTGCCCGCCGAACCGGTGCCCGACAACGCCCAGCGCAGCTTGCCGGGATTGGCCTTGGCATAAGGCACGACTTCCTGCACGCGGTTGACCGGCAGCGCCGTGCGCGATGCCAGCATATTGGGCACGTCCGCGAACTTGGTGATCGGCGAGAAATCCTTGATCGGATCAAAAGGTATTTTTTGCAGGCTGCCGGTGACCGTCATCACCGCCACCGCCGCGACCAGCAGCGTGTAGCCGTCCGGCGCCGCGGTAGCGACAATCTCACCCGCGATCACGCCGCCGGCGCCGCCGCGATTGTCGTATAGAATTTGCTGCCCCAGCCGCTCGGTGAGTTTCGCCGCGACGGGCCGCGCAACCATGTCGGTGCCCCCACCCGGCGCGAAGGGGATGACCCAGCGTATGGGTTTATTGGGGTAGGGGCCGGTTTGGGCGCTGGCGGGGTTCACGCAAACCAGTGCGCACGCTATCGCCAGCTTGATCAGGTTCTGCATCCCCGCGCTCCTCAATGCCTGCTTGCTTCGGGTAATCAGGCTGCGTTCGCTTTTAACAGCCCCTCGATTTTTGACCACTCGTTTGGAAACCAATTCAAGGCGCCTTTTTTGTCGTGGTCAAGCATGCTGTAATCGGTTGCCATCATTTCCGCGACAATTTCATCCATATGATCGGACAACTCGCGCGAGTCTGGATTCAGATTACGGATCAGCGCAAGGCCCGTGGGGGGCGTGGCGATGGTGCGTATATCGAGGTCGGGGCGATATTTCTTCAGCGCGATGACCAGCCGCCAGACATCGCCGCTCCAGAAAGTGGTGGCGCGATCGCGTTCCGCGGTGCGGCGGTCGAAAGGATAACAATCGTGAACCAGTACGATGGAGTTTCGATTGCAATGACGTTCTACTTGTGCAAAATCTCGAAGGGCAAAGTCGAAATGATGCATGCCATCGATAAACGCCAGCTCAACATGTCTGCCGCCGAACTCGGTTTTGACATCATGCTGACCGAAGAAAGCGTCACTTGTCGTGGGAAAAAGCCGTACGTTGCTACCCAATGCATGTCGAATCTGCGGCATTGGATCGACGCCAATCGCGGATGTCCGCGGACTTGCCAGAATAATGGTGCGGCCGGTTTCCACGCCAATTTCCAGGTAAGTTGCGGGCTTTAAGCTTTGATGTACTGCAGTGAGCACCTCTGTGTACTGCGGGCCGGGCAACTCAATACATGACATCAGGAAGTAGGCGTTGACAAAATCGGGGTTGATGGCAAGAGCGGTTTTGCAGCAGCCCTGGGCAGCCGGCATATCACCCAGTGCCTGGTGGCACAGCGCCATCTGGTATTGGCAGTTTTCATTGGCGGGTTCTTGTTCCGCTGCTTTGCGAAACGCCGCCAGCGCATCCTGGTGATTATTGCGCGCAAACGCGATCAGGCCGCTATAGAACAGGGCCTCGCCGCAATCCGCTTTTACCGACAACGCGGTATTAACGGCCTTGGATGCGGTGTCGAGGTCGCCCGCGTCAAAGGTGGAGCGCGCCGCGGCAAGCAATTCATCGAGGGATTCATCGACGGATTCCTTGCGCCGCCGGCCAAACAACTGCTTAAACAGGTTCGTCAGTATCATAGTGGGTGCATGATACGGCCATCCGATTGTTGATCGCAAGCGCATTGCGCCTCCAATCATTTCAGGTGAAAATTGGTGGCGCTCCAATTCGCGCGAATAACCCGATATTGACGGGGCCGCCGCAAGACCTTGGGAGCCATGTCTGGGCAAATAGAACACGGTAACTCGGCGGTAAACATAGAGGATGTCATGAACAGCAACGAAATTCGCGATCAGTTTTTGAAATTCTTCGAGGCGCGCGGCCATACGGTCGTCGCTTCCAGCCCGCTGGTGCCGGGCAACGATCCGACGCTGCTGTTCACCAACTCCGGCATGGTGCAGTTCAAGGATGTTTTTGTCGGCAACGAAACGCGCGCCTACAAGCGCGCCACCACGTCGCAGCGCAGTCTGCGCGCGGGCGGCAAGCACAACGATCTGGAAAACGTCGGCTACACCGCGCGCCATCATACGTTTTTCGAGATGCTGGGCAATTTCAGCTTCGGCGATTATTTCAAGAAAGACGCGATCCAGTACGCGTGGGAGCTGCTCACCAAAATCTACAAGCTGCCCGGCGACAAGCTGTGGGTGACGGTGTATCAGACCGACGACGAGGCCTATGACCTTTGGGCAAACGAAATCGGCGTGCCCAAGGCGCGCATCGTGCGCATCGGCGACAAGCCGGGCGGCGGTTCGGATAATTTCTGGCAGATGGCCGATACCGGGCCGTGCGGGCCGTGCAGCGAGATTTTTTACGATCACGGTCCGGGTGTGGCGGGCGGGCCGCCGGGTTCGGCGGATGCCGATGGCGACCGTTACATCGAAATCTGGAATCTCGTGTTCATGCAGTTCAACCGCGACGACAAGGGCGTGCTGCATCCGCTACCCAAGCCCTCGGTTGATACCGGCATGGGGCTGGAACGAATCGCCGCGGTCATGCAGCACGTACATTCCAATTACGAGATCGATCTGTTTCAGAATTTGATCAAGGCCGCCGCGCGCGAGACGCATAGCAAAGACCTCGCGAGCAATTCGCTGAAGGTCATCGCCGATCACATCCGCGCGTGTTCGTTCCTGATTGTCGATGGCGTGATCCCCGGCAACGAAGGGCGCGGTTACGTGCTGCGCAGGATTACTCGACGCGCCATTCGTCACGGCTATAAGCTCGGCCAGACCGAGCCGTTCTTTCATCGCATCGTCGATGATCTCGCGCGCGCGATGGGCGATGCGTACCCGGAGCTCGTCAAGGCGCAGGATCGCGTGCAACAGGTGTTAAAGCAGGAGGAAGAACGTTTCGCGGAGACGCTGGAGAACGGCATGAAAATCCTCGAAGGCGCGCTCAACCGCGAGGACAAGATGCTCGATGGCGAAACCGTGTTTCAGCTCTACGACACGTTTGGTTTTCCGGTCGATCTCACCGCCGACATGGCGCGCGAGCGCAATGTGCGCGTCGATTACGCCGGCTTCGAGGCGGCGATGGAGCTCCAGCGCGAACGTGCGCGCGCGGCCTCCAAGTTCCAGATGGCCGCGAGCGTCGAGTATCGCGGCGCGACCACTGAGTTTCACGGTTACGACACCTTGAATCTCGAAGGCACGGTGGTGGCTCTCTACAACAATGACGGCGTGCAAGTGGAAGAACTCAACGCCGGCGCGGGCGGCATCGTGGTGCTCGACCGCACGCCGTTTTACGCCGAATCCGGCGGCCAGATGGGTGACCGCGGTGAGCTGGCCGGCGTGCATGGCACGTTCAGCGTCAACGACACGCAAAAAATCCAGCCCGAAGTATTCGGCCATCGCGGCGAGTTGAAAACCGGGCGCTTCGCCGTGGGCGACAAGGTGATGGCGGCGGTTGACACGCAGGCGCGCGCGCGTGCGGCGTGGAATCACTCCGCCACGCACCTGATGCACGCGGCGTTGCGCCACGTGCTCGGCACGCACGTGCAGCAAAAGGGTTCGCTGGTAGACCCGATGCGCACGCGTTTTGACTTCTCGCACAACGAACCGATGAGCGAGGCGCAGATACGCGAAGTCGAGGCGTTGGTGAATCGCGAAGTGCGTCACAACAGCGAAGTCTCCACGCGCATCATGAAGCACGACGAGGCGATCAAGGCGGGTGCGATGGCGCTGTTCGGTGAAAAATACGGCGACGAAGTGCGCGTCATCGGCATGGGCGAATTTTCCACCGAGCTTTGCGGCGGCACGCACGTGCGCCGCACCGGCGACATCGGATTTTTCAAGGTGACGGGCGAGACCGGCATCGCTGCCGGCGTGCGCCGCATCGAAGCCGTCACCGCCGAGGGAGCGCTCGCTTACGTGCAACAACAGGAAGACACGCTCGCCGCCGCCGCGGCCGCGCTCAAAACCGCGCCCGCCGAAGTCGGCCAGAAGATCACGCAGTTGATGGACAGTGCGAAAAATCTCGAACGCGAGCTCGCCAAACTGAAATCAAAACTCGCATCCTCGCAAGGCGACGAACTCGCCGACGCGGCGTTTGAAGTCAAAGGTGTCAAAGTCGTAGCCGCCGCGATGGAGGGCGCCGACGCCAAGGCGCTGCGCGAGGCGGTGGACAAACTCAAATCCAAACTCAAATCCGCGGCGGTCGTGCTCGGCTCAACCGAAGGCGGCAAAGTCTCTCTGATCGCCGGCGTCACCGCCGATCTCACCGGCAAAATCAAGGCGGGTGAGCTGGTGAATCACGTCGCACAACAAGTCGGCGGCAAGGGCGGCGGGCGGCCCGATATGGCGCAGGCGGGGGGCACGGAGCCGGCAAAATTGCCTGAGGCGTTGGCTTCGGTGCGTAAATGGATTGAACAGAAGTTATAACAACCGCAAACTGTAGGATGGGTGAAGCGTAGCGTAACCCATCACCGTTCACCAATATTGCGATGGGTTGCGCTACGCTCCACCCATCCTACATATGTCTCAACACACTATCCCCACTTTATCCCTGCTCGAAACCCGTGTCCTCGGCGTGCTGGTTGAAAAACAGCACACAGTGCCCGACACCTATCCGTTGTCGCTGAATGCACTGGTGGCGGGCTGCAATCAGAAAACCAGCCGCGATCCGGTGTTGAGCGCGACCGAGGCCGAGGTGCAGGCTGCTGTCGATCAACTCAAGTTTTTGTCACTGGTGATGGAGGGCAGCGGCAATCGCGTAACGCGCTATGAACACAACGTCGAGCGCGTGCTGCATTTGCCATCGCAGTCGGTGGCGATCATCGCCATGCTGATGCTGCGCGGCCCGCAGACGCCGGGCGAACTGCGCATCAACTGCGAGCGGTTGCACAAGTTCAGCGATATCTCGTCGGTGGAAACTTTTTTGCACGAGTTGCGTGATCGCGCGGCGGGCGCGCTGGTGGTCGAGCTGCCGCGCCGGCCGGGGTCGCGCGAAAATCGCTGGGCGCATTTGCTGTCGGGCGCGCCCGCCGTGGAAACGGCCGCCGCGCCTGTCAATGCAACGAGCGGCGGTGATGTCACCGTGGGCGAACTCGCCGCGCTGAAAGCCAACGTCGCGCGGCTGGAAGACGAAGTCGCTGATCTCAAGGCGACCGTTGCGAAACTGTGTTCGGAGTTGGGTGTTACCTAGGCGTAACGTGCGCGCGGCACACTCGTTTTGAATGGCGATTTTTGCGCCTGCGTGGAAAGGACGATAAATGGCTTTTGTAGACGATGAACACATTGATGTATTGCAGAACATCGAATTCGGACTTAAGCAGGAATACGAACGCCATCCCGATTTGACGGACGCGGTTTGTGTTTTTGCATTGGAAAACGCGCGTGTCGCCGTGCGCCAGCAATTCGGCATGAACAAAAGTCAAAAAGTCACGAAGCATCCACTCGCGGCGGGGATCATTGAATGGTGCGTGCAAGTGGCCAATGAGCGCATCGGCAAGATCAACGACCTTACGCTTGCCGAATATTTGGCGCGTCTGGAAAAGGTCAAACGATCCGTGGCCAGGCATTCCGATGGCGGCCAGCGCGGCTACTACGAATTCATTCGTAATTTCATGTGACGCATGCCGTCCATTGAAGAACTAATACCCGGCCTCGCCGCCACCGTCGAAATCGTCGTCGGCACGCGTGACACGGCGGCGCACGTGGGCAGCGGCAAGATCGGTGTGCTTGCCACGCCGATCATGGTGACGCTGATGGAAACCGCGGCGTTGCAGGCGGTGGAGCGTTTTCTGCCGCCGGGCCGGCAGAGTGTCGGCACGCGGCTGGAGATCAAACATTTCGCCGCCACGCCCGTCGGCATGAAAGTGCGCGCGCACGCCGAGCTTGTGAAAGTGGAGGGCCGCACGTTGACATTCAGTCTGCGCGCCGAGGACGAACGCGAAGCGATAGGCGAAGGCACGCACGAGCGCATCATCATCGACGTGGCCCGCTTCGATGAGCGCATGCAGCGCAAGATCGCTGGCGGTTAGCCTGCCCTGGTTGCGTACAGCGCACGCTTGCAAGTGCCGCGGCGCCGGAGTGTAATGTTGTCTTGCGGTGATGGTGAAATAAATGAATGTTTAAAAACAAATACTTACAATAAATCTGCAATGGCGGCAGCCAGTATCGCGCCGCAAGCAGATCGTTCAATATCATGCGAGAAGGAGTCATGAAGCGTTTATTGTTGTTAGTGTTGGTTTCGCTTTTTGTAGCCGCGTGCGCGGGCACGGGTTCGGTGTCGCGCGAACAGGAGTTGATCAATCGCGCAATCGCGGCACTCGGCGGCGCGGAGGCAATGCGCGGCATGCGTTCGCTGTCGATCAGCGGCACGTCAAAATACCGGGAGCCAGAGCAGTCGCAGATGCCAGGCGGCGAGGCGCGCTTTGCCGCCGAAGCAACGTTTGAAACGCTCGTTGATTTCGCCGGCCACGCCTCGCGCACCGACTGGGTGAAAAATGTTGCCTACCCCACGCCGCGCACTTTCAAATACAGCGAGATCGTCACGCCCGATGCGGGCTACGTGCTGGGTGTCGACTCCAATAGCCGCAACAAGCAGAGCATGGAATCGAATCCGCCCGCGCACGGCATGTCGGGGCTGCGCCTCACCGCCACGCACCGTGAATTGCGCCGTGCGTCGCCGTCGCTGCTGCTGGAGATGCGCGCCAATCCGTCGCGCGTCACTCGCATCAACGATGTCGATGTGAGCGGCACGTCGCATCCGGCGCTGCGCTACAACGCGGGCAACTTTGATTTCATTGTGCTGTTCGACGGGCAGACCGGCTTGCCGGCGCGCGTGCGCACGCTCGATTACGACTCGGTGCTGGGGGATTCCAACTACGACCTGGTATTTTCTGATTGGCAAACCATCGGCGGTGTGCGTGTCGCGATGTCGCAAAAATACGAGTTGAACGGCCGCACGGTGATCGACACGCGCATCACGCAGGTGACGCCGAATGCCGCGCTGCCCGCGGGCGGCATCGTTATTCCGCCGGCGTTCAAGGCGGGCGCGGCAAAACCCGCCGCGGGCAACGTGCCGTACCAATGGGTGCTGCGCCGCCAGTTTATCGGCGCCTACATGGATTCGGACAATGCGAGTTACGACACGCAGGCCGGCTCCGGCTTGCGCCTGCAGGAGCTCGCGCCCGGCGTGCAGCATCAGGTGGGCGGCACGCATCACGGCTTGATCGTCGAGATGCGCGACTACCTGATTGCGTTCGATGCGCCGGTGTCCGATTGGCAATCGAACTGGACCATACGCACCGCGCAGGCCAAGTACGGCAACAAACCGATTCGTTATCTGGTGTTGACGCATCATCACATGGATCACATCGGCGGCTTTCGCGCGTATGCCGCGCACGGCGCGACGCTGGTGGTGGGCGCGGGTGCGGGCGCGCATTACCGCAAGCTGCTGGCGATGCCCACCACGCGCAACCCCGATCTCGCGCCGCGCGATTTATCCGGCACGACAATCATCGAGGTGAAAGACAAGCAGGCGTTCAACGACGGCAAGCGGGAAGTGTCGGCGCATCTTATCGACAATCCGCACGCGGGCAGCACGCTGATCGGTTATGTCGCCGACGCGCGCATCGGTTACGTCACCGACATCTGGATCCCGGGGCCACCGCTGCCCGCCAAGATTACGTCACCGCTGCAAGCGCTGGTGAATGCCGTGCGGCAAGCGGGGATTTCGCCCACGCGCTTCGCGGGCGGGCACGGTGTTGCCGCCGACTACGGCCCGCTGATGAAACTTGCCGGCCAGTAGCATCACGCCAAAAGGAGCCCTCATCTTGGCAGAGACAAAAAACAAACCGGCGCTGCTCGGCGCCTGCGCGATACGCCGCATGAAGGAAGACAAGTTCGTGCATTTCTTGAATCCAGGCGCGGTGCGTTACACGCGCTCCCTCGGAGACGCGTGCGGGCTGTCCACAATCGGCGTGCATCTGGTGCGCCTGAAGCAGGGTGATGAAAGCACCGAGTATCATTTTCATCATCAGGATGAAGAGTGGGTTTACATCCTCTCCGGGCGCGGCATCGCCGAAATCGGCGGCAAGAAGCACAAAATCGGCGCGGGTGATTTCATGGGCTTTGCCGCCGGCTCCGAGCCGCATGGCATGACCAATCCGAACAAACGCGATTTGGTATATCTGGTCGGCGGCAACCGCTGGCCGCTCGATGTGTGCGACTACCCGCGCATCGGCAAGCGGCGTTACCGCATGAACGGTGATAACACCTATCTCAATCTGTCGGCGCTGACGGCGGTGAAGAGGCATCGTAAGTAATTGTTTTTATTAATATTTTAACAACTCAATTCAGGCGGCCGATGATGAAAGCAACACTGGCAGTTTTCTCGATCGTAGCGGCGGCGCTTGTCGCGCCGGCGCACGCGCAATCGTTCCCCACCAAACCCCTCGAGTTTATCGTGCACACCGGGCCGGGCGGCGGCTCGGATATTTTTACGCGCGTGGTGGCCGACATCATGGCCAAGGACAAGTTGTTGCCGGCGCCAGCCATAATCATGAACAAGGCGGGCGGCGGCGGTGCCATCGCACAGAATTACGTGGCGGGCAAACGCGGCGACCCGTATACCGTGTATGCCATCGCGGCGTCGCTGATGGTGGCGATACCGATACGCAACGGCACCGACACCGGGCTGGATAAGTTTCATCCGCTGGGGCTGCTGGGGTTCGACATCAATAGCATCGCGGTGCGCGCCGAATCACCGTATCGCACGGTGAAGGAACTCGTCGACGCGGCGCGCGCCAATCCCAAGGGCGTTACCATCTCAGTGGGGTCCGTGGGCAGCGGCAGCCATTACCTGCCGTTCCGGCTGGAGCAATTGGCCGGCGTGCGCTTTAACGTGGTGCACATGAAAAGCGGCGCCGAAGCCGTCACCACCGCGCTGGGCGGGCATGTGCACGCCACCGGCGAGCAGCTCGCCGAGATGACGCAATACATCGAGTCGGGACGCGTGCGCGTGCTGGCGGTCGCATCGCAAAAGCGCGTTGCCGCGCTGCCCGACGTGCCCACGCTGAAGGAGGCGGGCTACGATCTGCAAGTGGGCGCGGGCCGCGGTTTTATGTCGCCCGCCGGGATATCGAAGGACGCCGCTGCGATGCTCGAATCCGCATTCGAGAAAGTCTACAAGTCGGCGGTGTGGCGCGACTACATGCGACGCAACTACTACGAAGACACTTACATGAACGGCGCCGAGCTCGGACGCTACATGACCGCGATCAAGCCCGACGTGGAGCGGTTCATCAAGGAACTGGGGCTGGCGAACAAGCCGTAATGCAGGAAAATCCTTGACGCGGATTTGCGCGGATAGACGCAGATTGTTCCGGGGTTCGTCCGAGAATATCTGCGTTAATTCGCGTCAAAAAACAGTTTTCCTGTGGCTAAAACGGCAGCTTGATATCCGCCTTCACCGCCGTCAGCGCGCGGCGAAAATCCGCTTGTATGCGTTTTAGCGCCGCTTCGTTATCGGCCTCGAATCTCAACACGATTACCGGCGTGGTATTCGACGGCCGCGCGAGGCCAAAGCCGTCGGCGTATTCGACGCGCATGCCATCGATGGTGATGATCTCTTCGCAGCCTTCAAACTTCGCGCTGCTTTTGAGTTTATCCATCAGCGTGTAGTTTTCGCCCTCCAAGGTGTCGACGTGCAGTTCCGGCGTGCTGACCGCGTTGGGCAATGATTCAAGCGTGGAGGTGATATCGGTCACCTTCGACAAAATTTCCAGCAGCCGCGCGCCGGCGTACAGCGCATCATCAAAGCCGTACCAGCGCTCCTTGAAAAACACGTGGCCGCTCATTTCGCCCGCGAGCAGCGCGCCGGTCTCCTTCAATTTCGCCTTGACGAACGAGTGGCCGGTTTTCCATAACGTCGGCCTGCCGCCGTGCTTGCGTATCCACGCAAACAAATGGCGCGTGGATTTCACGTCAAAGATGATTTCGCCGTTGGGGTTGCGCGACAGTACGTCCGCCGCGAACAGCATCAACTGGCGGTCGGGGTAAATGATGTTGCCGGTTTTGGTCACCACGCCGAGCCGGTCGCCATCGCCGTCGAAGGCGAGACCGATGTCCGCCTTGCCCGCCTTTAACGCGGCGATCAGGTCTTGCAGGTTTTTCGGCTGCGACGGATCGGGATGGTGATTCGGAAAGCGGCTGTCCACGTCGCAAAAAAGCTCGTGCACCTCGCAGCCGAGGCGGCGATACAGATCGGGTGCGAATGCGCCCGCGACGCCGTTGCCGCAATCGACCGCGATCTTCAGCGGCCGCGCGAGCTTCACATCACTGGTGACGCGATTCAGATATTCCTCGCGTATGTCGTGGGCGTGATAGCCACCCTTGCCGTGTGTGAGGTCATTGCGCTCGATGCGTGCACGCAGCGCCTGTATGGTGTCGCCAGCCAGCGTGTCGCCGCCCAGCATCATTTTCAGCCCGTTGTATTCGGGCGGATTGTGCGAGCCGGTGACCATCACGCCGGAGAGTGTGTTCAGTTGATACGCGGTGAAGTAGAGCATGGGGGTTGCCACCATGCCGACATCGATGACATCGATGCCGCTGGCCTGCAAACCACGCGCCAGCGCAGCCGCGAGTTCGGGGCCGGATTCGCGTCCGTCGCGGCCGATGGCCACCGCGGTCTGTTTGCGCGCCAGCGCTTCGGAGCCGATGGCGTGGCCTATGGCCTCCACCGCCTGCGCTGTCAGCGTGCGACCGACGATGCCGCGGATGTCGTAGGCTTTGAAAATTTCCGGCGCGGGTACGAACCGGGCCGGCGTGGAGCGGGAAGAATCGTGTTGTGTATTCATGGCGGGTGCGATTATAACTCGCTCCCTGCGCGCCACGAATCCTCAGCGTTGCATGTAACGTGACATATTCACCGTCGTGCGCAGGAACAGCAGCGCGCCGGTATCCGAGCGCACGACGCCGTGATCGGAACCCTTGCGCGCCAGATGGTAATCGCCGGCGCGCACGCGCGTGCCGCCGAGATACGCCTCGCCTTCGAGCACCACGCATTCCTCGTCGTCGCCGTGGCTGTGCGCGGGCAGCGCCGCGCCCGGCTGCATGCGCAGCAGTATGGAGAAATATTTGCCGTCGCTGGAAAGCACCTTGGTTTCGATCAGCGGCGCCAAAGGCACAAAGCCATCGCTTTGCGCGGCGACGGTGACGAACGGATCGCTTTGCTTGTTGCTCACGCGCGCGAGCAAATTTTGCCTGATCGCGGCGGCGCGAGCGGGTACGGGCGCTTGCGCTGGGGAGGCGAGCAAAAGTTGCCGGATGATGTCCGCGGGCAGTACGTCGCGGCTGGCGGGCTTGGGGGATTTTTTCAAGGCGGTTTTCATGATAGCTCTCCCGCGGCCATGGCCTCGGGCAAATGCTCGCGCAGTTTTTTCAGAGCCTTGCGTATATGGCTCTTGACGCTGCCGAGCGGAATTTTGGCGTGATCGGAGATTTCCTGGTGCGACAACCCGCGAAAGAAAGCGAGCGCCACGAGTTGGCGTTGCAGCGGTGAGAGTTCGTTCAGTGCCGCATGCAGCGCGCGATGATCGCGTGCGCCGGCGAGCAGCGATTCGCCGCTATCGTCAGCTTCGCCGGCGTCAGGCGTGACCAGCGAATGCGGATCGGGATGCACATCGGCTTCGTCGCCGCGCCGCAAATGATCCAGCGCGCGGCTGCGGCAGATGGTGAGCAGCCACGCCATGACGGCGCCGCGCGACCGGTCATAACGGCCCGCGTTGCGCCAAACCTGAAAATAAACATCGCCCGTGACTTCTTCCGCGGAATGCGGATCGCGCATGATGCGCAGCGCCATGCCGTAAACGCGGCTTACCGTTGCGTCGTAAAACGCGCCCAGCGCTTGTTCGTCGCGCGCCGCGATCGCAGCGGCCCACTGGCGCAACGCGGCGTCCTGCTTGTGGGCGGATGCCTGGGCGGTTTCGGTGGCAGTTGCATTGGGCGCGTGCATCGCGGGCAGTTTAGCAACGCCCGGCGCACGCGGGGGCGCGTCCGTCCACAGTGCAGAAAACCCCTCTTGCGCGAGAGATGCAGACATAAAAGCCACCGTGCTCGAATGTTGTGATCGCTCTACGCAACGGCGGGTGAACTGGATGTGCTGGGAAGTTATAATAAAAAACGTAATAAAAACAATAACTTACGTTAATTCTTACTTACGTTAACTCATCTGTGGCGTGCGCAAGCAGCCGTTGCGCCAGCCAATGCGCCTGCCCTGGAAACGGCCCGGTAACGAATCCGGCGTGGCCGCCTTCGCGCGGAAACTCCGCCGTGATCGCGGGCGAGAGTTCATTGGGCTTGGGCAATGCGGATTCGGGCAGAAAAGGATCGTTTCGCGCATTGAGCAGCAGTGTCGGCACGGTGATGTTTTTCAGCAGCGGCTTGCTGCTGGCGCGTGCCCAGTAATCATCGGTGTCGCGAAAGCCGTGCAGCGGCGCGGTGACGATATTGTCGAACTCGCGCAGGGTGCGCGCGGCCTGCATGCGGCGCCGGTCGCACAGCGCGGGGTAGCGCTTCATCTTGGCCAGTGTCTTGGTTTTCATCGTCGCCAGAAAATTGCGCGTGTAGATCATGTTCATGCCGCGCCCCAGCGCATCGCCTGCGGCTGCGAGATCGACGGGGGCCGACACCGCCGCCGCGCGCGTGATGACGCCGCGCGCCGCGTGGCCTTGCTCACCCAGCCATTTGAGCAGTGCGTTGCCGCCGAGTGACACGCCGAAGGCAAATATCGGGCTTGCGCGCGTGCCGCGCAAGCGGCGCAAAATCCAGTCGATCTCGGCGCTATCGCCCGAGTGATAGGCGCGCGGCAGACGATTCATCTCGCCGCTGCAACCGCGAAAATGCACCACCACGCCGCGCCAGCCGCGCGCATTCACCGTATGCATGAGGCTGCGCGCGTAGTGACTGTTCGAGCTGCCTTCGAGCCCGTGAAACAGCACCACCAGCGGCACTTCGTCCTGCTGATCCAGCTTCAATTCGTGCGCGGGGTTGTCGACCCAATCCAGATCGATGAAATCGAAATCCGGCGTCTCCCAGCGCTCGCGCCAGTAAGCAACTTCCACGCGCCGCACCCACGTCGCGGCGGAAATGGTTTGCGCGTGGCCGCCGGGCAGCCAGCGCGGCGCGCGATAGGCGCTGACTTCACGCACGGTATCAGTCATCTTTGTGTACATATTGCCGGAAGCGCGGCATTGTAGCCGACCTGTGTCCGCGGGCGCCGCTGGCACGCATTGCGCGCCGTCAAGCGCCGTCATCAAACGCCTTGACACCCGCACCTAACGGCGGGATGCTTGCCGCATCGTAGCGCCGTCGCTGGAGGCATCCATGAACAGAGTCGTGGCCCGTGTTTCGGATGGACGAACAATCAAGGGTCTCACCAATGATTTCGCGCCCGACAAGGCGCGCTTTCATATTGCCGTGAACGAGTCCGCGCCGGAGGCCAAGGCCGAGGAGTTGGTTGTTGCGGACCTGAAGGCGCTATTTTTCGTCAAGGATTTTGCTGGAGATTCAAAACACAATGAGCGCAAGGAGTTTGATCAATCGAGGCGTCCGCTGGGACGAAAAATTCGCGTCATCTTCAAGGATGGCGAGGAACTCGTGGGAACCACGCAGGGCTATCAGCGCGGCCGGCCCGGATTTTTTCTTGCGCCGGCTGATGCCGAATCGAACATCGAACGCTGCTACGTCGTATCGGCGGCGGCCAGCAGCATCGCATTTATTTAGCACCCATCGTATTCGCGCGATTTTACCCGCGGCATTTCTGCTGGCGATGGATGTTCCCGCTTTCGCCGCCGATGGTCTGAAGTATCCGGTGAAACCCGTGCGTCTTGTAACCGGCTCGGCGCCCGGCGGCGGCTCTGATCTGGTGGCGCGCACGTTGTCCGAAAAACTCGCGGAGCGCTTTGGCCAGGCGGTGATCGTTGACAACCGTCCCGGCGCGGGCGGCGTGATCGGGGCCGAGTTGGTGGCGAAGTCCAATCCCGACGGCTACACGCTGCTGATCAACACCGGCAGCGCGATCGCGGTCAATCCGGCGCTGCACGCGGTGCCTTACGACGTGAAGCGCGATTTCATCGCGCTGATGCAGGTGAGCCGCGCGCCGTTCGTGCTGGCGGTGAACCCGGCGCTGCCGGCGAAGTCGGTGGGCGAACTGATACCGCTGCTCAAGGCGAATCCGAAGAAGTACAGCTACGCGTCGTCGGGCCTGGGCTCCGTGTCGCATCTTGCGATGGAGCTTTTCAAGAACATGACGGGTGTAAACGTGGTGCACGTGCCGTACCGCGGCAGCGCGCCGGCGGCGATTGATCTCATCGCGGGCCTGGTGCAGTTGGCCATGAACAACATCGTGCCCACGCTGCCGCATGTCAGATCGGGCCGCGTGCGCGCGCTCGGTGTCAGCGGCCCGCTGCGCTCGCACGTGCTGCCCGAAGTGCCGACGGTGGCGGAGGCCGGCGTGCCCGGATTCGAGGCCATGCAATGGTATGGCGTGCTGCTGCCGGCGAAAACGCCCAAGCCCGTCGCCGCGGTGCTCTTCAAGGAAATCAGCGCGGTGCTGCAAATCCCCGTCGTGCGCATGCGGCTCACCGAGGAAGGTGGCGACGTGGTTGGCAGCACGCCGGAGCAGTTTGCGGCGTATATTTCGCTTGAGACCGAAAAATGGGGCAGGGTAGTGAAGGCTGCCGGCGTGCGGGCAGAGTAAACGGAGAAATCATGAAACGTATTTTGAGCGCGGTAGTGTTGAGCGTGGTTGCAAGTGGCGCGATGGCTGCTTATCCAGAACGCCCGGTGCGTTTCATCGTTGCGGCAGTGGCGGGCAGCGCGCCCGACATCAATTCGCGCGTGCTCACCACCGCGCTGACCAGCCAGCTGGGGCAGCAGTTCATCGTCGACAATCGCGGCGGCGCGGGCGGCTCGATAGGCACCGCGTTGCTCGCGCGTGCCACGGCCGATGGCTACACCATCGGCTATGGCAACGTCGCCTCGCTGGCCATCGCGAAGAGCGCCATCGCCAAACTCCCTTACGATCCGGAGCGTGATTTTCAGCCGATATCGATGATTTCGCATTCGGCCAATCTGCTGGCGGGCGCGCCGTCGCTGGCGGTCAAGACCGTGCCAGAGCTCATCGATTACGCGAAAAAAAATCCGGGCAAGGTTGTGTATGGCGGCGCGACCGTCAGTTCAACGCAGTATTTGAGCGGGCAACTGTTCAATCAGATGGCGGGCACGCAGATCAGGGCGGTGTCGTTTCTGGGCGTGCAGGTGATTCCGGCGATGGCGATGGGGCAAGTACACATCACCTTCAACAGCGTTTCCGCGCTCGAACAATTCGTTCGTTCAGGCCGCATACGCGCGATCGCGGTCACCGGCGCCAAGCGTTCGGCGGCGTTCCCGGCAGTACCCACCATCGCCGAGACGCTGCCGGGTTATGAAGTCGTGGCGTGGGGCGGCATCATCGCGCCCGCCGGTGCGCCCAGGCAGATCGTCGCGCAACTTAACGCCGCCATCAACAAAGCGCTGGCGTCGCCCGCGGTTGTCGAGAAATACAAGCTGATTGATCTCGAATCGGCCGGCGGCACGCCCGAACAATTCGCCGCGCACATCAAGAAAGAAATCGCGAAGTGGGCGGAGGTGGTCAAGAAAGCCGGTATCAAGCCGGAATGACGAGAACCGCCGGCTATATTTTCTCAGTGCTGGCGCTGCATGCGGGCAATGCGGCCGCGGAGTACCCGGAGCGGCCCGTGCGCGTGATCGTGGGCGCTGCCGCGGGTAGCGCGCCCGATACCAATGTGCGTTTGCTTGTGGCGGAATTGACGAATCAATTGGGCAGGCAATTTGTTGTTGATAACCGCAGCGGCGCGGGCGGCTCAATGGGCAAACAATTGCTCGCGCGTGCGACACCCGATGGCTACACGATTGGTTATGGCAACACCGCGTCGCTGGCGATAGCGCGCAGCACGATAGCAAAATTACCGTACGATCTGGATCGTGACTTTCAGCCGGTGTCGTTGATATCGCACACCGAAATCATGCTGGCGGGCGCGCTAACACTACCGGTCAAAACCGTGCCGGAACTTATCGATCACGCGAAGAAAAACCCCGGCACGCTCGTCTACGGCAGCGGCACCATGAGCACCACCTACTATCTGGCCGGACAGATGTTCAACCAGTTGGCGGGCACGCAAATCAAGCCGGTGGTGTTTCTCGGTGTGCAGGCGATACCCGCGATGACACTGGGGCAGGTGCATATCACATTCAATGGCATCGCGGCACTCGAACAATATGTGCGCAGCGGGCGCATACGCGGCATCGCGGTGACGAGCCTGAAACGCAGCGCGGCGTTTCCTGATTTGCCGGCGGTCGCCGAGACGCTGCCGGGCTTCGAAGTCACAGCATGGGGGGGCATCATCGTGCCCGCGGGCGTGCCGCGTGGCATCGTGGCGCGGCTTAACGGCGCCATCCACAAAGCGCTGGCTGCGCCCGCGATGCTGGACAAATTCAAGATGATCGGTGTGGAGCCCGCAGCAAGTACGCCCGCGGAGTTCGCGGCCTACATCCGCAACGAAACGGCGAAGTGGGCGGGTGTGGTGCGTGCGGCGGGGATCAAACCAGATTAGGCGGTTTATCCTGCAAGTTCGATTTTTGACGATTTGCAGGATAAACCATGATTTCGTTCAATTTCGCTAGAAGTGGCGGTGGCGCCATCAAATCTGGGAGTAACCCGAACCCTTGGTCGTAACCCCGCGCCCGGTGGGTTTGTCGAGCAAACCGTACTCGCCCAATAGCTCCTGGCTGTAGGTCACGCGGCCATTCACTTTGTCAGCAGGTTCGCTCGCCAGCAACAGCGCCGCGCGCGCCATGTATGACGGCGGCTCGGCGCGCGGGTCGTCGATGCCCGAGGCGATCTTGTGATAAATCGTGCCGGGTGTCGCCACCACTTGCGATGGCGACAGCGCGGTGACGGCGATGTTGTGTTCGGCGACTTCCTGCGCCAAGCCTTGCGTGAAGCGCTCCAGCGCCGCCTTGGTCGAGCCGTACATGGTGCCGCCGTTGACGGGGCGCGCGTCCTTGAACGGCGTGCGGCCCGGCCCGATGGCGGAGCCGGAGGAAATATTCACGATGGAACCGCGCTTCAACCTGATCATGCCCGGCAACACCAGTTGCGACAGCATGAACGGGCCGTGCACGTTGACCGCGAACGCTTTCACCCAATTTTTCACGCTGTAATCGATGATGGGTTTGTAATAGGTGAGCGCCGCATCGTTGACGAGTATATCCACCGTGCCGAAAGCATCCTCGGCGGCCTTCACCAGTTTCTGACAGTCGGCTTCGTTTGACACATCCACTGCTACGGCAATCGCCTGACCGCCGGCATCCTTGATTTGCTTCACGGTATTCGCGAGCGAGCCGGACAACATGCGGTGATCGCCTTCGTTCAGCGTGCGCGCCGCGCACACGATTTTTGCGCCTTCCTTGGCGAAGAGTGTCGCGATTTCCTTGCCGATGCCTCGGCTGGCGCCGGTGACTATGGCTACACGTTTATCAAGCCTGCCCATGATGTCTCCTGTGATTTCGTTAAACAACACGTAGGATGGGTGAAACCCATCACAAACACAATTTCATTCCCAATTGTTGGCGCGGTGCAGGTATCAATACTGAATCGTTACTTTGCTTGGTGCGGAAAATCGCATTGCGATGGATTTCACCCATCCTACAATTAAGACCGTGGAGAATTTCCGGGTTGCTCACGGACAAACATCGACCTGTGATTGTGTTGGGCTTCGCGGGCTCAGCGCCAACCTACGTTTGCCGGCCAATCAGTAGTGCGACTTAAAACTAATTGCATCCCGCTTGGCAAGCTCTTCCAGATCGATATACGAACGCTTGGTCGTTTTGTCCACGGTGAATTGCATTTTCTTGTTCGATTCCGTCGAGCCGCGTATCGCCAACAGTTCGAGTGATTCCTTCACTTCCCACTCGTGCGCGCCGGCGATGCCGGGCGGGCAATAGAGGAACGAGCCGGCGCTGACTTCGTACTCTTTGCCTTCGATGTCGCGCACGGTGGCGTGGCCGGAGAGGATGTAATAAAACGCTTCGATCGGGTGCCAGTGCAGTTCTTCTTTTGAGCCGGGCGTGTAGCTCGCGTGGCCGACGCGCAGGCGGTCGGTGGGGATTTCCGGGCAGCCGATCAAGCGCCGCATGCTTTGCTCGGGGATCACGCCTTCGGCGCCTTTGATTTCCTTGATGTTGACGACTTTGAGGGTGGATTTGACTTCCATGGCATGGCTCCTTAAAGCGTGAGGGTTGAGGCGTGAAGCGTGAGGAGAAAAACCACCGCGCGGAGGGGTTACGCCTCACGCCTAACGCCTCACGAATTTCTAAGACGCGTAGCTAGGATCAATCCGATCCAGCTTTCTCAACAGCGACGGCCATTCGAGCAACCCGCGGCGGCGCATGGCGTTGGGTTTGGCAAAGCCGGCGTAGGTCGATTGCACGACTTCTTCCGGCGGCAAATGAATTTCGGTGCCGCACGAGAGCGTCATCACCTGCAACTGGCAGGCGCGTTCGAGGCGGTAGTGGTTGTTGAAGCATTCGGCAATGCTGTCGCCGACGGTGAGTAAACCGTGGTTGCGCAGGATCATGGCTTCGGCATCGCCGAGGGAGTTCACCAAGCGCTCGCGCTCGTCCAGCCGCAGCGCCGGGCCTTCGTAATCGTGATAGGCGATGTGGCCAAAGCGCATCGCGCTTTGCGCGATCGGCAGCAGCCCTTGCTTGTGCGCGGATACCGACATGCCGGCGAGCGTGTGGGTGTGGATCACGCAATCGACATCGTGACGCGCGCCGTGCACCGCGCTGTGGATCACATAGCCCGCCTGATTGACGCCGTAGTCGGTGGCGTTGAACAGCACGTTGCCGTCGAGATCGATCTTGATCAGGCTGGAGGCGGTGATTTCCTCATACAACACGCCGTAGGGGTTGATGAGGAACTCATTGGTGGTGCCGGGGATGCGCGCGGAGATGTGATTCGCGATCATCTCGACCATGCCGTACTCGGCCATCAGGCGGTAGCACGCGGCAAGATTGACACGAACTTCCCACTCTTTTTCACCGACGATTTCGCGCACGGATTTATTGATATGCACTGCGGGAGCGTTCATGGGGTTCTCCTGATTATGTTTCTTGAATCGACAAGTGTTGAGTGTTTGGTTTTGAGTGTTGAGTTGGAAATTTGCGCGCGCTTGGCGCGCGCCAGGATTCAACTCAACACTAAACACTCACAACTCAAAACTAGCCCTTAACCGCCTTGCCCGCCGTGGTGCCCGACAACTTCCCAAACACCGCGCCGGAAGTCAGCCCCGTGCCGCCCGGATAGTTGTGGTAGAAAATGCCGCCGACCAATTCACCCGCTGCGTACAAACCTTTGATCGGTTGGCCGCCGGTGTCTTCCACCTGTCCCTCGGTTGCCGGGTCGGTGCTGATTTTCAAACCACCGAAGCTGAAGGTCACGCCGCAGGTCACGGCGTATGCTTCAAACGGCGCGGTGTCGACGGTGTTGGCCCAGTTGGTTTTGTCGATCGGCAGGCCCACGGTGCGGCGGCCGTCCTTGATCGCCATGTTGAATTCCTTGTCGTGCTGTACGGCCTTGTTGTATTCGGTGATCTCGCGCAATGCGGCGTCGGGGTTCACGCCATCCATCATCTTGCACAGTTCTTCAAGCGTGTTGGCGCGCACCTTGGTTACGCGCTTGATACGATACTCGTCGCGCAGCGCGGGGATGATTTTCGCGTCGAACACCTGCCACGCGAACATGCCGGGCTGATTCAAAATAACTTTGCCGTACTTGGCGTAGGTGTAGTTGCGAAAATCCGCGCCCTCGTCGCAAAAGCGCTTGCCGTCAGCGTTGATCATGATGCCCCACGGGTAGCTATGCTTCTGGAACTGATCACCCACCGCCAAGTCGCCAAACGGCGGCGAGTTGCGATCCCAGCCCACGGCATGACAGCCCGACCAGTGACCATACGCCATGGCGCCGATGTCGAGAGCCATCTTGATGCCGAGGCCGGTGTTGTAACGCGTGCCGCGCACGTGCGCCAAATCCCAGCCGGGGCCGAGATAACGCGCGCGCATTTCCGCGCTGGATTCAAAGCCGCCACAGGCGAGGATTACCGCCTTGGCCTTGATGTCGACGTTCTTGCCTTTGTGACGCGCGCGCACGCCGAGCACGTTGTTGTCGTTGTCGGTGAGCAGCGATATCGCGGGGGTCTCGTAAAAAATCTTGACGCCGTCGCGCTCGCAGGCTTTATGCTCGTTGGCAACCAGGCCTTCGCCGCCGCCCCATGTTTCGGCAGCCAGACCGCCCCAGAATTTGTAGCGCGTGCCGTTATCAACCTTATACGATTGACGTCCGTAGCTCGCCTGGAACTTCACGCCTTTCTTGCGCAGCCAGACGATGGTTTCGTAGCTGCGGCGAATAAGGATTTCGCACAGATCAGGGTCGGTCTGCTCCTGCGTGATGCGCGCCATGTCGTCAAAGTAAGCATCGGCGGTGTAGGAGCCGTAGTCGTGGGTTTTCTTTTCTTCCTCGGTGAGCTCGGGGATGATCTCGGCCAACTCATCGACGTTGTTGAACACCACGCGCATCAGTCCGCCCGTGTAACGGCTGTTGCCGCCGCAATCGTCGATGGGGGCGGCTTCAAGCATGATCACGCTTGCACCTTGTTCACGTGCTGCAAGTGCCGCGCTGGCGGCGGCATTGCCCGCGCCAACAACGATGATGTCGGGTGTTCCAAAATCTGGGAGACTCATAAATATCCTTTAAAAACAATAACTTAAAGTTTTTCGGCGAGCGCGCGCAAACGAGTATATAAGCGCCGCACGGGTGAGGAATTATACAATGGCGTGAAACCGGCATGCGCTGACGGGTCGGCCGCGCAGTCCATATGATCGCGCGTTGGCCTCTCGAATAATTTCAACTTGTGTACCCATGTCGGCCATCACCGCGGATGAGATAGAAGTCGCCATACAAAACCCCGCGCTGGGACAGACCGAGTGGTTTCTCGATTTCGAATGGCTGGTGCCGATGGTGAACGGAAATGCCTATGGGCTGTATTCGACGGCGCCGTATACCGCCGACTACATTTTCACGCGACCGGAGCGTTTTGAGCCGTTGCGCGCCGACAATCAGCGCGGCAAGGAATTTGAGGCGAACCCTTATCCGCTGACCACGGCCGACGGCTGGAACCTGATCCGCCCGATGCGTTATCAGGCGGCGCTGGAGGAATGCCGGCTCGTGCCGGTGCCGGGTCGCGAGATTTTCAAGCGTGTACTCGCGCGCGGCGATTACCACACCATACACATCAACAGCGGGTGCGGCGCGTTTCGCCAGCCGTATCTCAATGGCGAACTGCGCATGCCGTGCGGCTGGACGCCGCTATGGCTAGACGGCATCGACCCGCGTCCCGGCGCGCGCGTGGCGCCCGCGCGCAGCGTGGCGGAAATTCGTCTTTACATGCGGCAGATGCACATGGTGCGCGAAGCCACGCATCGGCTGGAGTACATCGACGGCGAGCTTGCCGCGGTGTATACGGGTGCGGACATCAACGGCAAGGAAAAGCAGCAGGCCTTCACGCCCGTCACAAGCCAGCCCGGCGCGCGCGATTTCGCCGCTGGTGCGAGCGACATCCTGTGCGGCGGCAATATCGCGTACATGCTCGATTCGCAGCGCTCCACGCTTGAAAGCAACTTCCATGCGGGTACTCGCGCGCAATTGCGCGAGAACACGCCGGACATCATTCGTGAAATCGACGAAGCGCTGAAGATGATCGACCCCGCGACCGGACAAGTGCCGCCGCGTTGTTTTCGCACTGAGTTTGCGCCCTCGTTTGTCATGCACAAGCCGCCCGTCATCACACAGCGATGGCTGAGCGAGACGCGGCAGATGTTTGTGGAGTTCGAGTGCGGGCGCGCACCGTAGGGTGCTTGAGGCGTTGCTTGGGCAACGCTCAGTGCAGTGTCTTTGGCGCGCGAGGTTTTTGTTCGGTTTCCGCCGCGGCAGGCGCCGGTGCGGGCGCCGCGTGATGCGCGACCATGCGCCAGCCGCGGTCGGTGCGCAGATAAATATTGGTGGCGAGCATGGGGTTGCGCGGTGGCGGCTGGCCAGCGATGCTGATCTGCTCATACACGCTGTGCACGGCGATCATCATGCCGTGTATCGCGTGCCGCGCGCGCAACTGAAAGCGCAGCGTCTGCCCGCTGGCGAATATGCGCCGCCAGGATTCGCGCACTTGTTCGATGCCGCTCACGCGCCCCGTGCCCGGATGCACGCAATAGATGTCCTCGTCGTCGGCCCACACCGCCATCATGGCGTCGAGATTGCCCTTGCTGAAGGCGTCGTAGAACGCGGCTTCGGCTTCCTGGGAATTGGCGAATAGCGTAGTCACGGGTGGATTTGCTTTGTTGGAATATGCCGCGCGTGCCTGAGGATTCTACCAAAACGCGGTCCGCGCCGTTCGCCACCGCCAGTGGCACGGGTTGCGTTAAGTCATCGGAACGGTAACAATTCGCGGTTTCCGCATCGCGTGCGTTCGACACGTGTTTATATTCGAGGAGCAGTCCATGAAATTACGAATAGTTCTTGCCGCTTTCGTGCTGGCCGCCGCGGCGCCCGCCGTGTTTGGCCAGGAGAATCCGGCAAATTATCCAAGCCGCCCGATACGCATGCTGGTGCCCAACGCGCCGGGTAGCTCGGTCGATACATTAAGCCGCATTTTCGGCAACAAGATGACCGAAGTCATCGGCCAGCAGATGGTGATCGACAATCGCGCCGGCGCGGGCGGCATCGTCGGCATGGAGATCGCGAAGAACGCCGCGCCGGACGGCTACACGCTCATCTGCGCGACCACTGCGGCATCGACCGTGGCGGTGCTATTGCAAAAAAACCCGTCGTTTGATCCGACCAAGGATTACGACTACGTGTCGCAATTCGCCGTGACCGCGAATGTGCTGGTGGTGCACCCGTCGCAACCAGTGAAGTCAGTGAAAGAACTGATCGCGGTCGCCAATGCCAAGCAGGGGCAGCTCAACATGGCCTCGGCCGGCTCCGGTTCGCAGAGCCATCTGTCGGGCGCGTATTTCATGGCGGTCGCCAACATGTTATCGGTGCACGTGCCGTATAAAGGTGGCGGGCCTTCGGTGGCGGCGGTGCTCGGCGGCGAATCGCAGTGGACGCTGACGCCGGCGCCGGCGGTGATGATGCATGTGAACAGCGGCAAGGTGCGCGCGATTGGACACAGCCTGCCGGGGCGTTCTCCACTGATGGGCAATATTCCGCCGATCGCGGAAACGATACCCGGCTTTGACTACAGCGGCTGGCAGGGCTTTTTTATTCCCAAGGGCACGCCGCGGGTGATCGCCGAGAAGCTGCGCGCGGCGGTGATCAAGACCGCAAATCTGCCGGACGTGAAAAGCGCGCTCACGGTGCAGGCGACCGAAGTGGTGACCGGCACGCCAGAAGAGTTTCGCAAGGTCGTGGCGGATTCGCTGGTCAAGAACGCCAAGGTGATCAAGGCTATTGGTTTGAAAGCCGAGTAATTGAAATAACTTAAAAAAGGTAATGTAAACAATGATTTACAACGAGAGAGGTTTGTCCGAAGAAACCATCATGATGCGCGACGTGACGCGCAAGTTCGTCAACGAACACATCATTCCGTTCACGCGCCAAAACTGGCAAGCCGAATGGAGCATGAAGCCGGAAGGGCGGCTGCCGCGAAAAATTCTCGATGTCGCGCACGAAATCGGCATCCGCACGCTGGGCGTGCCCGAAGAATACGGTGGCATTGCGCTCGACCCGAAAACCGAAACGCTGACCTTCGCCGTGATCTCGGAAGAAATCTCGCGCGGCGATTGCGGCATTGCCGAAAAAATGGTGCAGCAATGGAAGGTGTCGGTGCTGCTGCGGAACATTCTGCCGGAGCATCTGAAAAAAATCTGGTTCCCCAAAATCATGGCGGACTCGCAGTTTTTGCTGGCGCATTGTTTGACCGAGCCGCGCGGCGCGTCCGACCGCTGGCTGCCGTACGACGTGCCCGAAGCAATGATGCACACCAAGGCCGAAAAGAAGGGCGGCAAGTGGGTCATCAACGGCCGTAAACAATTTATCAGCAACGGCTACGACGCGAGTTTGTATGTGGTGTACGCCACCACCAAGCCGGGCGCGGGCATGACCAAGGGCACTTCGTGCTTTCTAGTGCCGCGCGAAACCAAGGGCTTTTCAGTGGCGCGCTGCAACGAAACGCTGGGCGGGCGTTTCATGAACAACGGCGAAATGGTGTTCGAGGATATGGAAGTGCCGCTCGATCATTGCCTGGTGGAAGACATCGCGCTGACCAAGGCGGGCGTGTATTTCCGCCCCGGCAAAATTATTCAAGGCTCAAAAAATCTGGGCGTCGGCGTGCGCGCGTACGAAGAGACGGTCAAGTACGTGCACGACTACGTGCAGGGTGGTAAAAAGCTCATCAAGCATCAGGCCACGGCGATACGCTTGGCCGAAATGGCCACCAAAATTTGCACCGTGCGCGCGCTGCTGCTGGAGGCCTCGCGCGCCGTTGACGCCAAGGCGCCGGACGCGGAAGTGCTGTGCAATATGGTGAAAATGTACGCCTCGGAAGCAGTGCTCGAGGTGTGCAAACACGCGGTGGAGCTGCACGGCGGCAACGGCATGATGCTCGATTTCGGCATCGAAAAACTCTATCGCGATGCGTCGATGTATCTGCACATGGACGGGACGGTGGACGTGACCAAGTTCAAGATCGTGAAGAACCTGTTCCCGGAAACGGCCGGTAAGTACGCGGGCAACGACTGATTGCACGCGGGTAATATGACGGCGCACAAGGTCAACCTTCTGTATTTGGGGGCTGTTGGTCTTGGCGTTATTCCACTGTCGATTACGCAGCGGCAGGGTTTGTTCAAGAAGCACGGCGTGGATGTGCAACTCGTTCCGGTACCGGGCACGCAGGTTCCCAAGCTCACGCCGGAAAACCCTGTCGGCTATATTGGCGCCCCAGCCGCCCTGATGCGGGTGGCCGAGGGTGTGGATCTGAAAATACTCGCTTCGTTCGATAACGGACGGCTATCCAATCATCTGGTTGCCCGGCCAGGCATCAACGGGCCGGACGATTTGCGCGGCAAGCGGCTTGGCGCACGCGTCACTGGCGCCGCGCTTTGGATACATTCCATTCTGGCGCTCGAACAGTTAGGGCTCGATTCTCGACGCGACAATATCAGCATCCTGCCGATTGGCGATCCCCCTCAAATTGCCCAAGCGCTGGAGTCAGGAGAAATTGACGCGGCAGTATTGTCCCGCGCGCAAAGCAGGCAATTGATCGCCAAAGGATATTCGGTGCTTTTGGATCTCTACCCGGCGAACATACATGGCGCGCAGGACGCACTGGTCGCGACGGCTGCATTCCGCAAGGAGTATCCGGACGCCGTGGAGAGTATTGTTTCCGCGATGATTGAGGGCGCAGCGTTTTGCCTGACCGAATCGCGACAATCGATTGTGTTGCAAACAATCATGGAGGAGTTAAAGGTATCCGATAGCGATGCGGCGCGAGACAGTCTTCATCAGTTGTCGCTGGTGCTTACGCGCAAACCGTACCCGTCTCTGGAGCGTTTGCGAAACATGCAAAGAATCATGTCTTCACACGATCCTCGCGTACTCGCCGTGGAAATAGACAAGCTGATCGATGACAGTTTCGTGCGTAGACTCGATTCCCGCGGTTTCATTGACGAGGCCTACGAAGCGGTGCGCGATTGATGCGGTTCGTTTCGCCCACCGGCATCCCGCGTAATCCATGGCCGAAAGCTACCCGTTGCCTCTTCTAAAAACCTGACCGAAATGGGCTATTGACAAAGCGCACGTCTTTACGTACGCTTTAAGCATGACTTCCGTTCCCGTTACCCAAGCCCGCTCGAAGCTTTATCAATTGCTCGATGAAGCCGCCGAGTCGCACGAGCCCATTCAGATCACCGGCAAGCGTTGCAATGCCGTGCTGGTTTCGGAGGACGATTGGCGCAGCATTCAGGAGACGCTCTATCTCGTTTCGATTCCGGGCATGCGCGAGTCCATACGCAAGGGCATGGCCGAGCCGCTTTCCAAATTGTCGAAAAAGCCCGGCTGGTGAGTTGGGCGGTTGTTTACACCCGGCAAGCGCGCAAGGACGCGAAGCGGATTGCATTGTCGAATCTCAAACCTCAGGCCCAAAAACTCCTCGACGTTATCGCGAAGAATCCGTTTCAGAACCCGCCCCCCTTTGAGAAACTCGCCGGTGATTTGGTGGGCGCCTATTCGCGGCGCATCAACATTCAACATCGGCTTGTGTATCAAGTCTATGATGCCGAACATACCATCAAGGTGATTCGCATGTGGACGCATTACGGATAAATCGAGGTCTCCCGCCATTGATACATCGCCTGCCTGGAGTCAATATGCAAAATAATTTACGTTGGTTAGGCACGCTGATAACTTCTGGCGCTCTATCGGGCGGCTTTACAGCGGTTGCGGCCGCACAACAGTTTCCCTCAAAGCCCATCCAGTTCGTCGTCAGCTTTCCACCAGGAAGCGGCACTGATCTCGCCGCACGCCTGGTGGGCGACAAATTGCGCGAGCGTACCGGGCAGCCGGTGGTGATCGTGAATCGTTCCGGCGCGGGCGCCACGCTGGGCGCGCTGTATGTGGCGAAGGCGAGTCCCGATGGCTACAGCGTCGCTATTGCCGCGAGCACCGAACTCGCGGTGGCGCCGAATACGCGGCTGAATCTTGGTTACGATCCACGCAAGGAGTTGTCGCTGCGCACCATCCTGGCGGAAATTCCGCAATGCATCGTGGCGGGCACGGGGTTTTCCGGGCGCTCGGTGGCGGACCTGGTGGCGCTGGCCAAAAAGCAGCCGGGGAAAGTCAGTTTCGCGTCATATGGAGCGGGCACGCTGTCGCACCTGGGCATTGCGCTTTTGTCGCACGGCGCGGGCATTGACGTGTTGCATGTGCCGTATAAAGGCGGCCCGGCCGCGCATCCCGATGTGGTGAATGGCCGCGTGCAGGTGCTGTGGGATTCGGTGGCGGGCACGCGTCCGCTGGTCAATTCCGGCAAGCTGCGCATGCTCGCGGTGACGGGTGCGGCTCGATTGGCTGATACGCCCGATGTGCCGACCGTGGCGGAGGCTGGATTCAAGGGCTTTGACGTCGCGGGCTGGGTTGCCGCGGCAGTGCCTACGGGCACTCCGGTGAAGGTTGCCGAATTCCTTAGCGTCGAGTTAAGCCAGATCGTCAAACTACCCGACGTGCGCAGCCGCTTGTCCACCGGCGGGCTGGTAGCCAATGGCTCCAGCGCCGCCGAGGCTGCCGCGCGCATGAATGCCTATCTCGATAAATTCGCGCTGGCGGTGAAAGTGTCCGGTTATCAGCCGGATTGATCCGCATCGCCATAACCGGAGCACCATCCGCGCCCAATGTCCGATTCCGATTTCGTCGCTGGAAGCCGGCTGGCGTTGCTGGAGGGCGGGGGTGCGTACTTTCCGGCGCTGGAGGCGGCTTGCGATGCCGCGCGCCGCGAGATTTTTCTCGAAACCTATATCTTCGACGACGATGCCGCCGGGCAACAGATCTCACGGGCGTTGATGCGCGCGGCGCGGCGCGGGGTCGCCGTGCATCTGCTATTGGACGGTTTCGGCTGCAAGGATCGCAACCCGCAAATGATCGCCGGCATGCAGCAGGCCGGCGTGCATGTGCTGGTGTACCGGCCCGACATCGCGCCGTGGACATTGCAGCGCCAGCGGCTGCGCCGCATGCATCGCAAGCTCGCGGTGATCGACTTTGAAACCGCATTTGTCGGCGGCATCAACATCATCGACGACATGCACACGCCGGGGCAGACGCCGCCGCGTTTTGATTACGCGGTGCGCATCGAGGGGCCGTTGATCCGCGAGATTCAGCCGGTGGCGCGGCGCTTGTGGGCGCTGGTTTCATATTCCCGCTTTGGACGCGCATGGCATGCGCCGCATGCCGCGCTGCCCACTGTGCGCGAGGCCGGCACGCAGCGCGCGGCACTTTTGGTGCGCGACAACCTGCGGCACAGAAGCGATATCGAGGAAGCGTATCTCGCGGCCATCGGTCGCGCGCGCACGGAAATTCTCATCGCGAATTCATACTTCTTGCCGGGGCGGCGCTTTCGCCGCGCGCTCACCGATGCGGCCGCGCGCGGCGTGCGCGTGACCCTGCTGCTGCAGGGGCGCGTTGAATACGCGCTGCTGCATTACGCCTCGCGCGCTCTCTACGGCTCAATGCTCGACGCCGGCATCGTGATTTACGAGTATCGCAAGAGCTTCATGCACGCCAAGGTCGCCGTGATCGACCGGCACTGGGCGACGGTGGGCTCATCCAACATTGACCCGTTCAGTCTGCTGCTTGCGCGCGAGGCGAACGTCGTGGTGGAAGACCGCAAATTCGCGGGCGAGTTGCACGCCAGTCTCGATGCAGCAATGGCCGCGGGCGCGCAAAAAGTGGAACGTGAAAGCTGGCAACGCCAGCCGCTCACGCGCCGCGCGTTGATCTGGACTGCTTATGGATTTGCGCGATTGCTGACGGGTGTATTCGCGTATGGAAACGGGCGGGATTTTCGTTGATGCCGGGTACGGCGTGTCTTGAAGTGGAGTGAGGCGGTGAAAACACCAACACGTCATTCCGGCCTGCGCCGGAATGACGACAGGGTGGTGAACCCGCGCCGAAACCGGCCGATGCCTTACGTGGCCCTAACCCGCCGTACGGTCGAACTTCGCATCCCGCACCACGCGCCGCCAGCGTTCCACCGTGGGCCGCAGCACGTTGATGAACTGCTCCGGCGGGCCGCCCGCGGGTTCGAGTCCTTCACTGCGCATCTGCTTGGCCATGTCCTCCGACAGCAACACCTTGGCGATTTCGCGGTTCCACAGCGCGACGATATCCTTGGGGATGCCCTTCGGCCCCCACACCGCATACCAGTGCGGCACGTCGTAGCCGGGCACGGTCTCGCCGATACTGGGAATGTCGGGCAGCAACGTGGAGCGTTTTGCGGTGGAGATGCCGATCGCGCGCAGGCGCCCGGCTTTCAGATGCGGCAGTGTCGGCACGATGCTGATCGTGGTGAAGTGCGCTTCGTTGCTGACCACGCCGATCAGCGCCGGCCCGCCGCCCTTGAACGGTATATGCACGGTGCGGATTTTCGCTTCGAGATTGAACAGTTCATGCGCGAAGTGCGTCACGCTGCCGACGCCGACAGTCGCGTAGTTGAGCTTGCCGGGATTGGTGCGCGCGAAATCGATCAGGTCCTTCACGCTTTTCGCCGCCACGGACGGGTGCGTCACCATCAAGAGGCCGGTGGTGCCAAGCAGGGTGATGGATTGGATGCCATCCACCGGGTCGTAGCTAGTCTTGTGATAGGCGGATGAGGCAGCGTAGCTGCTGGACACGGTGATGAGGGTGTAACCATCGGGGTCGGCTCTCGCGGCCATTTCAGCGCCCAGCGCGCCACCCGCGCCGGGCCGATTGTCGACCACCACCGGCTGGCCGAGCGCGGCCCCAACCGGCACGCCGATCACGCGCGACAAAATGTCGGCGCCGCCGCCGGGCGCAAACGGCGCGATCAGGCGGATCGGCCGCAGCGGATATTTTTGCGCCGTTGCGTATTGGAAGGTGGCGCACAGCAGCGCGCAGCAGGACAGGATTCTCATTGCGGGCGTAATCATTTTTCCTCCACGCACGTTACTCGACACGTATCTTCGCTTCCTTCACGACCTTCTGCCACTTGGGGATTTCCTGCGCGATCATCGCGGCGAACGCTTCCGGCGAGTTGGTCGTGGGTTCGACACCCGCGGCGGCAAAACGTTTGCTGACTTCGCCCGAGGCGAGCAGCCTGGCGATCTCCGCGCTCGTCTTGTTGACGATGGCGCGTGGCGTGCCGCCGGGCAACACCAGCCCGTACCACACATCGTAGGCGTAGCCCGGCACGCCCGATTCGGCGACCGTCGGGACCTCGGGCGCGAACTGCGTGCGCTTGGCGCCCGTGACGGCAAGCGCCTTCAATCGATTGGCCTTCACGTGCGGCAGCAGCGTCGCCAGGCCCGCCAGCGCTATCTGAATTTCGCCCGACATCGCGGCGGTCACGGCAGGATTGCTGCCCTTGTAGGCGACATGCACCAGCTTGATGCCGCTGTTCATCGCCAGCAATTCCACGCCCAGATGCGTGGCCGAGCCACTGCCGCCGGTGCCGTAGGTGATCGAATCCGGCTTCGCTTTTGCCGCCGCGATCAGTTCCTGAATGTTGTTCGGCGCGAAGCCGCGCGCCGCCGCGATCACGAACGGCTGCACCGCCGCGAGCGACACTGGCGCTAAATCCTTGCGCGGATCGTAGGCCAGGCTGCGCTCGATGGCGGGCGCAAAAGACAAATGCCCGACGCTGCCGAGCAGCATGGTGTAGCCGTCGGGCGCGGATTGCTTGGCCACCAGCGTCACGGCGGGTATGCCGCCGCCGCCGCCGCGATTATCCACCACCACGCTCTGGCCCCAGCTCTCGAATAACCCTTGCGCGATCAGCCGCGCGATGATGTCGGTGCCGCCGCCCGGCGCGCTGGGAACCACCATGCGTATCGATTTATTCGGGAAACCTGCCTGCGCCGATGCCAGCTCTGAAAGGGCCAACAGACACGCGCCGGCGGTTGCAATGACCGCTCGATTCATATTCACTCCTCCTTGCTTGACGATGATGGTAGCAGAAGCCATCATCGATGCGGCAATTCAACCATTGTTTAACCCTGAAGGAAAACAAGATGAGCGACAAGGAAAAAAGCCGCAAGCGCGGCATGGCGATACTGAAAAAAATGGGGCGCGAATCCCTGATGCAGGATCAAAAAGCGCTGCTGCCGGACATGTATGAAATGTCGGTGGGGCATTTGTTTGGCGACGTATGGGCGCGGCCGGGTTTGAGCCTGCGCGAGCGCCAACTGGTGACGCTCGCGGCCAACATCGCGCTGGTGCGCCCCAGCGGCAACTATTCGCACTACCGCAGCGCCAAACATATCGGCATCACCCACCGCGAAATCTGCGAGATCATGATTCAAGTGGGGCACTACGCCGGCTGGCCGGCGATCTCACACGCGGTGCGTCAATACACGGCGGTGCTGGAAGAAGACGAAGAGATCAAAAAGGGCAAGAAGAAAAAGCCGACGCTGGTGTGAGCGGCCGCGGAACTCGCCCTCGCGAAAAACACGCGAGGACGTAGGGCGCAATGACCGAAGGCATTGCGCCGATCCATTGCGGAAAATGTTGAATGCGTTGGAATTCAAGGTCAACGTCAACGTCGCCGGGGGCAGCCTGGCGGCTGGTCACTTTCTTTGAACGGCCAAAGAAAGTAACCAAAGAAAGGCCGCCCCCACTTCGCCGGCCCTTCGGGCTTCCCTGCGCTGCTAGCCACGCCGGGCGGCTGCGGAACTCGCCCTCGCGATACCCCCGCGAGGACTCAGACAGTCCTCGCCGACTTCCTCCCGGCGCGGCTGCGCTGCTCGGCGGCTCACAGCGGGATGTTTACCATGCACCTGTGCGTATGCGAGCTGTGTCGCTTTACGCTATTGCACAACCTGAATTGCGCGCTTCGCGCTCGGGATCATGCGTACGCACACGATGGCGCGTAGGATGCGGTGAGGAACGAGCCGCATCGGTCGAGGCTCACCGCATCATCAATGCGGTTTGCCGCCGTCATCATCGATGCGGTTCGCTGCGCTCACCGGCATCCTACGCTCGTCACACTGCCTAGGGGGAATCGTAACCATTTGTTTTTATTTAGTAATTTAACTTTTCCTGATCGGCGGAATTGTGCGCGATGCTGATAAACCCCAAATTTGCGCGTCTTTCGTTTACAAGATCCATGGCGTCTGCTCGCTAGCAAGCTCAATGCCATGATGATACGAACCGATGCACAGGGCGGTGTGCAATGAACTGTCGATTATTCTGTTTTTTGCTGGTGTGGCTGATCGCTGGCGCGGCCTACGCACAAGACCGCGGCCTGATGGCGCGCGAGCAGCGCATCGCACTGGTGGTGGGCAACTCGGCATATCAGGTGGGGCCGCTCAGAAACCCCGCCAATGACGCAGACGACATGGCGGCGGCGCTGCAAAACCTCGGATTTCGCGTCACCAAATTGAAAGACGCCAGCAATCGCCAGATGGTCGAAGCGATCAACCGCTTCGGGCAGGAGTTGCAAGGGCGGCGTGGGTTTGTTTTTCTTTGCCGGCCACGGCGTGCAGAGCCGCGGGCGCAACTTTCTCATACCCGTGGGCGCCAACATCGGCGGCGAAGATCAGCTTGAGTTTGAATCGGTGGATGCCAACCGCGTGCTGGCGGCGATGGATGCGGCAGGCAACCGTGTGAACATCATCATCCTCGATGCCTGCCGTGACAACCCGTATGCGCGCAGCTTTCGCAGCGGCAGCCGCGGTCTCGCGCAAATGGAAGCCGCCAAGGGCAGCTTAGTTGCTTTTGCCACCGGCCCCGGCTCGGTCGCCTCCGATGGCGCGGGGCGCAACGGTCTGTATACCCAGCACTTGCTTCAAAGCCTCAACCATCCCGAATCCGACATCGACAAGGTATTTCGGCGCGTGACCGCCGATGTCACCCGTGCCACCGGCAACAGGCAGGTGCCGTGGAAAGCCGATTCGCTCACAGGCGAGTTTTATTTCCGGCTTGATGGTGCAGCCAACGTTGCACTCGCGCCGCCCACTGCGCCGGCGCCGCAAGCCGACGCGCGCGCCGACGACCGCGCATTGTGGGAGACGGTGAAGGATTCGAATAATGCCGCCGAGCTGCAAGCCTATCTGGAGCAGTTTCCGAGCGGCATTTTTGCGGGGGTGGCGCGGGCGCGGTTGAAAACATTGGGCACCGCTAGGCCGCCGGTGCAGGTGGCGACGGCGGCGCCATCGACGCTCACTCCTAAACCGGCGCCCGCCGTAGCCGCGGGCGCGGTAACCGACTTCACACCCGGCACGAGCTTCCGCGATTGCGATGTTTGCCCGGAAATGGTGGTGATACCGCCGGGCAGTTTTACCATAGGCTCGCCAACCAGCGAAACAGGTAGATTCGATCAGGAGGGGCCGCAACGCAGAGTTACTATTCCGGGCGCGCTGGCGGTGGGTAAATTTGAAGTGACGCGCGGGGAGTATGCGCAGTTTGTGCAGGAGACGGCGCGCGCAACAGGTGCTTGTAATGTGTTCCGAGATGGGAAGTGGCAAGAAGACGCATCGAAGAATTGGCGAGATCCCGGCTATGCGCAACACGATACACATCCCGTGGCTTGCGTGAATTGGGACGATGCCAAGGCGTATGTGGCTTGGCTCTCACGCAACAGCGGTAGGAACTACCGCCTGCTGACCGAGGCGGAATGGGAATACACGGCGCGGGCCGGCACGACCACCGCCTATTATTGGGGCGACAACGCGGCGAATAATTGCCAATATGCCAATGGTGCTGATCAAACTCTCAAAACGGCAAACGCCAGTGCCACCAATGTGGCTACCTGCACGGACAATCATGCCTACACCGCGCCGGTGGGTAGCTTTCAGGCGAATGCATTTGGATTGCACGACATGTCGGGAAATGTGTGGGAGTGGACGGAGGATTGCTGGAATGCGAACCACAATGGAGCGCCAAGTGATGGTGGTGCGCGCACTTCCGGAGAGTGCGGCCTGCGCGTGTTGCGCGGCGGCTCCTGGTACTTTTATCCGCGGGGTTTGCGTTCCGCGTACCGCGACGGGGGCACTTCCGTTTTTCGCGTCAACGGCGTCGGGTTTCGTGTCGCCAGGACGCTTTAGTCTTTGATCTTGGGTTCTTTACGTCTTACGCGCCTCAGGCGCGTCGTTTTTTTGGGGTGAATGGGGATGGCTGAATCATCGGTAGCATCCATCGTAGGATGCCGGTGAGCGTAGCGAACCGCATCAGTCGCGCACGTGATTGCGAAGTACAGAACACTCGACCGATGCGGTTCGCTGCGTTCACCACATCCTACGTTGCGGGATCAACGGAATCTCCGGTAATGCGTTGTTCGATGCACCATAACCGAATATCGCCGCGCTTACGCGCCGGGGGCGACTTGGTTTTTCACGGTCAACCTCGCGCGGCGCAAGAATAATCGTTTGCTGGAGGATCGTTTCGACGATTTGCGCGCGGCCTTTGCCACGGTGCGTGCGCGGCATCCGTACTGCACCGATGCGCTGGTGGTGTTGCCGGATCATCTGCATTGCCTTTGGACATTGCCGCCGGGCGACAGCGATTTTTCCATGCGCTGGGGATTGATCAAGGCGAATTTCTCACGTGCCATCGGCAAGGGCGAGCGGCGCTCGCAGAGCCGCTTGGCGCGTGGCGAACGCGGCATATGGCAACGCCGATTTTGGGAGCACCTGATCCGCGACCAAGATGATTTCAACCGGCACGTGGATTACATCCATTGGAACCCGGTAAAGCATGGCTGGGTGCGGCGTGTTGCAGATTGGCCGCATTCGACGTTTCACAATTACCTGAAACGTGGTGTGTATCCGGCTGATTGGGGTGGCGGAACGGGGGAAGGGTTAGAGGCGGGGGAATAATTTATGTATTTTGGTATTGTGCGCGAGCGATGCGGTTTCTTCGTCACCGCATCCTACGATCGTTGCAGCTTGACGATTTTGTAGGATGCGGTGACGAAGGAACCGCATCGGTCGAGGCTCATCACATCAATGATGCGGTTCGCTTTCGCTCACCGGCATCCTACGGGTTGTTACGGCTTGTACTTGCCGCCAGTCTGCGGCGTATGCGCGCCTTCCTTGCCTGCATCGTGGTGTTGCAGCCGTGTGACTCTTGCCCAGGTGCGTTTCAGATCGTCGCGCACCTTGAACGTGAGACGTCCGAGTTTTTCGGTTTCGAGTTCGATCGTGTCGCCGTCCATGAACGGGTTCAATCCGCGATGGTTGGTGCCGGTGGCCACGATGTCGCCGGTGGACAGCGTGTGGATGGAGCTCAGCCACTCGATGCAGCGCGGTATGTTGTGCGCCATGTCGTCGCTGTTGAAGTTTTGCATCAGCACGCCGTTGTTCCACAGCTTGATCGCGAGTTTATGCGGATCGGGTACTTCGTCTGCGGTGACGATGTAGGGGCCGATGGGGGCGAAGGTGTCGCGTGATTTCATCTGGAAGAACACGTTGCCCGGCGGCGGCAGGCCGCGCGCGGAGCCGTCGATGAAGTTCATGTAGCCGAAGACGTGTTGCATGGCGTTCGCCGCGCTGACGTTGGTCGCCGGCTTGCCGATGATGACTGCGAATTCCGCTTCGCCTTCGAATACTGTCGCGGGCACGTCTGGCAGCACCATGGTGTCGCCGTTGCCGATGACCGCATTCGCGGCCTTGTGAAACGCGTTGATCGGCGCGGGTTTGTCGCGCGTGCCGTCTTCCATGTAGTTCACCGCCATGGCATCGATGTTGCCGGGGCTCGGCAGTGGCGGACGAATGCGCACGCTTTTCAGCGGCACGCCGGCGCCGGCGGCAACCGCCGCGTCGAGCTTGCCACGATAGCTGTCAAAGCGCTCGATCAAGCCCACCATCAGGCCGTTGGGCGAGAGGTGGGGAATGTCCTTAACAACAGCGGAAACATCGACCACGTTGTCGCCTTTGACAACACCCAGTTTGAAATCATCAAAAAACATCAGCTTCATTTGCGGCTCCTTGGTTTGATTTAAAAACGAAAACCTTTTTTGCCACGGATAAACACAGATGAACGCAGATGAACACAGATTAACCCAAGGGTATCCGTGTGTATCCGTTCTTATCCGTGGCTATTCGGGGCTTAGGGGTAGGCTGTTGTCGAATTCTACTCCGCGGCGTGCAGCGCGGCGAGTGCGGCGGCAACGCTATGTGGCGTCAGATCGCGCATGCATTTGAAATGACCCAGCGGGCATTCGCGCTTAAAACATGGACTGCATTCGATGTCGATTTTGACGACCTTCGCTTTTCGCGATAGCGGCGGTGTGAAGGTCGGGCTGCTCGATCCATAAAGCGCCAACATCGGGCGGTCGAGTGCAGCAGCCACATGCATGAGGCCCGAATCATTACTGACGACCAGCGCTGCGCAGGCGATGAGATCGATGGCCTCATCAAGCGCGGTTTTGCCGCAGAGGTTGGTGCACGCGTTGCCGCTGGCCGTAACGATGGCATCGCCGATGGCGGCGTCCTTGGGCGAGCCGATGAGCCATACGGCGTAACCCTGCTGCGCGAGTTGTTTTGCCAGCGTGCCGAAATATTCGGCGGGCCAGCGCTTGGCGGGGCCGTATTCCGCACCAGGGCAAAATACCGCCACCGGCTTATCTATCGTAAGTAATTGTTTTTTAACGATATTTTCTTGATCTGCTAGTTGCGAAACCAGACGCGGCGAAAGTAACGGCAGGGGCGGCGGTTTGCCGCGTTCAAATGCCAGTGCCGCGAAGCGCTCGGCCATCTGCGGCAGCGCTTTTTCGTCAAGCGTGCGCAAATCGTTAAGCAAGCCGTAGCGCATCTCGCCACGAAAGCCGGTGCGCATGGGGATTTTCGCGAGCAGCGGAATCAACGCCGACTTCAGTGAATTCGGCAGCACGATGGCTTGATCGTAATGCTCGGCTTGCAACTCGCGCGCAAGCCTGCGGCGTTCGCCGAATTTCAATTCACCATGACCGAAGCGGGCGACGATGCCGCGCCGCACTTCGGGCATGCGCGATAGCAGCGGCAGTGTCCATGGCGGCGCCAATACATCGAGCGTTAGATTGGCGTGGCGCTCGTGCAGCAGCCGCAACATCGGCTGTGCGAGCACGGTGTCGCCGACCCAGGACGGGGCGACGACGAGGATACGCATGGATTGCAATAAGTGTTGAGTGTTGAGTTTTAAGTGTTGAGTTGTCGCGATGCGACCCGAGTGGTCATACTTCTGACATTGGGGTTAACTCAACACTAAACACTCAAAACTCAACACTGTTGTTGCGCTCCTCAGTGTCCGGACGCTGCCGGCCCGCCCTTTAGCGTGTACTTGGTGCCGCAATACGGGCACAACGCCTCGCCGGTTTTCTCGATGGGCATGAACACGCGCGGGTGGGCGTTCCACAGTAGCATCGACGGCGTGGGGCAGTGCAGCGGCAAATCGGCGGCGGTGATTTCGATGTGGCGCGATTTATTTTCGGTTTGCTCGGCCATAGTCAAACCCTTTTTATGTGGCCACCGGCGTCAGCCACGCACGATGCGCTTCAGACTTTCCGTTCACGCAATCGAAAAACGCCTTTTGCAGTTTGGCGGTGATCGGCCCGCGCTCGCCGCTGCCAATTGAGCGTCCGTCAACCTCGCGTATCGGCGTGACTTCGGCGGCGGTGCCGGTGAAAAACGCCTCGTCGGCGATGTAAAGATCGTCGCGTGTGATGCGCTTGGAGCCGACCGTGTAGCCCATCTCCTGCGCCAGCGTGATGACCGAATCGCGCGTGATGCCGATCAGCGCGCTGGTGAGTTCCGGCTCATAAATCTTGCCGTCTTTCACCATGAAGAGATTTTCCCCCGAGCCTTCGGCGACGAATCCATCGACGTCGAGCAGCAAGCCTTCGTCGTAGCCGTGTTCGGTGGCTTCGAGATTGGCGAGTATCGAATTGGCGTAGGTGCCGGAATACTTGGCGCGCGTCATCGACACGTTGACGTGGTGGCGCGCATACGACGAGGTCTTCACGCGGATACCTTTTTCGATGGCGTCAGCACCAAGATACGCGCCCCATGGCCACGCGGCGACTGCCACATGCACGGTGTTGCCCTTGGGCGAGACGCCCATTTTCTCCGAGCCGTAAAACGCGATCGGCCGCAGATAACATGATTCAAGTTTGTTCGCGCGCACCACTTCCTTTTGCGCTTCCATCAGGACTTCGATGGAGTACGGAATCTTCATCATGTAGATGTGCGCGGAGTTAAGCAGCCGCTTGGTGTGCTCCTGCAAACGGAAAATCGCGGTGCCGTTGACCGTGTTGTAGGCGCGCACGCCCTCGAATACCGCCAGCCCGTAGTGCAGCGAGTGGGTGAGTACGTGGGTGGTGGCGTTGCGCCAGGGGACGAGCTTGCCGTCGTACCAAATGTGCCCGTCACGGTCTGCCATCGACATGTAATGCTCCTTCAGGAATTCGTTGAGTTTGAACGATTATTTTAGCGCATTCACCGCATATTGCCGAATACCATGTGCCACAGCCCACGCACCGCGTTGACACTGGCGGCCTGCGACTCTGGCGGCACGCGGGCGTAGCGCTCGCCTTGCAGCCTCAATGCATGCTGCAGACTGCGGTATTCGCGGTAGGCGTTTCGTGTTGTTTCGGCGAGGTCAGTCGAGATCAGGCCCAGCTCGCCGGCGAGTTTTAACAGCGCGATGTTGCCGATGTTTCCGGTGAGCGCCGGGTGTGCGTGCGCGTGGCCGAGCACCAGATACTGCACGATGAACTCCACGTCGATGATGCCGCCCGCGTCGTGCTTGAGGTCAAACAAGCCGCTGGTGTTCGGATGCGCGTCGTGCATTTTTTGCCGCATGGCGGTGATCTCGTTGCGCAATGTGGCGAGTTCGCGCGGGTTACGCAGCAGCACCGTGCGCAGCGATTCAAACGCCTGTGCGATGGCGGCATTGCCCGCGACCGCGCGCGCGCGGGTGAGCGCCTGGTGCTCCCACACCCACGCCTGCCCGGTTTGATAGGCACGAAAACTTGCGAGCGAGCTCACCAGCAGGCCGCCCGCGCCATCGGGGCGCAATCTGAGATCGGTGTCGTAGAGCACGCCGGCGGCGGTGGCGCTGGTGAGCCAGGTGACGATGCGTTGCGCGAGGCGCGCGTAGTTTTCCGGTGCTTCGGGTGCAGCATCGTCGTAGAGAAACACAAGATCCAGATCGGAGGCGTAGCCGAGTTCCTTGCCGCCGAGTTTGCCGTAGCCGATGATGGTGAATGCCGGTTCGTCACAGTGGCGCTGGCGCACGCCCAGCCACGCCAGGCGCAGCACCTCGCGCAACACTGCGCACGCCAGATCGGACAGGTGATCCGACAGCGTTTCGAGCGGCAGCGTGCCGGCGAGGTCTTGTGCCACCAGGCGCAGTGTTTGCGCGTGCTTGAAGTGGCGCAGGATGTCCATCTGCTTTTCGGTGTCGTCGCCCGCGTCGTCGAGCGCGGATCGTAATGCGCTTGCGAGTACGCCCCAATCCGGCGCTGCGTAGAGCGTGCGTGCGTCGAGCAGCTCATCGAGCAGGATCGGATGCTGTGTCAGATAATCAGCGATCCACGGGCTCGATCGCATGAAATCCGCCAGCCGCTCGCGTGCCTGCGGATATTCCTCGAGCAGCGCCAGATACGATTCGCGGCGGCTCACCGCTTCAAGAAATTGCAGCAGCCGCGCCAATGTCAAATCGGCGTCAAGCCCGTTGGCGGCGGTCTCGATAGCCAGCGGCGCCAGCCGGTCGAGCCGCGCCTGGCTCGCCGCCGGCATTTGCCGGTAGCGCGCGGAGTTGCGCATGTGCGCGAGCCGTTCGCACAATTCGCGCGGTTGTTTGAAGCCCAGCTCCGCGAGTTTTTCGATGCTGCCGTTTGCCTCGCTGTTGTCTTGCCACAGGCCGGCGAGCGCGTGCTGCTCGGCGGGCGCGGCGGCGAAAATTTCGTTGAAGTGCAGCGACACGCGGTTGCGATGGTGTTCGAGTTCGGCGGCAAAGCTCGCGAAATCCGCATGATTCATCGCGCTCGCGATCAACGCCTGATCGTCCGTGCTGGCGGGCAGCGTGTGCGTTTGCGCGTCGTCGAGATATTGCAGGCGGTGTTCCAGATTCCTAAGAAAAACATAGGCTTGCGTCAGTTCCTCGACAGCGCTGGCAGGCAGCAGATTGCGCTCGCCCAAGAGTGCCAGCACTTCCAGCGTGGGCTGGCGGCGCAGCGCGGCGTCGCGTCCGCCGCGTATCAACTGGAACACTTGTGCGATGAATTCGATCTCGCGGATGCCGCCGGGGCCCAACTTGATGTTGGCGGCGATTTCGCGCCGTGCGACTTCGCGGCGTATCTGCGCGTGCAGATCGCGCATCGACGCAAACGCGCTGTAATCAAGATGGCGGCGAAACACAAACGGGCGCGTGAGTTCCATCAACTCAGGACCTCGCTCACCGGTCAACACGCGGCCCTTGATCCACGCGTAGCGCTCCCACTCGCGCCCCTGCGTGACGAGATAGTTTTCCAGCATCGCGAGGCTTGCTACCAGCGGCCCGCTGTCGCCATACGGGCGCAGGCGCATGTCCACGCGAAACACGAATCCGTCTTCGGTCAATTCGGAGAGCACACCGATCAGCGCGCGGCCAAGCCGGGTGAAATATTCATGATTGGAGAGTTTGCGCGGGCCGCTGGTTTCGCCTTCCTCGGGGTAGACAAAAATCAGATCGATGTCGGACGACACATTCAGCTCGCCACCGCCGAGCTTGCCCATGCCGACCACCATCAGTTGCTGCGGTGCGTTGCTGGTTTCACCAATGGGCGCGCCGTAGCTTTGCTCGAGATCGTGCGTAAGCCAGTCGAGCGCTTGTTGAATCGAAATCCCGGCGAGCGCGCTCATCGCCGCGGTGACTTCGGCCAGATTGGCCCAGCCGGCAAGATCGCGCACGATCAGGCGCGCCATGGTTTGCCGGCGCAAGCGGCGCAGCGCGCGTTTCAGATCGGCCAGTGAGGCGCAATTTTCAACCCCTGTCATTGCAACCGATACCGGCTGGCGCAGGTCTACTTCAGAGAGCAGCGTGTTGTCCGCCTTGAGTTGCTGATCCAGATAACGGCTCAGTTGGCGCGCGCGGTCTTCCGCGGTGGGGGCCGGTGCGTTAGGGGTGTACACGGAGTGATTCGCGCTAGAATAGCCAAGTCATTGATTGAATATCGCATTTTTTGGGTACACGGGCAAAAAATTGTCACTAGCAAGCGTCTTACGCGGAATGGTCAAAAGCACGGCGTGGCTGTATCGAGTGGCGTTTTGGCTGGCGATGATGGCTTTGCTGGTGGTGGCGGTGACGGTGCTGGCGCTGCGTTACTATTTTTTACCCAACATCGAAAACTATCGCGAGGACATCGCGCGCGCGGTGAGCGCGGCGGCCAGTCAGCGCGTGACCATCGGCAAGATTGCCGCAGAATGGCAGGGCCTGCACCCTTATCTCAAGCTAGAACAAATTGTCGTTCACGACCAGGCTGGGCGCCCGGCGATTGAGCTTGCGCGCGTGGACAGCACGCTGTCGTGGCTGTCGCTGGCGGCGCTTAGGCCCCATTTTCGTTCGCTGGAGCTGGTGCATCCGGTGCTCGACGTGAAGCGCGATAAGCGCGGACGCATCAGTATCAAGGGCATCGACATCGCGGGCGGCGAGGGCGAAGGCGGCTTTGCCGATTGGCTGCTCGATCAGCGCGATATCTCGGTGAGCAACGCCGAGATCACCTGGACCGACGAGCAGCGCGGCGCGCCGGTGCTGCCGCTGCGCAATGTTGATTTTCGCTTGATGAATCGCGGAGATCGCCATCGCTTCGGGCTGCGCGCGGAGCCGCCGCCGGAACTCGCCGGGCCGCTCGATGTGCGCGGCGACATGCGCGGCGAATCGGCGAAAGACTGGCTTGACTGGAGCGGCAATCTGTACGTGCGCTTCGATTACGCCGACATCGCGGCGTGGCGCGCGTGGGTGCCGTTTCCGGTGCAGTTCCCGCGCGGCACGGGCGCCTTGCAAGCGTGGGCCACGATACAGGAACGCGATTTGAAGGAACTCACCGCCGACGTGCGACTGCGCGAGGTGAAAACCAAGCTCGGCAAAGACCTGCCCGAACTGGACCTCGCGCAACTGGGCGGCCGCCTTGCGTGGAAAAAATCCGACAAGGGTTACGAATTCAGCACCTTCAAGCTGGGCTTCAAGACCGCGGGCAATCTGTCGCTCGAACCGGCGAGTTTCACGCTGCGCGTGAGCACCAGCCGCGACGGCAAGGCCGGCGCCGGTGAGATGCTGGTGGACAATCTGGATCTCGCGCCGCTCCTGTCGCTGGTGGACCATTTGCCGCTCGAGGCCGAGATGCGGCGCAAACTCGTCGATTTTGCACCGCGCGGCAGCGTGCATGACGTGCTGATGAAATGGACCGGCAGTTGGCCGCGGCCCGCGCAGTACAGCGTGCGCGGACGCTTCGACAAGGTGAGCCTGAATCGTCAGGGTGACATTCCCGGCTTCAAGGGTGTGAGCGGCAACATCGATGGCAGCGACAAGGGCGGCACGCTCAACTTCAATGCGCAGGCGATGCAGCTTGATTTGCCGAATGTGTTCGTGGCGCCGATGGATTTCGATACCTTCACCGCGCAGGCAAGCTGGACGCGGCGCGCGCGCGAGTTCACCATCAAGCTGTCCAGCGTGTCGTACGCCAACGCCGATCTCGCGGGCACGCTCTCCGGCACGTACCAGCGCATCCCCGAAGAGCCGGGCATCATCGATATCACCGGCAATCTTACGCGCGCCGATGCGCGCAGGTTGGTGAATTACATTCCGCTGCGCGTGGCGAAAAACGCGCGGCCGTGGCTCACCAAGGCGTTTCTCGCGGGCACATCGAATGAGGTGAATTTTCGCAGCAAGGGAAACCTGCGCGATTTTCCGTTCCCCGATGACAAGAACGGGGTGTTCTATGTTACTGCGAAAGTTGCCGGCGGCAAATTGCATTACGGTGATGGCTGGCCCGATATCGAAAACATCGAAGGCGATCTTGCGTTTCGCGGGTTGCGCATGGATGTCAACGCGCGCCAGGGTTCGATCTATGGCGTGAAGTTATCCAAGGTGCATGTGCAGATTCCGCGTTTCAGCCGTGACGGCGAAACGCTCATCATCAACGGCGAAGCCGACGGGCCGACGCCGGACTTCCTGAAGTTCATCGCGCAAAGCCCGGTCAATGACTACATCGACCGCTTCACCGAAGGCATGCAGGGCGAGGGCGCGGGCAAGCTCACGTTAAAGCTGGAATTGCCTTTTGCGGATTTGAACAAGACCCGTGTCGCCGGTGTTTACCAGATGACGGGCAACAAACTGGTGGTCGATGCCGGCATGCCGCCACTGGAGCAGGTCAGCGGCCGCGTCGAATTCAGCGAATCCGGCGTGCGTCTGCCCACCGCCACCGCGACGTTTTTCGGCGGGCCGCTCACCATCACCGGCGTGGCGCAGCCGGATTCGACCATCAGGCTAAATCTGCAAGGCCGCATCAACCCGGATGCGGTGCGCCGCGCGGGCGGGCCGCCGTGGCTCGCGCACATACGCGGTGCTGCCGACTGGAGCGGCTCGCTGACGATGTTCAAAAAAACTGCCGACCTCGTGCTGGAATCGAACCTGCGCGGCATTGCATCGACACTGCCCGCGCCGTTCGTCAAAACCGCGGCCGAATCCGTCAATACACGCGTGGAGCGGCGCTTCGTCAGCCGCGAGCGCGACAAACTCAGTTTCAGTTACGGCGAAATTGTCAGTGTGCGGCTGGATCGTTTCAGCGACGGCAAACGTTCGGTGATCGAGCGCGGCGTGGTGCAGTTGGGCGGTGCGGCGGGCGAGCCGGAGCGCCCCGGCGTGTGGGTCACGGGCAGTCTTAACAAGCTGGATATCGACGAGTGGCTGGTGCTGTCCGGGCGCACCAGTTCGGGAGTGGGTGCGGTCGAATACACGCTGGCCGGCGTGGATGTGAAGCTTGCCGAGGCCGATGTGTTCGACCGCAAGTTTCACGATCTTGCGTTGCGCGCCGTGCGGCAGGACGGCGCGATACAGTTGGCACTCGCGGGCCGCGAGATCGAGGGCAATGCCAATTGGCAGCCGCAGGGCAAGGGGCGGCTCATTGCACGCTTAAAAAAACTTGTAGTGCCCGCCGCGACGCCAACGCCGGGCGTCAAACCCGAAAAGCCGCCCGCGGGCAGCGACGCGCCCGATCTGCCCGCGCTGGATTTAGTCGTTGACGAGTTTCAGTTGGCGGCGAAAAAGCTGGGACGGCTCGAATTGCGCGCGCTGCCTAAAGAGCGCGACTGGGTGATCGAGCAACTGAAGATCACCAACCCGGATGGCGACTTGGCGGTGACGGGCATCTGGCAGTCGTGGCTCACGCAGCCGCGCACGCAGGTTTCCATCAAGTGGGAGATCAAGGACGCAGGCAAGATGCTCACGCGGCTGGGTCACCCGGAGGGCATACGCGGCGGCGTTGCCAAGCTGGAAGGCCCGCTGAGCTGGTCGGGCAGTCCGCAGCAGTTCAACGTGCCGACATTGTCCGGCGAAATCGCGGCCTACATGACCAAGGGCCAGTTCATCAAAATGGAGCCGGGCATCGCCAAGCTGCTGGGTGTGATGAGCCTGCAATCGATCCCGCGGCGCCTCACGCTGGATTTTCGCGACGTGTTCTCGGATGGCTTCGCATTCGATGATTTCATCGGGTCTCTGAAAATCAACCAAGGGTCGGCCAAGGTGGAAGGGTTCAGGATGCGCGGACCTTCCGCCGAGGTGTTCATGACGGGGGCGGTGGACCTCGCACGTGAAACGCAGGACGTGAATCTGAGAATTCGCCCGCAGATTTCGGGCGGCGTGGCCATCGCGGCGGCGGTTGTGAACCCCGCCGCTGGGCTTGCCGCGCTGGTGGCCTCGTTGCTGTTTAAAAGACCGTTCGACGATTTGCTGGCCTTCAACTACCATGTCACGGGAACCTGGGTAGACCCCGTGGTTACCAAGGTGGACGCGCCGCGTGCCGTCACGTTGCCGCCCGTCGAATAGAAATGTAACCATCCAAAAATCATGAGCACAAAAATCGCGGGCAAGCCCGCGCCCGCCAATGAACCCGGCGTCACACGCATTGCCGCCGTGCAGATGGCCTCCGGCCCCAGCGTCGAAGGCAATCTGAAGGAAGCGGGGCGGCTGATCGCCATTGCCGCCGCAGAGGGCGCGCAACTCGTGGCGCTGCCGGAGTACTTCGCGATACTCGGCATGCGCGACACCGACAAGGTGGATGTGCGCGAGGCCGAAGGCGGCGGTCCGATACAAAATTTTCTCTCCGAGACCGCGAAGAAACACGGCATCTGGCTCGTCGGCGGTTCCGCGCCGCTGGTATCGAGCGATCCGCGCAAGGTGCGCAATACTTGTCTGGTATTCGACAACAACGGCAGGCAGGTCGCGCGCTACGACAAGATTCACCTCTTCGGTTTTCAGATGGGCGAGGAGCAATATCACGAGGAGCGCACCATCGAGCCGGGTGATAAGGTCGTCACCGTCGATACGCCGTTCGGCAGGCTCGGCTTGTCGATTTGTTACGACTTGCGCTTTCCGGAGTTGTATCGCTCGATGAAGGACGTGGATATTATTTTGCTGCCGTCGGCGTTTACCGAAACCACCGGCAAGGCGCATTGGGAAACGTTGATTCGCGCGCGCGCAATCGAAAATCTTGCCTACGTGCTCGCACCCGCGCAGGGCGGCTACCATCTCAACGGCCGCGAGACGCATGGCGACTCGATGATCGTTGATCCGTGGGGCGTGGTGCTCGACCGTTTGCCGCGCGGCTCGGGCGTGGTCGTCGCGGGTGTTAACCTCGCCTATCTGCAACGCCTGCGGCGCAATCTGCCGGCGTTGTCGCACCGCACGATGTAATAACCTAAGTAATTGTTTTTAAACGAGTTTTTATCAAGGACATTTGTGGAACCCGCACTCGCAACCTCAGACCAGAACTTCACCACCGCGCACGACATATTGCTTGCGCCATACTCGCTCGACGACAACAAGCTGCAAAGTGTCTTCGGCCAGATCATGCAGCACAAGGTCGATTACGCGGATTTGTATTTTCAGTACAGCCGCAGCGAGTCGTGGAGCCTCGAGGAAGGCATCGTCAAATCCGGCAGCTTCAACATCGATCAAGGCATCGGCGTGCGCGCAGTGAGCGGCGAGAAAACCGCGTTCGCGTACTCGGACGACATTAGCTTCAACGCATTGACCGATGCCGCGCGCGCCACGCGCGCGATCGCGCGCCAGGGCGGATCGAGTTCCACGCAAATCGCCACCCGCAACGGCGGGCGCAGCCTGTATCTGCCGCAAGACCCGCTGGCGAGTCTGGACGATCCGGCGAAAGTGTCGCTGCTCGAACGCCTCGAACGCCACGCACGCAAACTCGATCCGCGTGTCACGCAAGTGATGGCCTCCATCGGCGGCGAATACGAAGTGGTGATGGTGGCGCGCAGCGATGGCGTCAACGCCGCCGACGTGCGTCCGCTGGTGCGCGTGTCGCTGCAAGTCATCGTTGAACAAGACGGCCGGCGCGAGCAGGGCAGTGCGGGTGGTGGCGGGCGCTTCGACTATGCGTACTTTGACGACGCGATGTTGCAGGACTATGCGCAAAAGGCCGTCGATCAGGCGCTGGTCAATCTCAACGCGCGTGCAGCACCCGCCGGCACCATGACCGTGGTGCTGGGGCCGGGTTGGCCCGGCGTGCTGCTGCACGAGGCTGTTGGCCACGGACTCGAAGGCGATTTCAACCGCAAGGGCACATCAACCTTTAGCGGGCGCATCGGCGAACGCGTCGCCTCGCCCGGCGTCACCGTGGTCGACGACGGCACGCTGTCACGCCGCCGCGGCTCGCTCAACATCGACGACGAAGGCAACGCCACGCAATACAACGTGCTGATCGAAGACGGCGTACTCAAAGGCTACATGCAGGACAGCCTCAACGCGCGGCTGATGAAAACCAAACCCACCGGCAACGGCCGCCGTGAATCATTCGCACACATTCCCATGCCGCGCATGACCAACACGTATATGTTGAACGGCGACAAAGACCCGCGGGAGATTATCGCCTCGGTGAAAAATGGTCTCTACGCCGTTAACTTCGGCGGCGGGCAAGTAGACATCACCAACGGCAAGTTCGTCTTCTCCGCGTCCGAGGCCTACATCATCGAAAACGGCAAGGTCTGCGCGCCAATCAAGGGAGCAACGCTGATCGGCAACGGCCCCGACGCATTGACACGCGTGGCAATGATAGGCAACGACATGGCGCTCGATTCAGGCGTGGGCACCTGCGGCAAGGAAGGCCAGAGCGTGCCGGTGGGCGTGGGGCAGCCGACGTTGCGGATTGATGGGTTAACCGTGGGCGGCACCGTTTAATAAGTGTACGGCGCAATCGCCGAAGGCATTGCGCCGTTCCTTATTTGGCACGCCGCGAAATTAACCCCAAGTTCGCCGGGGGCAGCCCGGCGGCTGGTCACTTTTCTTGAACCGCCAAGAAAAGTAACCAAAAGAAGGCGGCCCCCGGTTCGCCGGCCCTACGGGCTACCCTGCGCTGCTCGCCACGCCGGGCGGCTGCGGAACTCGCCCTCGCGATACCCCCACGAGGACTCAGACAGTCCTCGCCGACCCCCTCCCGGCGTGGCTCTGCTGCTCGGCGGCTCACATGGGGACTTGCTGCGCACACCTCGCGAGTGCGAGCTCTGAATCTCTTTCTTGCAGCACCCCGAAAACCGTAGGGCGCAATCGCCGAAGGCATTGCGCCGGGCGGTGATTGCGAAACAGAATACTTGGAAAAAACCAAGACGGGGTTCTCGGATTATTTTTGTTGTTCTGGGGCTGATTCTGTTGGGGCAATCCGTCCGGCGCAATGCCTTCGGCGATTACGCCTTACGCGGCTGCCCCGGCAATTTAAGCACGGTGCATCGGAAGGCATTGGGGGATCGCATCACTCCACCCGTATCCCTCCAGCCTTCACCACCTTCGCATATTTCTCAATTTCACGCCTTATAAACCCGTCAAATTCGGCAACGCCGCCGCCCATCGGGATCACGCCCAGGCCCAGCAGTTTGTCGCGACCGGCGGCGCTTTTCAGCATGCCGTCGATTTCGGCGTTGAGTTTTGCAACCAGCGCTTTGTCCATTCGCCCAGGGCCTACGAGGCCGTACCAGGCTCGGGATTCGTAGCCGGGTACGCCTGCTTCGCTGATTGTCGGCAACTCCGGCGTGATGGCGACGCGTTGCGGCGAGGTGACGGCGATTGCGCGCAGGCGTCCACCTTTGACGTGCTGTATTGCGGTTGAAATCGGCGTGAACATCATGTCGGTTCTGCCGCCCACTAATTCGATCAGCGCGGGGCCGCCGCCTTTGTATTGGATGTGCTGAAAATCGGTGCCGGTCATCTGACGAAAAAGTTCGCCCGCGAGGTGGTGTGACGCGCCCACGCCGCCGGAGGCGCAGTTGATGCTGCCTGGTTTCGATTTCATCAGGGCGATGAGTTCCTTCACCGACGCGGCTTTCACCTGCGGATGCACGGCAAGAAAAATCGGCACGTCGCCCACGGCGGCGATGGGGGAGAAATCCTTTAGTGTGTCGTACGGCAGCTTGCGATAAAGACTTACATTCGCGGCGTGGCCGATGGCGATCATCAGCAGCGTGTGGCCGTCGGGCGCGGCTTTGGCGGCGATTTCGGAGGCAAGTATGGCATTCGCGCCCACGCGGTTGTCTGAGACCGTGGGCTGGCCCCATGCTTCGGTCAGGCGCTGGCCGACCATGCGTGCCAAGAGATCGGTCGAGCCGCCAGCCGGGAACGGAATCAGGATGCGTATGGGGCGCGAGGGATAGGCAGCATCTGCCGCGATGGTGCCGAGGGGTAACGCGGCCAGCACGCAGTAAATCCCGCGGCGCAGGTGTTTGAACGAAGTAGTCATGGCGTTGGTTTCAATGGATTGATGTGCCGGAATGGTAGCAGTGTTGCACGGCATTCAAATCCAGCCGCCGCTGGTTTATAATCCAACTCTTTGATTTTTCAGCAAGTTGAGGCCAGTCATGCAGCACAAAACCGACGATCTGCGTATCAAGGAAATCAAGGAACTCGCCCCGCCCGCGCATGTGTTGCGCGAGTTTGGCATTACCGACACGGCGGCGCAGACGGTGTTTGAAACGCGGCAGGCGATACATCGCATTCTGCACGGCGCGGATGACCGGCTGCTCGTGATCCTGGGGCCGTGTTCGATACATGACGTGAAGGCGGCGAAGGAATACGCGGCCAGGTTGAAGGCGGTGAAGGATCGCCTCGCCGGCGAATTGCTGGTGACGATGCGCGTGTATTTCGAAAAGCCGCGCACTACCGTAGGCTGGAAGGGATTGATCAATGATCCGAATCTCGATGGCAGTTTCAACATCAACGAAGGCTTGCGTGTCGCGCGCCAATTGCTGCTGGAGTTGAACGAATCCGGCATGCCGGCGTGCTGCGAGTTTCTCGACATGATCACGCCGCAGTACATCGCCGATCTGGTGTCGTGGGGCGCGATCGGCGCGCGCACCACCGAATCGCAGATACATCGCGAGCTCGCATCGGGGCTGTCGTGCCCGGTCGGTTTCAAGAACGGCACCGATGGCAGTGTGCGCATCGCCGTCGATGCGATACGCGCGGCACAGGCGCCGCATCACTTTTTGTCGGTGACCAAGGCCGGCCACTCGGCGATTGTGTCCACCTCGGGCAACGAAGATTGCCACGCCATATTGCGCGGCGGCAAAGCGCCCAACTACGACGCGGCGAACGTGGATGCGGCGGCGAAAGCGCTTGCCGAATCCGGCGTGCCGGCGCGCATCATGATCGATTTCAGTCACGGCAACAGCAGCAAGGTGCCGGCGAAGCAAGTTGATGTCGGGCAGGATGTTGCGCGCCAGATCGCGGCGGGCGACGGGCGCATTTTCGGCATCATGGCCGAAGGGCATTTGAAAGCCGGACGGCAGGATCTGGTGCCCGGCAAGCCACTGGTCTACGGTGTCAGCATCACCGACGGCTGCATAGGCTGGGAAGAATCGGTCGGCATGCTCGATGGCCTCGCGGCGGCAGTGCGCGAGCGGCGCTTGAAGGCGGCGGCAAGCGACTGACCTTGCGCCGTTTCTTGTGGATTGCGCTGCTCGCGGCCGCATGGCCAAGCTACGCGCAGCCGCTAGAACTGCGCGACGACCGCGGCGTCGTCTTTAAACTCGATGCTCCCGCGCGGCGCATCGTCACGCTGTCGCCGCATCTCACTGAACTTGTCTTTGCCGCTGGCGCGGGCGAGCGGCTGATCGCGGTCAGCCGTTACAGCGATTACCCGCCCGAGGCATTGAAGTTTCCGCAAATCGGCGACTCGGCGCGCTTTGATGCCGAACGGTTGTTAGCGCTGAAACCCGATCTGGTGCTGGGCTGGAAGAGCGGCAATCCGCAAGCCGAAATCGCGCGCCTGGAGAAACTCGGTTTGCGCGTGTTTGTGACCGAGATCGAACGGTTGCCCGATATTGCGCGCGTGCTGCGGCTCATCGGCACGCTGGCGGGCAGTGCTCAGGGCGCTTTAGCGTCTGAAAAATTAATCAATGAAATCAATTATTTACGTAAGACTCATGGTGGGCTGCGCCCGGTTCGCGTGTTCTACGAAATCTGGCCGCGGCCGCTGCTCACGGTCAACAGTTCGCATCTCATCAGCGACGTGATCGAGCTGTGCGGCGGGCGCAATGTGTTTGCGCATTTGCCGGTGCTGACACCCTCGGTGTCCGAAGAAGCCGTGCTTGCGGCGGCGCCCGAGGTGGTGGTGGGCGGCGATTCAGCCTCGGGCGCGCAAGTGTTTGAGTCGCGCTGGCGCAATCATCCGATAACGCAATTGCACCAGTTGCCGCGCAAGCACGTGGCTGCCGATGAAATCCAGCGCTCGACGCCACGCATCGCGGCGGGGGCGCGCGCGGTGTGCACGCACCTGAATGCCATACGCGGCGCCGCGCGCTGAAACAGTCCTGGTTTACTCGACCTTGATGCCGTTGGATTTGACCACCTTGGCCCACATCGCCGTTTCCTCGCGCACGATCTTGCGCGCTTCTTCAACCGGGTTGCCCACGGTCTCGGAACCGCCCGCGAGCACCAGTTCATTGATGTCTGGACGGCGCAGGACTTTCACCACCTCGGCGTGCATGCGGTCGATGATGGCCGGCGGTGTCTTGGCGGTGCCGTACATGCCGACCCAGCCGTCGACCGCGAATCCGGGCACGCCGCTCTCCGCCACCGTCGGCAAATCGGACAGCGCCGCCGAACGCTTGGCGCTGGTCTGCGCCACCGCCTTCAGCCGGCCGGCTTTCACGTGCGGCAACGCCGAGGGCGGCGTGGCGAATGACAACTGGGTCTCGTTGCCGACCAGCGCCACCAGCGCGGGGCCGCCGCCCTTGTAGGGCACGCTGATGATGTCCACGCCGGTCATCATCTTGAACAGTTCCACCGCCAGGTGGTTGCCGGTGCCCACGCCCGGATGCGAGTAGCGCAGCTTGCCAGGCTGCGACTTCGCGCGCGCGATCAGGTCTTTCACCGAATTCACCTGTATCGACGGATGCACCGTCACGATGTTGGCGTATTTGATGACCTGCGTGACGGCGGGAATATCGCGCAGGGCGTTAAACGGCAGCGCGGCATAGACGCTGGGGTTGATGGTGACCGGGCCTTCGGCCGAGAGCAGATAGGTGTAGCCGTCGGGTGCGGCCTTGGCCACGATGTCGATGCCGATGTTGCCGCCGCCGCCGCCGCGGTTATCGACGACGATTGTCTGGCCGAACGCCGCGGTCAAATGCTGCGCGAGAAAGCGCGCGGAAAAGTCAGTCGAACCGCCGGGCGGAAAGTTCACTAAAAAGCGTATCGGCCTGTCGGGAAAATTCTGCGCCTGCGCGCTGGCGGTTACGGCGAGCGCCGCTGCCACGTATAGGAATAGTGCTGGGTGCTTCATGAGACTCCTCCAGAATTGTCGTTTTTGAAATGGCAACGATTGCGGTCGCAGTATTGCGGGTTCTCTTGATCCGGTCAATAAGCCACATTATTGGAATGCTAAAAAACTTAATAAAAACATATACTTATACATACGCCAGATTTGCCACGCAGTTTCGCCACGTGGTAAGTAATTGGTAAGCACGTGCGCCCACAATGTTCCCGGGATTCATTAGCGCGGCGTGTCCAATAGCGGACACGCATCGGGGCAGTCGCTGTTCTGGTTCAATCGCGGCGCGTGGTGTTTCCACTACCAACCCTCAAAGGAAATCACCATGGCCGATGCCAATCAAGCACAACAGCAAGCTGCGTCTCCCTCGTCCATTACCGGCACGCCTTTTGCCCAAATGAGCGGCGCCGAAAAAATCTTTTGGCTGGGCAAGGTTGTCGTCATGCTGTTTACGGGCGGTTTTGCGTTTCCCAATATTTTTGTAGAGTAATCCTTAGTCCTGCCGCACGAAATCCTCGATGATCGCGGCCAGCCGTTGCGGCTGGTCGTGATGCATCATGTGTCCGCTGTCTTCGAGCAGCACTTCGCGAAAATCGCGAAACGCATTTTTCCGTTCACTGAATTGCGCCGGCGTATCCTTGCGCCAGCCGCGCGGATCGATCTCGTTGGTCACCACCCACAGCGTGGGGCAGGTAACGCGCTTCCAGCATTCGATCAGCTCTTCAAGCCGGCTTAACACCGGATTCACGCTCTTGTGCCGCGGATCGAAGTTGAGCACGATTTCTCCGCCGCCGGTCTGGCGCGCCCAGTGCCGCGCCAGAAAATCCGCCTTGTCGCGCGTGAGCCGCTTGTTGTTTTTCATCAGCCGCGCGGCCACCGCGTCGAATGTCGCGTAGGGGCGAAACGAAGGCTGATCCTTCAGTTCATCGAGCCAGCGTTCGTAGCGCCCCGGCGCCATGTCCGCACTTGAGCGCCCCATGCCGAAGCCTTCGAGCGAAACCAGTTTACGTACGCGCTTGGGGCGTATGCCCGCATACGTGCACGCGATGTTGCCACCCATGCTGTGTCCCACCACGGACGCGGCTTCGTTGGGCGAATACAGATCGAGCAACGTGTCGAGATCGGCGTAGTAATCCTGGAACCAGTAACCTTCTTTCGCCCAGCCACTCAATCCAAAGCCGCGCCAGTCGGGCGCGATCACGCACCAGTCGTGCTTGAACGCATCGATCAGGAACTGGAACGATGCCGAGACATCCATCCAGCCGTGCAGCAGGAATAGTTTAGGGTGGCCGGGTTCACCCCACACACGCACATGGTGGCTGACATTGCGGATGACATGGAATTCGGAGCGGCTGGGTTTCATGACGTGCAGGGCTTATGATTATGGCTTTTGGAGGCCCGAATTATGAGGCAAGCACGCTTGGTGTGCGAGATGCGGCGCGGCACGCGCTGGTGGCTGGGGCTGTTGCTGTGCTTGTGCCTTGCGCCATTGCAGCACGCCGTTGCCCGGCAAACCGATCGTTACGCGCAAGGGTTGCTGTGGAAAATCGAAGCGCCCGGCATCGAACCCAGCCACATCTTCGGCACCGTGCATCTGGCCGATGCGCGCGTCACCACGCTGCCCGCGCCCGTGCGCGCGGCGTTGAACGCGTCATCGAGCTTCACCATGGAGCTGACCTTCGAGCCCGCCAACGTGCAGCAGTTGGCGGGGCGCATGTTCTACACCGATGGCCGCAATCTGGCGCAAGTTGCCGGCCCGGCGCTTTTTGAAAAAGCCGCCGCGATCGTGGGCAAGCTCGGCATGCCCGCGCAGGTGATGCCGCTGATGAAGCCGTGGGCAGTCACGCTGATGCTGCTGATGCCGCAACAAGATCCGGCCGGCGTGCTCGACAACGTGTTGCACGGCATCGCGCGTGAGCGGGGCTTGAAAGTGCATCAACTTGAAAGCGTCGAGGAGCAAGTCGGCGTGTTCGAGAACATGCCGGAATCCGACCAGGTGCTGATGCTGCGCTACACGCTTGAACAACGCGGTCGCATGCAGGACGCCATGCGGCGCATGGTCGATGCCTATATCGCGCGCGACCTTGCCGCGGTCGCGCGCATCGCCGACGAGGACGACGGCGCCGACGCGCAAATGAAGCAGATGAACGAGCGCCTGAAAAAACACGCGCTCGATGAGCGCAACACGCGCATGGCGGAGCGCATGCAGCCGCAACTGAAAGCCGGGCGAGCGTTCGTCGCCATCGGCGCGCTGCATCTGTACGGCGAGCGCAGCGTGCTCGCGTTACTGGAGAGCCAGGGGTTTCGCGTGAGCCGCGTGTATTGACGCGGCTTGGCATGAATTTCAACGGCGGATTACGATGAACATTACATTCAAATCTTGTTCTTGCTGGTTTGCATGTGCTGCGATGGCCGCGGTCGCGCACGCACAGGCGCAGGACTATCCAACACGTCCGATCCGCATGGTCGTGCCGTTTTCGGCGGGGGGCGCCACCGATGTGCCGGGGCGCATTGTCGCGCAGAAATTGTCCGAGTCGCTGGGGCAACAAATTGTGGTGGACAACCGCCCCGGCGCGGGCGGAGTAGTCGGCACCGAGACCGTGGCCACTGCTCAACCAGACGGCTACACCATACTGATGACGGCGACGCCGTTTGCGATCAGCGTGGGTCTGTATCGCAAACTGCCGTATCACCCGGTGAGGGATTTCACTCCGGTGATGCAGTTTGGCTCCGCGCCCAATACGCTGGTGACGCATACCTCGCTGCCGGTGAAATCGGTGCAGGATTTGATCGCACTCGCGAAATCGCAGCCCGGCAAAATCGATTGGGCGTCATCCGGCTCTGGCGGCGCACAGCATCTGTACGGCGTGATGTTCACGTCCATGGCGGGTGTGAACATGGTGCATATCCCATACAAAGGCAGCGGGCCCGCGACGGCGGATTTACTCGGCGGACAAGTGAAAGTTGGTTTTCCGGGCATCGCGATTTCGCTGCCGCACCACAAGGCCGGACGCTTGCGCATGCTGGCGGTGACCAGCGCCAGACGCTCGCCGCAAGCGCCCGATGTGCCGAGCATCGCCGAGGCGGGCGTGCCGGGTTACGCCGCGACCACATGGCTGGGCATCGCGGGGCCGAAGGGCATGCCGCGCCCCATCGTCAACCGGCTGCACGCGGATATCACCAAGGCATTACAATCCGCCGAGGTGCGGCAGGCGTTTGCGAATACCGGCACCGACGTGGTGGCGACGACGCCTGAAGCATTTGGCGCGTTGGTTGCCGGCGAAGTCGAGAAATGGAGCCGCGTGGTGCGCGAAGCCGGCGTCCAGGCGAATTAACCATGGAATCAAAGGAGAACAGCAATGCCCTGGATCGAAGCGAATGGCGCCAGTCTGCGTTACGAATTGAGCGGCGCCGGGAAAGACACACTGGTGCTGGTGCACGAAGCAGGCGGGTGCATCGAGAGTTATGCCGACGCACTGCCGGCGCTGGAAAAAGAATTTCGCGTGCTGCGTTACGACCAGCGCGGTTTTGGATTTTCCGAGAAGGTGCGCGAGTTGAGCTTCGAGGGCGTGGTGGCGGATTTGGCGGCGCTGCTGGATGCGCTGCAAATCACCGCGCCGGTCTACGTGGCGGGCTGCGCGATGGGCGGCGATTTTTCCGTGGGGTTTGCCGCACGCCACCCCGGTCGCGTGGCGAAGCTCGTGCTGGCCAGTCCCAGCATCGGCCCCAACGCCGCGCGTGGCCCGGGAAGCCTGGAGCGCGCCGTGCTGGTCGAGCGCGAAGGCATACGCGCCGCGATGTAGGCGAGCCACGACCGCTCGTACCCGGAGAATTTGCGCGCACTGGATCGCGAACGTTTCAAGCGCTACCAGTCGCGCTGGGTTTGCAACACGCCGGCCTCGTTCGCGGCGCAGGCGCGCATGATGCACACTGTCGATCTCACGCCCGAATACGCGAAAATCAAGGTGCCCACGCTGGTGATCGGCGCCATGCACGACACCCAGCGCCCACCCGCGAAAGCACGGCAGGTCGCCAATGCGATCACGGGTGCCACGTATTTGCTGGCCGATACCGGGCATTTCATGAACGTGGAGACGCCGCAATTGTTCGCGGATACCGTGCTGCATTTTTTTAAAGGCAAGTGAGCGGCGCTTTTGTAATTTTCAGACTTGTTGTGCGGGGAGTGCAATGCCGAAGATAACACCGCTGCTTGCGGCCGCCATGGCGCTGGCGTATTTCTGTTGCCCTGGCCTGTCGTTTGCTCAAGCGTACCCGGTGAAGCCCGTGCGCTATATCGTGCCATTCCCGGCGGGCGCTTCGCCCGACATCGTGGGCCGCTTGATGGCGGACCGTTTAAGCAGGATATGGGGCCAGCAAGTGGTGGTGGATAACCGTTCGGGCGCCGGCGGCACCGTCGGCGCCGCGCTTGCGGCACGGGCCGCGCCTGATGGTTACACCTTGTTTCAATGCAACATCGCGTCAAACGCGATTGCCGCGTCGCTGTATGCGAAGTTGGCCTACGATCCGCCGCGTGATTTCGCGCCCATCACACGCATTGGCACCACCGCCAGCGTGCTGATCGTGCATCCTTCGCTGCCCGCGGCCACTGTCGCGGAATTCATCGCACATGCCAGGGCCAACCCCGGCAAACTGAGCTACGGTTCGTCCGCCGCGGGCACCTCGCCTCATCTGGGCATGGAGCTGTTCAAGACCATGGCCAAGATCGACGTAGTGCACATTGCCTACAAGGGCGCGCCGCAAGCGGTGTCCGATCTGATAGGCGGGCAGGTTCCGGTGGCCATATCCAACATACCGGCGTTGTTGCCGCCGGTGCAGAGCGGCCGCGCGCGCGCACTGGCAGTGACGAGCCTCAAGCGCGCATCGCAATTGCCGTCGACGCCGACCATGGACGAGTCAGGGATGAAGGGCTTTGAGGTGACGTCGTGGTACGGCGTATGCGTGCCCACTGGAACGCCGGCGCCGTTACTGGCCAAAGTACACGCGGATCTAAGCAAGGTATTGCTGGCGGCAGACGTGCAGCAACGCATGACCGAAATGGTGATCGAGGCCGCACCGACGACCCGTGAAGACTTTGCCGCGTTCATTCAGGCGGAGACCAAACGCTGGGCGCAAGTGGTGAAAGCCGCCGGACTTGCGTTGCAGTAGGTTTGTAGCCGCCCCCTCCGCCGGGACGCGTAGAGTTCATCTCGTGATCGCGATTAGCCCGGTGCGTGCCCGCAAACGTCGTTGGCCGCTATAATGCAAACTCTGCGGAGCGGGCGTCGACCACGGCGCCTTGGTTGTAGGCTGCCGCTGTTATCCAAATTCGGGGAGACACGAGGATGGGAGATTCCGCTGTTCCACACGCGTACGGTTATTTGACGCCACAGGAGGTACGCTTTCTTGATGCGGCGGTTGAGCGCCTGATTCCGGCAGATGAACTCGGGCCTGGCGCGAAAGACGCCGATGTCACTTATTACATCGACCGTCAGTTGTGCAGTGTCTGGGGCACACATGGCCGCAATTACCGCTCCGGCCCGTGGCTGGAAGGCACGCCGCAGCAGGGGTTCCAGTCGCGGCTGATACCGCAGGAGATTTATCGCGCCGGCATCCGCGACACCAACCAGTATTGCAACAAGCAATACGGCAAATATTTTGAATTCCTGACGGGCGAGCAGCGCGACGAAGTTTTGCAGGCGCTCGAACACGGCAAGCTCGATCTGCCCTCGCTGTCGAGCAAACTTTTTTTCGATATTTTGTGGCGCAACACCGAGGAAGGATTTTTTGCCGACCCAGTCTATGGCGGCAACCGCGACAAGGTGGGCTGGAAGCTGCTTGGCTTCCCCGGCGTTGCATCGGGTGCTTACAACGCGCACATCGACAATCCGGAAATCTATCGCGCGGAGCCGGTGAGCATACTCGACATCGAGACGAAGAAGGCGCAGGTGGACGCGCAAGGCTATGCGAAGCACATCATGATCAAACCCATTAAATCGACCGGGGGAAAATAACGTGAGCACGACAAAATTAAAACCAGTTGACGCGGTGGTGGTGGGCAGCGGCGTCGCCGGATCGATCATCTGCATGGAACTCGCCAACGCGGGCCTGAACGTGGTGTGCCTGGAGCGCGGGCGCATGGTCGAACCGCAGCACGACTTTGTGCTGCCGTATACGCATGACGAACTGAAATACGACCGCCACAGCGATATTTTCCAGAACCTGTCGCGCGAAACCATTACCATACGCAACAACATGAGCGAGACCGCGCTGCCGATGCGCGAATTGGGTTCGTTCAAGCCCGGCGAAATCGTCGGCGGCACGGCCGCGCACTGGGGCTGCAACGCGCGGCGCTTTTTGCCCTACGATTTTGAAATTCGCAGCCGCATGACCGAGCGCCACGGCAAGAAATTCTTTCCCGAGGATTGCACCAGTCAGGATTGGGGTGTGACTTACGAAGAACTGGAACCGTACTACGATCAGTTCGAGCACATCTACGGTGTGGGCGGCAAAGCCGGCAACCTGAACGGTGAAATCCAGCCCGGCGGCAATCCATTCGAAGGCCCGCGTTCGCGCGAGTATCCGAATCCGCCGACGCGCAGCACGCCGCAAGGCGAGTTTTTCGCCAAGGCGGCGCGCGAATTGGGTTATCACCCGTTCCCGGGGCCGGCCGCGGCGATGACGCGCGATTACACCAATCTCTATAAGGTGTTGATGGGCGAATGCCAGCGCGGCGGTTTTTGCAGCAGCCATGCGTGCGCGCAAGGTGCGAAAGCCAACCCGCTCACCGCGGTGATTCCGGCGCTGATGAAAAAAGAAAATTTCGAGATGCGCCCACTGTGCAACGTGATCAAGGTCAACACCGATTCCACCGGCAAGCAGGCCACCGGCGTTACCTACATTGATTCGCGCGGCCGCACGGTCGAACAGCCCGCCAACATCGTGGTGCTGTCAACCTATTGCTTTAACAACACGCGGCTATTGCTGCTGTCGGGCATCGGCAAGCCGTACGATCCGCAGTCGGGCACCGGCGTGGTGGGCCGCAATTATTCGTACCAGACCGGCGGCAAGGTCGAGGTGTTTTTCGATGACCGCGAATTTAATCCCTTCATCGGCGGCGGCATGACCAGCGTGCAGTTTGACGATCTCAATGGCGAGGAGATCGACCGCTCCGAACTTGGCTTCGTGGGCAGCGCCTATATCGCGGTATCCAGCGCTGGCGCCACGCCGATCAAGAACAAGCCCGTGCCCCATGGCACGCCGCGCTGGGGCGGAGCGTGGAAAAAAGCGGTTGCGCACAACTACCGCCGTTCGTTCAGCATCGGCATCCACGGTTCGTGCCAGAGCTATCGCCAGCACTATCTCGATCTTGATCCGACCTATCGCGATTCGAACGGTCTGCCGCTCCTTCGCATGACATTCGATTGGCATCAGAACGAGCAGAAAATGCTCAGGTTCATGAACGAGAAATGCGTCGAAATCGCGAAAGCCATGTCGCCGACGAGCTACGCCGCGCGCGCCGTGCCGACGAAATACAGCATCGTTCCGTATCAGAGCACGCACAATATCGGCGGCGCGGTGATGGGCGCCGACCCCGGCACCAGCGTGGTGAACAAACACCTGCAATCGTGGGATGTGCCGAATCTGTTCGTGGTCGGCGGCAGCGCCTATCCGCAAAACGCGGCGGTGGGGCCGACCGAAACTATCGGCATGCTGGCGTGCTGGACGGCCGACGGCATCAAGGATATTTACATGAAGCGGCCCGGCCAGTCGATGGTGTGATGATTGCCGGCTGATTGTGTCCGGCGTTGCGGCGAGTGGCGCGCGCCGGATTTTTTTTGGGTTATTGTTTGGGCAAGCCCGCGCTGCGCACGATGATGCCGTAGCGGGCAATGTCCGTGCGCAGCAGTTCGCCGAGTTGTTCCGGCGTGCCGGGCCACGGATCAACGCCCTGAGCGGTGAGCCGTTCGCGCACGTCCGGCGCCTCCAGTACTTTCACCAGCACACGATTCAACCTCGTCACGATATCGCGCGGCGTCGCCGCGGGCGCGAACATGCCATACCACACCGGCATGATGAAATCGTTAACGCCGGCCTCCCTGGCGGTCGGCACTTCGGGCAGCGTGGGTATGCGTAGCTCCGACAGCACCGCCAGCGCGCGCACTTTGCCGGCGCGAACTTGCGGTATTGCCGTGGTGACGGGCATCACCACTTCGTCCACCTCGCCGCCCATCATCGCCGTCATCGCCTGAGTGACACCCTTGTACGGCACGTGCACGATGCTGATTTTTTCAAGGTGCTTGAGCAACTCGTTGGCAAGATGGTTGGTCGTGCCCGCGCCCCCCGAACCGAAATTGAGTTTGCCGGGGGATTTGCGCGCAAGATTGATGAATTCGCGCAAGGTTTTGGCCGGCACCGACGGATGCACCAGCAGGATGTTCGGAATGATGGTGAGCCGCGCCACCGGCGCGAGATCCTTGGCCGGATCAAGACCGAGATTGGCGTACAGCGCGGGGCTGACAGCGATGCTCGCGGTGGCGATCAGGATCGTATAGCCGTCGGGCGCGGCCTTGGCCACGACGCCGATGCCCAGATTGCCTCCGGCGCCGGCGCGGTTATCCGCAACCACCTGTTCGCCCAGTTGCTCGGACATTTTTTGCCCCAGCATGCGGCCCACCACGTCGCTCGATGCGCCGGCGGGAAACGGCACGACCATGCGTATGGGTTTGGCGGGATAGGCCTGCGCCGCGGCAGGTGCGCCCGCCTGTAGGCAGAGCAGCACCGCGGCGGCCGCGATGGCAACGGAACTGCGCGCATTAATCAAGAGCATCCATCCCTCCGGTTTTAGCGTCAGTCCAGATATCGTTCGGCTTGTTCTGGCGCGTTGTCCATGGTGCTACGATACAATAAGTTGTGTTCACAAGCAGAAGTAGTTTACGCGCCGGCGGGCAATCATTGTGCGTGCCCGACCGCCGCAAAAATTATCTCCAACCCCAAAAGGAGGACTCCAATGCGATACCAGGTTATTTCCGCCGACTGTCACCTTGATCTAATCTGGCTGCCGCCGGATTTGTTCACGTCCAACGCCACGCAGGCGATGAAGGATCGTATGCCGTACGTGACCGATGGCCCCGACGGCAAGGTGTGGGTCACCAAACGCGGCGCCCGCTTTGGTCTGATGAACGGCATGGGGTCGGCCGGGCGCAAATACGTGCCGGGACAGATTCATCGCTCCGACCGCATGGCGGCCGAGGGTCTGTTTGAGGATGGCAGCAAGGGTATTCGCCGCCTCACCGACCCCGCGCTGCGTTTGAAGGATCAGGATCGCGATGGCGTTCAGGCGGAGGTGTTGTACGGCATACTCGGCGCGGGCAATCGGCTCAACGACCCCGAAGCCGCCATCGAGATGTACCAAATTTATAATGCGTGGCTGGCGGATTTCTGCAAGCATGCGCCTGGCCGGTATATCGGACTGGGTTCGCTCACACCGTTCGATCTTGACGCGGCAGTTGCCGAAGTACGCCGCGCCGCGAAGCTGGGATTGAAGGGGCTGGAATTCGCAACCTCGCCCGACATGGTGCCGCTCTATGAGCCGCTGTGGGAGCCGTTGTGGCAAGCCGTCAATGAAGTTGCGTTGCCCATGCACTTTCACACCACCGGTGGGGGCAAGGTCGCGTCGCGCGATCATCTGCCGTTTCGCGCGCAGCGCGCGGCCTCCGCGGTCAGCATCACCGGCTTTCAACTGGTGACCGCACAGTTTTTGATGGCGGTGATTTACGGCGGCGTGCTGGAGCGCTACCCGAAGATTCGCATTGTGCTGGGCGAGAGCGGCATCGGCTGGATTCCCTACATCCTTGACCGCATGGATTACGAGTATGAAGATCAGTTTCACAACGATCTCGAGCTGTCCATGAAACCGAGCGACTACTGGAAGCGCCAGTGCCGCGCCACGTTTCAGGTCGATGAAGTGGGCGTGGAACTGCTGCACCGCATGGGGGAGGAAACCGTGATGTGGGGTTCGGACTTCCCGCATCCCGACGGCGTATGGCCGGACTCGCAGGATTACATCAAGAAGCAGTTCAGCCATCTGCCCGAACGCGTGCGCAACAAGATTGTTTGCGAGAACGCCATGGCGTTCTACGGGCTGTCTAACGCGTAACCCGGCGGTCGGTCGCGCGTTACTTGGCTCTAAAGCCGGCGGCCCTGGCCATCTTGATGAAGGTCTCGATGTCGGCGCGCACGATCTTGCTGAATTCGTCCGGCGTGCTCGGCGCGGGAACAAAGCCCATGCCCTGCAAGCGCTCCTTGATATCGGGCAGTTTGAGTAAGCGGGTTACTTCCTTGCTGATTTGATTGAGAACCGCGGGCGGCGTGCCGGCGGGTGCGAGCAAGCCGAACGATCCCGCCCGTTCGTAATTGGGCAATACTTCCAGCATCGCGGGTACGTCGGGCAGCAGCGGCGTGCGCTGATTGGCCACTGCCAGCGCGGGCATCCTGCCGTCCTTGATAAACGGCAGCGCGGGCCCCAGCGGCAACACGCTGTAATGAACGCGGCCCGACGCAACCTCGATGGAGGCCTCGGCCGAGCTCCTGAACCCGACGTGCGTTGCCTTGAGGCCCGCGGCAAGCCGGAACATCTCGCCGTTCATGTGCGTGCCGCTGCCCGCGCCCGACGAACTGAACAGGAACGGACCCGCCCCGGACTTGGCGCGTGCAAACGCGATCAGCTCCTTGACGGACTTGACGCCGAGCGAAGGCGGCACCACCAGCACCACGGTGGCAACGCCAATCTGGCTCACGCCGACGAAATCCTTGACCGGGTCATAGGACAGATTCGCATGCAAGGCCGCGCCGATGGCGAACTGGTTCGACAGCATCAACACCGTATAACCATCGGGCGATGCCTTGGCGACGATGGATGCCGCCAGCGCGCCACCCGCGCCCGCGCGGTTTTCAATCACCACGGGCTGCCCCCAGGCTTCGCTCATTTTCGGCGTCATCAAGCGCGCGAGAATATCGTTCTGGCTGCCGGGGCCGACAGTGACGATGCGCACGGGCTTGGTGGGGAATTTCTGTTGCTGGGCGAGCGCAAGTCCGGGTGCGGCCACGGTTGCAACCATCACCGCAATCAAATCAAGTTTCATGGCGCCTTCCTTGTGTATTGCCTGCGCGACAATTAAAGCTTGGCGTTATTTCTTTCCATAGGCGCTGTCATGATCGGCTGCAATGGTCAGCAGGCGGATAAACTCTCCATCCCGATATGCGGTTGCTCGCCGTGACTGCGTGATGCGCAGAGAATACAAAGCGTCAATGCCGGTTGGCGGTTTTATGCTGATAATCTTCTCCCACTTCAAGCCTTGATCCCGATACACCTGATTCCAGGTCAACTGACGCAACTTGTTGAGCGTATCCAACGCGGCATGGCGTTCTTGTTTTTGCGACGCGAGCAGATTCTGCTGGAAGACTGGATTATTCAAGTCCAGCCTCACCAGCGCCTCTACAAGGCCTTTAGGCATTTTTCAGACGTTTGAGCGTCGCGGCCAACTTGCTGTCCGAGGGCTTATTGGCCTGCGCCCATTGGATTGCATTTTGCACGTCCGAGGCTGCCTTCGGCTGTTGTAACCAGCTTTCATTGTCGGGCACGACAGTGGCTGTTCTCACCAGCCAAACGCCGGGTTCCCGCTCTTCAACCAGGACTTGCCGGCCGGCGAACTGCTTGCCCAATGAAATCTGGCCATTTGTTCCGACGATTTTTACCGATGGGGGCGAAGTGAGTGTAGTCATGGAAACCTCCACTATTTAGGATTGCACGAATGCACTATATCACTAAATTGGGATTTCGTCGGCGGTCAGCCGTACCCAATTGGGCATGAGCCTGAAGCCCGGAATTGGGGCCGATCATTCAGTCCGTGGGGGAAAGCTGTGAGGTCAGGTCTTTGTTGCGGTATGGCAATGTCGTATGTTCCAGCGGGTGAGAGTCCCGCCCAGATAGCCGCTAGCCACGGGTCTGGTATCGAGCCTTGCAGGTTCACCGGTAACGGTGGGCTTGATGTGTAGGCACGAACGCAAGCGAGGCGCAATGGTACCGGGTGAAGCCGGCCGTGAGGGTGGAAAGTCCCGAAATGACCGCATTGGGGAAGGCCGATAGTTTCAAGACGCTGGCAGGCAACAGCGGCGCAGACGCAAAGAACGGGCAAGACTGCGTCGCCGCCCCCGGGATGTGAAGCCGCATCGAGCTTGACGAGGAACAGGCGG
>CAMDLH010000006.1 GCA_945901405.1 Bordetella parapertussis | reverse complement strand
GATTACCTGAAGGAAAATCTGGGCGAAGATTATGTGGTTGCGTTAAACCAGTTATCACGCAGCCCTGAATGGCTTGCCTCCATCGGCGCGCTGCCGATGTATCTGGGCCTCGATTTGCGCGGCGGCGTGCATTTCATGCTGCAAGTGGACATGAAGGCCGCTCTTAATAAAAAGCTCGATACCACGGTTAACGAAGTACGCGGCACGCTGCGCGACAAAAAAATTCAGTATTCGGGCGTCACGCGCGACAAGGATTCGGTCACCGTGCGGTTTCGCGACAAGGTGGCGCGCGACAAGGGGCTTAACGAACTGGACAAAGTGCTGACGGATCTCTTGCTGCGCACGCAGGATGACGCCTCCGCCGGCGAGTTTCGTATCACCGCGGCGCTCAAGCCCGAAGCCGAAAAACGCACGCAGGAACTGGCGCTGCAGCAGAACATCACCACGCTGCGCAACCGCGTGAACGAACTGGGCGTGGCCGAGCCTATCATCCAGCAGCAGGGCGCGGACAGGGTGGTGGTGCAATTGCCCGGCGTGCAGGATACCGCCAAGGCGAAGGATATTCTCGGCCGCACCGCGACACTCGAAATTCGCATGGTCGAGGCGCACGCGGGTGATCCGGGCTCGCGCAACTATGATCCGCAAAAAATAGACGCCGCGATCAATGGCCAGGTGCCTTTCGGCATGGAGCTCTTTTATTCGCAGCGCGACAGCGGCAAGGAAGCGCTGCTGCTGAGCAAGCAGGTGGTGATTACCGGTGAGCGTCTCACCGACTCGCAGCCGGGCTTCGACTCCCAGGACAATCGCCCCATCGTCAGCGTGACGCTCGATGGGCAGGGCGCGCGCGAGTTCACGCGAGTCACGCGCGAGGCGGTCAAACGCCGCATGGCGATTCTGCTGATTGACCGCGGCAAGCCCGAGGTGCTCACCGCGCCGGTGATCCAGTCGGAACTGGGCGCGCGCTTTCAGATCACCGGTTTCAAATCCACTTCGGAAACCAAGGATCTGTCGCTGTTGTTGCGCGCCGGTGCGCTGGCGGCGCCGATGGAAATCATCGAAGAGCGACTGGTTGGCCCGTCGCTGGGCAAGGAAAACATCGAAATCGGCTTTCGCTCAATGTGGTACGGGTTTGCCGCGATTGCCACGTTCATGGTTTTTTACTACCTGTTGTTCGGCACCTTCTCGATTTTGGCGCTTGCATGTAACCTATTGTTTTTAATAGCATTATTGTCCATGTTACAGGCGACGCTGACGTTGCCCGGCATCGCCGCCATCGCGCTGGCGTTGGGCATGGCGATCGACGCCAACGTGCTGATCAATGAGCGCATACGCGAGGAGCTGCGCAACGGCAACACGCCGCAGGCGGCGATCTTCGCGGGCTACGACCGCGCGTGGGGCACCATTCTCGATTCCAACGTCACCACGCTGATTGCGGGTCTGGCGTTGCTGGCGTTCGGCTCCGGCCCGGTGCGCGGTTTTGCGGTGGTGCATTGTCTGGGCATCTTGACCTCGATGTTCAGCGCGGTGATGGTGTCGCGCGCCATCGTCAATCTGTATTACGGCACGCGGCGCAAGCTCGACAAGGTTTCGATCGGGCAGGTGTGGAAGCCCAGCGGCGACACGGATGAGAAGAATCCCAATAAGGGCAAAAAGTGAACCGTGAACATCAAACAGTGATCGCTGCCCGCGCTTCGCAATTCAAGGCTTACGGAACTTAAAAATGGAATTTTTCAGAATCAAGCGCGACATCCCGTTCATGCGTTACGCGCTGATCTTCAACGTGATCTCCATGCTCACGTTCGTGGTCGCGGTGGCCTCGCTCGCGATCAAGGGGCTGCACCTCGGTGTTGATTTCACCGGCGGCACCGTGATGGAGGTCAGCTACAAGGAGGCGGCTGATCTGAACAAGATACGTGACGGCATCGCGAAACTCGGCTTCACCGAGGTCAGCGTGCAGAATTTCGGCACCACGCGCGACGTGCTCATCCGCCTGCCGGTGAAGCAGGGGCTTACCAGCGCGAAACTATCCGATACGGTGACCAACCACCTGTGCAATCTGGAGGCAGTTGGCGGCCAGACTTTTGAAGCGGTGTGCCCGCAATTGGTGAGGTCGTACTGCGACCGGCTGCAAAGCACCAAGCCCGACAAACTCGCCGAGGTCAAAAAAGACTGGAAGGACGCCGCTGGCCCGGAGGCCAACTGTGCGGCGCAGCCGGATGCCAAGGCCACCGGCAAGATCGTGGTGAAACGCGTCGAATTCGTCGGCCCGCAGGTCGGCAAGGAGTTGCTCAACGACGGCGCGCTGGCGCTGCTGTTTGTGTCGATCGGCATCGTGCTCTACCTGTGGGTGCGCTTCGAGTGGAAATTCGGCGTGTCGGCGATCATCGCCAACCTGCACGACGTGGTGATCATTCTCGGCTTCTTCTCGCTGTTTCAGTGGGAGTTTTCACTGCCGGTGCTGGCGGCGGTGCTGGCGATTCTGGGTTATTCGGTGAACGAATCGGTGGTGGTGATGGACCGGGTGCGCGAGAATTTTCGCAACCGGCGCTTTCGCGGCGCGCCCGTGCCGCAAGTGATCGACAACGCCATCACCGCCACCATGTCGCGCACCGTCATCACTCACGGCAGCACGCAGTTGATGGTGTGCTCGATGCTGATCTTCGGCGGCGAGACGCTCTACTACTTCGCGCTGGCGCTGACCATCGGCATTTGCTTCGGCATTTATTCGTCGATCTTCGTCGGCAGCCCGCTGCTGATGTGGCTGGGGCTTAAGCGCGAAGACCTCGTCAAGGGCGAGAAAAAAGCGAGTGAAGCCGCGGTTTGATGAGAGGTTGATGTGGAATACATCACCGCGTTCATCGACATAATCCTGCATCTCGACCGGCATCTGCAGGCGCTGATCCAGACCTACGATGTGTGGATTTACCTGATCCTGTTTCTCATCATCTATTGCGAAACCGGGCTGGTGATCATGCCTTTTCTGCCCGGCGACTCGCTGCTGTTCGTGGCCGGCGCGCTGGCGGCGACGGGTGCGATGTATGTACACGGCTTATTCGTGCTGCTGGTGGCGGCGTCGTTTCTGGGCGACAACACCAATTACTGGATCGGCCGCTATGTGGGGCCGCGAATATTTTCGCGCGAGAAATCCTGGCTGTTCAACCCCGCGCACATCAGGCGCACGCAGGAGTTCTACGACCGGCACGGCGGCAAGACGGTAACCATCGCGCGCTTCGTGCCCATCGTGCGCACCTTCGCGCCGTTCGTGGCCGGTATCGGCAAGATGGTTTACTCGAAATTTCTGTTCTACTGTTTTGCCGGCGCGATTCTGTGGATCGGCTCGCTGTTATATGCCGGTTACTACTTCGGCAACATACCGTGGGTGAAGCAGAATCTGTCGCTGGTGATCATCGGTATCATCATCTTGTCGATCATGCCCGGCATCATCGAGTTCGCCAAGGCACGCATGCGCAAAAAACGCGCATCGTAAAGTCTATTTGCCGCAAGCTGGCGGTAGATAAAAAACGTAATAAAAACAATAACTTACGTTTATAGGTCAAGATGGTTAATTCAACGAGCTGGCGAGCTTGCGCCGGTACTCGCTTACCAGATCGCTCAATTGAGAACCCTGGCTAACCAGAACGCTGAATAACTGCAACATGGTCTTGCGCGCGGCTTCGTCATCAAACTTGCGGTCGCGGCGTATGATTTCGAGCAGTTGATCGAAGGCCTCGCGGTAGCGCTTGCGTGCGATGTGCGCGCGTGCGAGCTTGAGCCTCGCTTCGAGATCGGCGGGGTTCGCCGTGATGCGCGCGGCGAGTTCCTCGTCATTGCCGCTCTCACCCGTTGCAAGCGCCAGTTGTGCATGCAACGTCTTCACGCGGTCATCCATCTGCGCCAGCGTCGACAGCGTGTCGAGCAATTGCCGCGCTTCATCATGACGCTCCAGCGCGATCAGGACTTCGCTGCAATCGATGCGAACCTTTTCGTTTTTCGGATCGATCCGCGAGGCCTCCACCAGCAGCGCCAACGCCTGTTGCGCGTCACACGCTTGCGCGTAAGCCGACATGGCCTCGATGCGCAGCTTCTCCGCCGGGGACGGAATCAAGCGATCGAGAAACGCGCGCACCTGCACCTCCGGCAGTGCGCCGGAGAATTCATCGACAAGTTCGCCATCGATGAATGCCTTCACGTTCGGAATGCCGCGCACGCCGTAGCGTTGTGCGAGTTCCTGATTCTCATCGGAGTTGATTTTCGCGAGTCGAAACTTGCCCTGATATTCCGCGGCGAGTTTTTCCAGCACCGGTTTCAGCGCGCGGCAGGGCGCGCACCACTCGGCCCAGAAATCGACGATGACCGGTACAGTCTTGGAGGCTTCGATCACCGCCTGCGGAAAACCGGCGCTATCGACATCGGCGCTGTGCGCGGATGCGGTCATATTTTTTTTGCGAGTTCGGCGGCCTTGCCGATGTAAGTCGATGGTGTCAACGCCAGCAGTCGGGCGCGCTCAGTTTCGGGAATGCCCTGCAAGTCCTTGATGAACACCGCCAGCGTGTCGCGGTTGATGCCGTCCTTGCCGCGCGTCAAATCCTTCAGTTGCTCATAGGCGCCGGTGACGCCATAGCGGCGCATCACGGTCTGGATTGGTTCGGCCAGCACTTCCCAATTGTCGTCGAGGTCTTCGGCAAGCCGCGCGGGATTGGCCTCGAGTTTGTTAAGCCCCCGCAGGCACGAGTCATACGCCAGCAGCGTGTAACCCAGCGCCACGCCCATGTTGCGCAGCACGGTGGAGTCGGTGAGGTCGCGCTGTAAACGCGAGATCGGCAGTTTTTCGCTCATGTGGCGCAGCAGCGCGTTGGCCACACCCAGGTTACCTTCGGCGTTCTCAAAATCGATCGGGTTGACCTTGTGCGGCATGGTCGATGAGCCGATTTCGCCCGCCTTGGTCTTTTGCTTGAAGTAACCGAGCGAGATGTAACCCCAGATGTCGCGATTCAGATCGATGAGTATCGTGTTTACGCGCGCAAACGCGTCGAACAACTCCGCGAAAGAATCGTGCGGCTCGATTTGTATGGTGTAAGGGTTGAATTCAAGGCCGAGGTGTTCGACAAACGCGCGCGCGAAGCTTTCCCACGGCACATCGGGGTAGGCCACGACATGCGCGTTGTAATTGCCCACCGCGCCGTTGATCTTGCCCAGCGGCGAAACCCTGGCGATGTTGGCGCGCGCACGGCGCAGGCGGTGCACGACGTTGGCGATTTCCTTGCCCAGCGTGGTGGGCGATGCGGGCTGGCCGTGTGTGTGCGCGAGCATGGGCAGGCCTGCGTGCTCGTGCGCCAGCGTGGCGAGCCGCGTGACCACCGCGTCCAGCGAGGGCAGCATTACTTCGTCGCGCGCGTGTTTTAGCATCAGCGCGTGGCACAGGTTGTTGATGTCTTCGGAAGTGCAGGCGAAATGGATGAACTCGGATGCCTTGACGACCTCGGCGTTGTTCGCGAGCCTGTCCTTGAGGAAGTATTCAACCGCCTTTACGTCGTGATTGGTGGTTGCCTCGATGGCCTTGACGGCGGTGCCGTCGGCTTCCGAGAAATTCGTCACTAGCGAATCCAGTTCAGCGATGGTGGCGCTGCTGAACGGCGGAATTTCCGCGAGCGTGGGTTCGCCGGCGAGCGCTTTTAGCCACTCCACTTCCACCTGTACGCGAAAACGAATCAGCGCCCATTCGCTGAACAACGCGCGCAGAGGCGCGACTTTTGATTGGTAACGGCCGTCGAGGGGCGAGAGCGCGGTAAGCGAAGAGAGATTCATGGCACGGCAGCGAATTTTGACGCGCAATCTTAACATGGCCGTATCAGCGGACCGTGCATCACATCGGGTCGATTCCTCGGGTGCGCGGGCGTAAAATCGCATCAGATTCAATTTCCTTTTTTGGCGTGGCTCATGACGATCACCGAACAACTTTCACAATGGCTATGCGCCCGGCGCTGGCAGGATTTCCCCGCGCCGGTGCGGCAGAAGGCGCTCGACGTGGTTTACGACTCGGTGGGCGCGATGTCGGCGTGCTCGACGCTGCCCGAAGTGAAAGCCCTGGTGAAATTCATCGGGCGCATGGGCGGCAAGGCCGAATGCACGGTGATAGGCGAGCGCGAATTGACCAGCGTGGTCAACGCGGCGCTCGCCAACGGCGGCATGGCGCACGGCGACGAGGCAGACCCGGTGCACAGCACCTCCGTCGGCGGGCATGTGGCCTCCGCCCCCGTGCCCAGCGCGCTGGCCGTGGGCCAGTGGCTCAACGCCAGCGGCGCCGATGTACTGCGCGCGGTGGCGCTGGGCTACGAAGTGGGCGGGCGGCTGATGACGATTTTTTACCGCGAGCGCGATTACGTGGCGCGGCGGTTTTATCCGACGGCGGTGGTGGGCGCGGTGAGTTCCGCGGTCAGCGCGGGCTTGCTGCTGAACCTCACGCCGCGCCAGATGCAGGTGGCGCTGTGCTTGGCCGCTTATCAGGCGGCCGGCCCCGACAACATGACCAAAGACCCGGCGCACATGGGCAAGACGTTCCAGGTGGGAGCGGCCAATCGCAACGGCGTGACCGCCGCGATACTCGCCGAACAGGGTTGCCATGCGCCGCTCGACATCCTCGACGGCTCGCATGGTTTTCTCGACGCGTATCTGGGTGCGCCCGATGCCGGCGCGGGCTTGCTCGACAAGCTCGGCGAGTACTATTCGATCAGCGATGTCATGCACAAGCGCTACTGCGTGGGCAGCCCCAATCAGGCGTATCTGCAAGGCGTCTTCGGATTGATCGAGGACGAAAAAATCGCGCCCGATGACATTGCGCAGGTCGAAGTGCAGATACCCAAGCGCGGGCTGCATCGCGTGCCGACCACGCGCCATGCATCGATATCCGCGCTGACCGTGTGCGCGATTGCCGCCGCGCACGGCAAGCTGGATTTCTACAAACTGCACGATCCCGCCGGCGCGATGGATGAGGCGTCGCTCAAAATGCAGGAGCGCGTCAAGTTCGTCGGCCGTGAAGACTGGACCAGCATGGAAGCCGGCCGCCATGCGATCGTGTCGATCACCACCAAAGCCAGGCAGACACATACGCGCGAAGTGTGGCACCAGCCGATGAACACGGACGAACTCGACCGCAAGTTCGACGGGCTGGTGACGCCGGTATTCGGCGCGCAGCGCACGGGCCGTCTCGCACGGGCATTGAAGGGCCTTGAACAAGCAGCGGATCTCAAACCATTGATGAACGAATTACAGGGGAAATAAACATGACCACGCAAACCGCATCGCAAGCGCTCGCGCAATACGCCGTTGGCTTGAACTACGATCAGATTCCGAAAGAGGTTGTCGAGCGCGCCAAGGATTGCATCATCGACACCATGGCCGCGTGCGTGCTCGGCGCGCGCATGCCGTGGACGCAGATCGTCATCGAATACGCCAAGCGCAATAGCGCACCCGGCGGCTCGAATGTGCTGGGCACGCCGGTCAAGGTGCGCGCGCCGTTTGCGTGTTTGTCCAATGGCGCGGCGGTGCATGCGTTCGAGCTTGATTGCCTGTGCGAACCCAGCGTGGGCATGCATCCGGGCGCGGCGCTCGCCGTGCCAGTGCTGGCGGTGGGGCAGGGCCGCGCCAAGTCCGGGCGCGAGGTGATCGAGGCGTTTGTCGCGGGTTTCGAGGTGCTTTATCGCATCGGGCAAGCCGCGCATCACTCGTCGGAAAAGCTCGGCTTTCACGCGCCCGGCGTGATGGGCGTGTATGGCGTTGCCACCGTGGTGGCGAAACTGTTTGAAGAAACCCCGGAGCAAATGGCCAACGCTTTCGGCATCGCCGGGTCTATGAGCTCAGGCCTGATGGAGTTTTCAAAATCGGGTGGGCTGGTGAAGCGTCTGCACCTGGGGCGCGCAGCGGAGGGCGGCTTCATGGCGGCGGCACTCGCGCGTGATGGGTTCACTGGGCCGGCTCAAGTGCTCGAAGGCAAATACGGTTTGCTCAATACGTTTTGCCGCGACGCAACGCCGGAGTTGATGACGCAAGAGCTGGGCAAGACGTGGCACACCATGAAGACCAAGTTCAAGCGTTTTGCGTGTCACGCCAATGCGCAAGTGCCGGTGTCGCTGGCTATTGAGCTGAAGGCAAAACACGGCATCAAGGGCGACGACGTTGCACGCATTACGCTCGCCGCCAATGAAAAGACGCTGAGCCACCACGCGATACTGGAACCGATGGATCTGGCGATGGCGCAATACAGCGTACCGTTCAGCACGGCACTCGCGCTGTACCTCGACCCCACCGATCCCAATGTGTTTTGCGATCAAAGCGTGAATGACCCGCGAATTCGTGCGCTATCGAAAAACTTAAAACTCGAAGCGATGAACGCGACCAAGGGCAATGTCAACATGGCGAGTCGTCTGACGCTGCACCTGAAGAACGGCAAGGAGCTCACAATCGAAGGCGACAACTTCAAGGGCACGCCGTCGATGCCGTTGTCGCGCGGCGAGTTGCTGGACAAGTTTTTGAAACTCACCGCGCATCGCGACCGCGCCAAGGCGAAGCGTTTGTTCTCGCAGCTTGCCGAAGCGGAGAAGATTGCTGACTTCGCCACGCTGGATTTTGCGCTGTAAAAAACGTCACTTCAACAGTGTTGAAAAGTCGATTGAGTGGCATTGCAAACAAGGCGCGATGCGAGGGTGCGCGCCTAGCGCTGCAACAGACGCCGCGACACGTAGGACAGCACATCCACCAGCGCGACCAGCAGGATCATCGCTATCAGGATGGAGCTGGTTTCGTTCATGTGAAAGAGGCCCATGTGGAACGCCAGCATTTGGCCAAGACCGCCGCCGCCGACGATGCCGAGAACAGCCGCCGCGCGGATGTTGTTTTCCCAGCGGTACAGCGTGTATGACATCAGTTGCGGCAATATCTGCACCAGTGTCGCGTAAAGAAATACGCGGCCCGCGGGCACGCCTTGCACACGCAGCGCGTAGGCAGGCCCGGGCGGCGCGTTCTCGATGGCCTCGGCGAATAACCGGCCCAGCACGCCGGTGGTGTGCAGCCCCAGCGCCAGCGTGCCGGCGAACGGGCCCAGGCCGGCGGAGATAATCAGCAGCGCCGCCCACACCAGTTCCGGGATGCTGCGCAACCCGTTCAGAATGAGCCGCGCCGGTGTGCGCCACAACGCCCTGTCCTCGGCATGCGTGCGGCTCGCGGGTAGCGCCAGCGCCAGGCCGCCGATCACGGCCAGCAGCGTGCCCAGCGCGGACATGGCGATGGTTTCGAGGCTGGCCACCGCAAGTTTTTGCAGAAACGCCGGATTGACGGATGGCGACAACAGTTCGCCGAGGAACTTGCCCATCTTGCGCGCGGAATCCACGGACAAAAACTTCGCCCACTGTAAATCCAGCGTCCAGAAGCTCGCCACTGTCAGTGCGGCCAGACCCGCCATGAACCAGCACGCAGTGCAGCGCGCGTTGAATAGTTTCGGCGGCAGGCGGTAGGCCTCGTTGGCCGGCGGCGGCGGTTTGGGGGAATGGTCACTCATGCGAGTACCCGCCGCAGCCAGGCGCTGGCGTAATCGGCCAGCCATACCAGCAGCATGAAGACGATGAGCATGGTCGCGACTTCGCCGCCCTGGAACATTTTCATCGAGTTATCCATTTGTTGCCCCAGCCCGCCCGCGCCCACGAAGCCGAGTACGGCCGAAGAGCGGATCGCACATTCCCAGCGATAGACGGTGTAGCTTGTCAGTTCCGCCGAACTTTGCGGCAGCAGTCCGTAGAAAAACGCCTGCAGGCGTCCGGCGCCGTTACGCAGCAGGGTGTTGGTGGCGTGCGACTCATCGCTTTCGAGAATTTCGCCGTAGACCTTGCCCAGCATGCCGCCGTAGGTGAGTGCGATGGCGAGCACCCCTGCGGTAGGCCCCAAGCCGACCACGCGCACGAACACCAGCGCCCACACCAGTTCGGGCACGCTGCGCAGCACGATGAGCAGCCAGCGCGTGGCTTGCCGGATAACAAGGGGAATCGTGTTCATACGTCCCGGCAGCGCCGAAACGGACAGCGCGCTGGTGGACAGCAGCGTGAGCGGTATGGCGATCAGCAGCGCCAGCGCCATGCCCGCTGTAGCGATGGCGACCGTGCGCCAGCACTCGCGCGCTACCAGCAGCAGAAACTCGCCTTCGATTTTGGGTGGAAAAAAATCCGCGAGAAAGCGTTTGGTCGATTTGAGGGTCGCGGGTTCAAACAGCGTCCAGGGCTTGAATTCGGTGAGCACCAGCATGGGCGCCAGCAATACCAGCGCGACGCTGGTCCAGAACACGCGCGAAACCCATGCCGGATCGCGCAAACGCGGGGAAGGCAGGGCGGCGGAGGCGGTGTCGTTCAAGGCGGGTCGTCAGCGGCAATACATTGCCGCCGGCGCCAGGTTGCCCGGCACGTCATTGTCGGGCGTGTCCGGCGCCGGCGCGGAGCCGAGCAATTCGTGTTCATGTTGCGTGTACAGCGCCGCCAGCCGCTCCCGCGTGACATCCTGCGATGGCAGATCGAAGTGCAACTCCCCATCACGCAGACCGATCACGCGCGCAAAGCGCGTGGCGACATCGACCTGGTGCAGCGTGGTTATCAGGGTTGCGCCGTGTTCACGCGCAGATTGCGTGAGACTGTCGATGGCCTGTGCCGCGCGTGAAGGATCCAGCGACGACAGCGGTTCGTCCACCAGCCACAGCGAGGCCGCTGACACCAGCGCGCGGGCAAGTCCGACGCGCTGGCGCTCGCCGCCGGAGAGCCGGTCCACGCGGTCCCACAGTTTGTTGGCAAGGTCGAACCGCGCCAGCGCGGCTTCGGCTTCGGCAATGTGGGTCGGGTAAATCAAGGAACGCAGGCTGGCCGCGAGCGACTGGCGCGGGAGTCGCGCCGCGAGTACCGCGGTGATGACGCGCTGACGTGGCGGCAGCGGCGGCGACTGCGGCGCCAGAAACAGTAGGCCGCGCAGTTTTTGCAACCGCGCCACGGACAGTTTCCAGGGATCGACGCCGTCGAGTTCGAGCGTCCCCGCCACGGGCCGCAACGCGCACGCCAGCGCATGCAGCAGCGTGGTCTTGCCCGCGCCCGACGGGCCGATGACCGCCACTTGCTCGCCGGGGGCAATCGTGATCGTCACCGGCTTCAAGGCCGCCGGCGCGCCGGCAGCGGCAGCGCGATGCCGGGCCGACAGGCCGGCGATGGAGATGCGCATTCGTGTACTGGCGCGTTACTTGATCAGGCCGGCGCTGCGTCCCGCAGCTTCCAGATCGCGATAGTTCTCCGCCCGGGTGGGGATGTATTTGGTGGCGCGGTTTAACGTCAGGATTTCCTTGCCTTCCGGATTCGCCATCGACAGATCAAGCAGCGCCTTAGTGATGCGCTCGCGAAGTGCCGCCGGCATGTCGGCATGCACCGACCAGTTGTAATTGAAATACGGCGCCGTGGTAAAGAATACGTCTACCTTGGTGGTGTCGACCTTTTTGTCCTCGACGAATCTGCGCCACACGGTGATGTCGAGCGCCGCGGCATCGACACGGCCACCGACCACGGATGCGATGGTGGCGTCATGCGCGCCGGAGTAAGCCACGCGCTTGAAATCCTTGTCGGGATCGATCTTTGCCTGCAACAGGAAGCTGCGCGGCATCAGGTGGCCGGAAGTACTCGATTGCGAGCCGAAACTGACTTGCTTGCCTTTCAGGTCGGTCAATGCCTTGATACCGGAGTCGGTCTGGGTGATGAACACAGAGCGGAACTGCGTGTCTTCCTCGCGCTGCGCGATGGGCACGATCTTGCCGCCGGAGCGCAGTTGCGCCTGCACGTGGGTAAAACCGCCAAACCAGACCACATCGACCTGCTTGTTGACCAGCGCTTCCACCGCGGCCGGATAGTCGCTCACCGGGGTGAACTCGACTTTCATATTGAGCACGCGCTCAAGATATTTGGTGATGGGGCCGAACTTGCGCATTTGTTCGGTGGCGGCTTCTTCGGGAATGGTGGTGACTTTGAGAACTTGCTGCTGGGCCAGGGCCGGCGCCGCACCGATTGCAGTCAGGCCAAGAGCGACCAGGAAAGTGCGCAGGCAAGCAGAAGCGCGAGCCAGGAATGATGTCGTTGATAACATTTTGTTTCCTTTTCTACTAGGCTAAATTGATATGAGGATATGAAGTGCCGGCTTGACCCGCGCGAACTTGCGCGGCGAAACTGGTGACACATAGACGCGTGCGGGAAGGGCTTAAATCGATCATGGCGATGCTCCCATTAAAGGTTGATTAACACGGTAAAGGAAGCCGGCTTGCGCCAGTCTTCCACGGATCAGAAGTTACAGCAGGATCAACTGAATTGCAAAGGTTCGCGGCGACTAGCCTTATAATTAAAGTCGTTATCCTTGAGTCAAACAGCTCAGTGGCTGTTTTTTTCAGTATTTATCATTCATTCATTGGTAGGATTTTAAACAGGAGAACCAGATCATGTTGATAGCAAGCCGTTCACGTACTCGCCGTGTTGTTTGCGGTATCGCTGCTGTTGCCCCGGATTCCGGCCATTGCTCTTTGCGTGGAGGATTCAATGACCGATAGCCTGAAGTTACTCTCACCCGCGATAGGCGCTCCCGTCACCCTCAACCCCGCTACCGGCAAGCCGCCGCGCTGGAAAATGGCGCTGGATGTTGATCGATGCATCGGCTGCCACGCCTGCTCTGTAGCATGCAAGGTTGAAAACAGCGTACCGCTCGGACGCTACCGTACCAAAGTCTATTACTGGGAGCATGGCAAATTCCCACAAGTCAAACGCAACTTTCTGCCCACGCTGTGCATGCAGTGTGAAGATGCGCCGTGCCTGAAGGCGTGTCCAACCGACGCGATCAATCGCCTCGCCGACGGCATTGTGCGCATCGATCCCGACAAATGCGATCACTCCGGCGACTGCGAAAAGGCGTGCCCGTATGCCGCCATTGGATGCGACGATAACGATGTCGCCGACAAATGCGATTTCTGCTCGCAGCGCCTGAGCGTAGGCATGGAGCCGGCGTGTGCCGAGACCTGCCCGGCGGAAGTGTTTTACTTTGGCGACGCGAATGATGCGCAGTCGCCGTACTCGCGCTTCATGGCAAAACACGGCAAGCAGACCGCGGTATTAAAGCCCGAGGAAAACACCAAGCCTTCGGTCGCCTACAAGGGCCACGCAAAGGAAATGGAGAAGAAGATTCCCAAGGGCCGCGTACACGATCCGTATTCGTATGAGATCGAAACCTGGGCGCAGCTTGAAGCTGAGTTTCCCAGGCGCAAGCGCGTGACGTGGGCGCGGGTCGAGCCGGCGAAGAATCTGGTTGATTACCTGCCCAATCCCGGTGGCGTGGGCAAAGGAGGCAAAGCATGAAACGGCGCAATAGTCACGATCACGGCGTTACACGTCGTGAGTTCATCAAGACCGGTTTTGGCGCGCTGTCCACGCTCGCGCTGGGCGAAACAATTTTTCTCACGCCCACGGATGCCGAAGCGCAGCTTTTTGGCTCGAAGAAAAAAGAACTCATCGGCCAGCGCAAGGCCAAGCGCCGGCCCAATGGCAAAGGCCGCTTGCAGAACGACTACACCAAGGCCACGATCGTCAAGGGCGTATGCCTGAATTGCTCCACCGTGTGCGGCATTCAAGGCTATGTCATCGACGGCAAGCTGGTGAAAATCGGCGGCAACCCGGAAGACCCGAACAATGGCAAGTCGCTGTGCGCCAAGGGGCAAAGCGGCCCCACCATCAACGATTACCCGGAGCGGCTGCTGTTCCCGTTAAAGCGCGTGGGCAAGCGCGGTGAGGGTAAGTGGATGCGCATTACGTGGGAGGAAGCGCACACTGAAATCGCGCGCCGCATCCGCAAGGCCATGGATGAAGGCAAGCCAGAGGAAGTCGCGATCCAGATTGGCCGCTCGCGTCTGGCCGAGGAGATGGGGCGCTTTCTGAATGCCATAGGTTCGCCGTCGCTGTTTAATCACCGCGCGCTGTGTTCATCCAATAAACGCGCGGCCAACTATGTGAGCCTCGGTGAAACCGATTGGGAGTCGGGCGACTTCGAGCGCAGCAAGTACATCATCGATTTCGGCGCGAATGTTTATGAGGCGCACCAGGGTGCGATCCACGCCGCCAAGCGCATCATCCGCGGGCGTTTTGATAATGGGGCGAAGTTCGTTTACTTTGATGTGCGGCTGTCGAATACCGCTGGCCGCGCGGATGAATGGTTTGCGCCAAATCCGGGCAGCGACGGCGCCATAGCGCTCGCGATGGGTAACGCCATCATGATGGCGAACAAACACGATGCAAAGTGGCTTGATACCTGGAGCAATGTCAACGCCGCCGATCTGAAGGAATGGATGTCGCGCTACACGCCGGAGTGGGCAGAGCAGGTGTCCGGCATCAAGGCCGCCGACATTCGGCGCGTGGCTCTTGAGTTCGCGCAGGCCGCCCCAGCGGCGGTGGCCTTCTCCAATCGCGGCGCGGGCGCGCACTATAATGGCTTTAACAGCGATCGCGCGATCGTGCTGCTCAATGCCATCGTCGGCAGTATCGGAAAGGCGGGTGGCTATTGCTACACTGTAGAGCCGACACGCGTGCCGCCGACGGTGTTCCCGCAACCGCAGCCGGCGCCGCCCGCGCCCAAGGCGCAAAGTGCTATCGAGAATCCACCCGAATGGCCGCTCGCCAACAAATGGCAGCGCATGAAAGTGGGCCAGATTGTTTATCAATACATCAAGGAAGGGCGCGGGAAAATTCAGGTACTCCTGTCGTACACCGTCGCCTCGCCGCAGACCTGGCCCGAGGGGCGCACGTTGACCGTTGATGTGCTGTCGGATGAAAAACTGGTGCCGTTCCACGCGTGTTCCGATATTGTTTATTCGGAGCAGGCGCACTGGGCGGACATGATATTGCCCGATGCGAGCTACATGGAACGCTGGGGCTTCGACACGCGTAATAACATGGAACTGCGCGATTACGTCACGCTGCGCCAACCCATCGTGCAGCCGCCGGGCGAATGCAAGAGCTTTGTTGATTCGCTGATCGATATTGCCCAACGCGTGGGGCCGGATACGGCGCGTTATTTCCAGTTCAAGGATCACGAAGACTGGATACGCCAACGCTGCGGCGCGCTCACCAAGCGCGTCGGCGAAGACGGCTTCGAGTACATGAAGGCGCACGGCGTGTGGCAGGATATGTCCAAGCCCAAGTATTACGATCTTTACAACTGGGATTTGACTGCCGCCGAGACCAAAGACACCCGCGTCGACGAGGCCACGCAGATCATTTACCGTAAAGGTGCCGATGGGCGCGAAACCGCAGCTGGTCTGATGGTGGATGGCAAGCCGAAGCGCGGCTTCATCACGCCCTCGCGCAAGTTTTCGGTGTATCACCCGGACATCGAGGCGGCGGCGAAGCAGACCGGCTTCACCGAGGATTTCCAGAGCGGAATGCCGGAGTATTTTCCGGTTCCGTCCATTGCGAACATGAAGCCGGATCAACTGCATCTGGTGACCTTCAAGTGGAACGTGCATACGCAGGGCCGCACGCAATCGCAAAAATACCTGTCGGAGATCGTGCATCACAACCCGATGTGGATACACACCGAAGCAGCGGCGCGGCACGGCATACGCACGGGCGACATGGTCGAAATCACGACGTATCGACCGTCAGGGCACATGATGACGGGTGGCGGCAAGGTGCTGGGCCGCGCGGTGATACCTGCGTTTGTGACCGAAGGCATCCATCCGCGCGTACTGGCGGTGTCGAACACGCTGGGCAACCCGTGGCATGGCCGCGCCGCCAACGCACGCAACGGAGGCAAGCAAGCGCTCGATGCGTGGGACGACAATGTGATTGCCGAGGATCAGGATCTCGTCGATGACATCTGGTGGGACGAGCGTAACGGCGGCACTGGTGCGGGTTACAACATCAACGGTATTCTGCCGGTGCAGCCTGCGCCGCTGGTGGGCATGCAGGGCTGGTTCGATACGGTGTGTTCGATACGCAAGGTGTAATCGCAATGCCTTTGCGCGTTCACCCGAGGTCAGTTTCATAGGGAAAACACGCTATAATTCAAGCTTTTACGCTTGAATCACTATGCGCATCACGCGCGGTATTCCGGCGGGCGCGGGCTCGCCGGTCGCGCTCACCATTGGCAATTTTGACGGGGTTCACCTCGGGCATCGCGCGATGCTCGATGAACTCGCGCGCGCGGCGCACAGGCTTAACGTGCCTGCGTGCGTGATGACGTTCGAGCCGCATCCGCGCGAATTTTTTGCGCCGGACCGTGCGCCCGCGCGGCTTACATCATTGCGCGAGAAACTCGAGTTGCTTGCGGAGAGCGGTGTTGATCGCGCGCACGTGTGCCGGTTCGATTACAAGCTCGCGCAGATCACGGCGCAGGATTTCATAGAGCGCGTGCTGGTGGGCGGGCTGGGCACGCGATGGCTGCAAGTGGGGGATGATTTTCGTTTCGGGGCGCGGCGGGCCGGTGATTTTGTGATGTTGAAGGAAGCCGCCCCCAAACTTGGCTTTGAAGTGCAGGCCCTGCCCAGCGTCATGGTCGATGGCGTGCGCGTGTCGAGCACGGCGGTGCGCGAAGCGCTTGCCGCGGGCCGGCTCGAACATGCCGCACGCTTGCTCGGCCGGCCCTACAGCATCAGCGGGCGCGTGGTGCACGGCGACGGCTTGGGGCGTAAGCTGGGGTTCCCCACCGCCAACGTGCAGATGAAACACAACCTGCCGCCGGTGCAGGGCATCTTCGCGGTTGAAGTGGAGGGCGTGGCCGAAAAGCCGCTGCGCGGCGCCGCAAGCCTGGGCGTGCGGCCGACGGTAACAGAGCGTGGTCGCGCGGTGCTTGAAGTGTATCTTATTGATTTTGAAGGAGATTTGTACGGGAAACACCTGCGCGTGGATTTTTTGCACAAGCTGCGTGACGAAGAGAAATACGTTGATCTTGATACGTTGAAGCGGCAGATCGCGGTGGATGTGGAAAATACCAAGGCCTATTTCTCCACCGCCGAAGCGCAGAAAAGAGCTGCCCGATAGTTAATTGAAACTGAAATGACTGATTATAAAAAAACATTGAATTTGCCCGACACGCCGTTCCCGATGCGCGGCGATCTCGCAAAGCGCGAGCCGTTGATGTTGAAGCAATGGCAGGAGCGCAATTTCTACGAGCGCATCCGCGCGGCGAGCAAAGGCCGCCCTCGTTTTGTGCTGCACGACGGGCCGCCGTACGCCAATGGAGACATCCATATCGGCCACGCGGTAAATAAAATTCTCAAGGACATGATCGTCAAGAGCAAGAGCATGTCCGGCTTTGACGCGCCTTACGTGCCGGGCTGGGATTGCCACGGCATGCCGATCGAGGTGCAGATCGAAAAGAAACACGGCAAACATTTGCCGACGGCTGAAACTCAGAAGCTGTGCCGCGCGTATGCGGCGGAACAGATTGAAAGTCAGAAGCGCGATTTCATCCGCTTGGGCGTTTTGGGCGATTGGGAAAATCCTTATTTAACAATGGCTTACGGGAACGAAGCCGACGAGATCCGCACACTCGGCAAGTTGCTGGAAAAAGGTTACGTCTATCGCGGACTCAAGCCGGTGAACTGGTGCTTCGATTGCGGCTCGGCGCTGGCCGAGGCGGAGGTCGAATACGAAGACCGCAAGGACGTCGCGATCGATGTGGGCTTTGCGTTTGCCGAGCCTGAAAAAATTGCCAAGGCGTTTGGCTTGCCAAAGCTGCCCGACAAGCCGGGTTTCGTCGTGATCTGGACCACTACACCGTGGACGCTGCCGGGTAATCAGGCGCTCAACATGCATGCGGAGTTCGACTACAACCTGGTCGATACCGAAAAAGGTTTGTTGATACTCGCCGCCGAGTTGCAGGCGGCGTGTCTTGCGCGTTTCAAGCTCACCGGCACGACGCTCGCGACGTGCAAGGGCGCCGCGCTGGAGCGCGTGGCGTTTCGTCATCCGTTTTATGATCGTGAAGCGCCGATTTATCTGGGCGACTATGTAACGCTCGACACCGGCACCGGCATCGTGCATTCCGCGCCGGCGTACGGCGTCGAGGACTTTCAGTCGTGCCGGCGTTACGGCATGAAGAACGAAGACATCCTCACGCCGGTGATGGGCGACGGCAAATACGTTTCGACGCTGCCGCTATTCGGCGGCGAAATGATCTGGAAGGCGAATCCGAAAATTGTCGCGCTGCTCGAAGAACGCGGCGTGTTGTTCGCGAAGCACGAGCATCTACACAGCTATATGCATTGCTGGCGGCACAAGACGCCGGTGATCTTGCGCGCGACGGTGCAGTGGTTTGCGGCGATGGACGAGGCGCCGGGCTATGTCGATGTCAAGCCCGCCGAGACGCTGCGCGCGACTGCGCTGCGCGGTGTCACGCAGACCAAATTTTATCCGGCGTGGGGCCAGGCACGGTTGCACGGCATGATCGCCAACCGGCCCGACTGGACGCTCTCACGCCAGCGGCAGTGGGGCGTGCCGATGCCGTTTTTTATCTCGAAGGAAACCGGCACGCTGCATCCGCGCACGTTGGAGCTGCTTGAGGAAGTCGCAAAGCGCGTGGAGAAAAACGGTATCGAGGCATGGCAGGCGGTTGAGCCCGAAGAGCTGCTCGGCACTGACGCCGCACACTACGAAAAAATCAAGGACACGCTCGATGTGTGGTTCGATTCGGGCTCCACGCACTTCACCGTGCTGCGCAACTCGCACGAGGACGAAGCCGCGTATCCGGCCGATTTGTATCTCGAAGGCTCGGATCAGCATCGCGGCTGGTTTCATTCGTCGCTGCTGGTGTCGTGCATGACCGACGGCCACGCGCCGTATCGCAGCCTGCTCACGCACGGTTTTGTGGTCGACGGCAGCGGCCGCAAGATGAGCAAATCCAAGGGCAACGTGGTAGCACCCCAGCAGGTGATGGGCGAGCTCGGCGCGGACGTCCTGCGGCTGTGGGTGGCGGCGACCGATTACTCGGGCGAGCTGTCGATCTCGAAAGAGATTTTGAAGCGCGTGGTCGAATCGTACCGGCGCATCCGCAACACGCTGCGGTTTTTGCTTTCGAATCTGGCGGACTTTGACCCGATGCGCGATCAACTGCCGATCAGCGAGTGGCTGGAGATCGACCGCTATGCAATGGTGATGATGCACGATTTGCAGTTCGCGTTGACGCCTTCCGAGTTGGGCAACAAGCAGCCCGCGTCACAGGGACATTACGGTGAATATGAGTTTCACAACGTCGCGCAGCGGCTGCAAACCTTTTGCTCCGAAGACCTTGGCGGGTTTTATCTCGACATTCTGAAAGACCGGCTCTACACCGCACCAACGAAAGGGCGCGCACGTCGCTCGGCGCAAAACGCGCTGTATCACATCACGCAGGCGCTGACGCGGCTGATGGCGCCGATATTGTCCTTTACCGCCGAGGAAGTGTGGGAAACGCTGACCAAGGATGAGTCGAGTGTGTTCGAGCAGACTTGGTATCAGTTTGCGCTGCCCGATGATGCGGCGGTGTTGCGCGAGCGATGGAGCAAACTGCGTGCGTTGCGTTCAGACGTGCTGAAACAGCTCGAAGCGTTGCGCACGGCGGGCAGCATCGGCTCGTCGCTTGCAGGGGAAGTTGATGTTTATGCCGAGGGCGAGGGGCACGATCTGCTGGCTTCATTGGGCGACGATCTGCGCTTTGTGCTCATCACCTCACGCGCGACGCTGCATGCGCAAGCATCTGCTTCGGCTGCGGCGACATCGATGCCGGGCGCAGGTATCGCGGTCAGCGCGACCACGCACGCGAAGTGCGAACGCTGCTGGCACTATCGCCCCGACGTTGGCGCCAACGCGGAGCATGCGCAACTGTGCGGGCGTTGTGTCTCAAACCTGTTTGGCCCCGGCGAGCCGCGCGAACATGCGTAAGTGGCTCGCTCTTGCGGCGGTGATCGTGGTGCTCGACCAGATCACCAAATACGTGGTCGTGCAGAACTTTGTTTTGCACGAGTCGCTGCGCGTGACATCATTTTTCAATCTCGTGCGCGTGCACAACGCCGGCGCATCGTTCAGCATGCTGGCGGACGCGGGCGGCTGGCAACGCTGGTTTTTTATCGCCATCGCGGTGGCCGCGTCGATCTGGGTGGTGTGGCTGATGGCGAGGCACACGCAACAGAAATTGTTTTGCCTGGCGCTCACGCTGATACTCGGCGGCGCGGTGGGCAACCTGATTGATCGCGTGTTGTTCGGCGCGGTGGTGGATTTTCTACAGTTTCATTACGGCGGCTGGTACTTTCCGGCGTTTAACGTGGCGGATTCGTCGATCACCTGTGGTGCTGTGCTGCTGATACTCGATGGGTTTCGCGGCGAGCGTAATGTGCCTGTCGAGAGTAAATCGTAAGTTATTGTTTTTAAAAGATATTTTGTAAGTCGAGATACGCCACGCTCGTCCCGCCCTACAGTATTCGTGTTCTTCAACAAATCAGACTGGAAGCGGCGAAAGAAATATTCGCCGCTATAATCCCCACATGCAAGTACTCCTAGCCAACCCCCGCGGCTTTTGCGCTGGTGTAGACCGTGCAATCGAAATCGTCGAACGCGCAATTCAACTGCACGGCAAGCCGATTTATGTGCGCCACGAAGTCGTGCACAACAAATTTGTCGTCGACGACCTGCGCAAAAAAGGCGCGGTGTTTGTCGAAAGTCTCGACGAGGTGCCGTCAGGCGCCACGGTCATTTTCAGTGCGCATGGGGTATCACAAGCCGTGCGCGCGGAGGCCGAAGGACGCGGGCTGAAAGTGTTCGACGCGACCTGTCCGCTGGTGACCAAGGTGCATGTCGAAGTCGCGAAAATGCGCGGACACAACCGCGAAATCATCATGATTGGCCACAAAGGCCACCCCGAAGTGCAGGGCACCATGGGGCAGAGCGAAGGCGGCATGTATCTGGTGGAGAACCCGGAAGACGTGGCAAAAGTGGCGGTGAAGGACGAAAACAACCTCGCGTTCGTGACACAAACCACGCTGTCGATGGACGACGCCGAGCGCACCATCGCCGCGCTGAAATCACGCTTCCCGTCGATAGTCGGGCCAAAAAAAGACGACATCTGCTACGCCACGCAAAACCGGCAGGATGCGGTCAAGGCGCTGGCGAACCAATGCGACGTGGTCATCGTCGTGGGCTCGCCCAACAGCTCCAACTCAAACCGCCTGCGCGAAGTCGCGCAGAATCAGGGCGTCGCTGCCTATATGGTCGACAACGCAGGCGAACTCAAGACCGAATGGCTCACGGGTAAGGAGCGTGTGGGCATCACCGCTGGCGCTTCCGCGCCCGAAGTGCTGGTGCAGGCGGTGATTGAAAAGCTGCGCTCGTTGGGGGCCGTAAGTGTGCGCGACGTTGACGGGATTGAAGAGCGAGTTACTTTTCCGCTGCCGAAGAGTTTGGCGGGCTAGCCGCAGATAAGCAATCAGACCGTAGGCCGGGAACGATCCCGCCCTGCGAATTGCGGCAGTTTGCTGCGGCGTTTGTATTACCTATGCATGTGTGAGCGTGAGGCGCAATGGGATAAGGGAACACTTGAAGCGGAGCATATTGCGCCCGGCGCGACCTTAAACTAGAATATTTACCGTATATATACTGAATATATTCTTTTTCCTTACGGAGGATATGCCATGGCGACTACGGCTAAATCGGCGGTGGCCAAACGCAAGACGCTTTTGTTCAAATTCAAGGATGACACGGTAACCACGGTGAGTCATGAGACGTTTAGCGATGTCGCAAAAACGTTAGGGTTCAACGAAACCCAGACCCTGCACCTTGCAATTGCCCGTCTGCGCGATGAGGTGCTTGCGAATGGGAGGCGCGGCGCCCCAGAAGGCGGCGAATCCTATCCGCCGCTGACCGCCGGGCAACTTTTCGACATTCGTTCTCGATCGCCGAAACGACGGGGAAAGCTGATTCGAAAAGAATCGTTGTTCTGATCCCGAATGGCGAAATACTACTCGCTGCCCAAGGCAGGCGACATCGTACAATGCCGCTTTCCCCAGGACAAAATTCGTCAACCCGGCCCGAAAGAACGGCCAGCTTTGGTTATTGACGTTGAGGAATACGAATTGTCGAACGGATCAACCGAGGTTTTTGTAACAGTTGCCTATGGCACTTCCGAGGACTTCGACAACTGCCATCCTGGCGAACTCAATATCAGGAGCAGCGACCCCCATGCCGGCTTGAGCGTCGATACCAAGTTCGATATTGGCAATCGAGTCAAGCTCCCGTTTGATGAGGAGTGGTTTGCCCCATCGCGGAATCGCCGCTTCGGTGTGCATCCAAAGCGCGGCAAACTGAACTTGGATGACAACAGGCTGAAACGCCGTTTGTCGTCGGCAATTGCAGAACTCAAAAACATGGGTAGCACCAAAGCGGTTGATATGACTACCCGTCCGACCGGGTGCAAAAAATAAATTCGTAAAGCGCAAGAACCGGAAGACGTGGCAAAAGTGGCGGTGAAGGATGAAAACAACCTCGCGTTCGTGACGCAAACCACGCTGTCGATGGACGACGCCGAGCGCACCATCGCCGCGCTGAAATCACGCTTCCCGTCGATAATCGGGCCAAAGAAAGACGACATCTGCTACGCCACGCAAAATAGGCAGGACGCCTTGAAGGCGTTGGCAAAGCAATGCGACGTGGTGATCGTCGTAGGCTCGCCCAACAGCTCCAACTCGAACCGCCTGCGCGAAGTCGCGCAGAATCAAGGTGTAACTGCTTACATGGTTGATAACGCGGGTGAACTTAAAACCGAATGGCTCGCGGGCAAGGAGCGTGTGGGCATCACCGCAGGCGCTTCCGCGCCGGAAGTGCTGATGCAGGCCGTGATTGAAAAGCTGCGCTCGCTTGGGGCGGTTAGCGTGCGGGATGTTGACGGGATCGAAGAGCGGGTTACTTTTCCGTTGCCGAAGAGTTTGGCGGGGTAGCAACAGGTAAGCAATCAGACCGTAGGCCGGGAACGACTCTGCCCTGCGAATTGCCGCGGTTTACGGCAGTGTCTGCTGCAACTATGCACGCGCTGTGGGCTCTTGATGAACGGGACATTTATTTTCAGTCCGCTTTGCTTGCAGATACTAGCACTGCCCAGTCGTCCGGCGGGTGACCACGCCGCAACATTTTCTGGAAAACAGCATAGGGATCGCTCTTACTACCCGACGATCGCAAGGTGTTTTCATCATTTACCCAAGCGAAGATAATGATCTTGCTCTTGGAGTCAAATCGGAAAAACAGACGAAACCGCCGCCCGATCTTGGCGCGCCGCCAATGCCGGAAGGCTGTCCCCATCGTATTGCCCTGCCGGTATTCCTCGCGATTCGGGTCGCTCGGCACGGTTTCCAATATTAGCTGCGACAGGGCGTTGAAGAGTTTTACGTTTGCGTTCGACTCGAATCCATGCGTACCATGCGCCTTCGCGCGTTTAACCGCATCGTGCAGTTTTTGAAGTTGCTCGATCAGGCACTCGTGGAAGAGCAGATTCCACCCATGACGCTGCATTACAGTGCCACGCCGCCTTCAATCTCTACCTTCAGATCAATGGGCTTCTTAATCGCCGACAGCATGGATATTGCCAAACGTTCCGGCAATGTGGTGATGTGTCGACCGGCCTTAATGTCTTTTTCCAGCAGTGCAAGAAAAATACCGATCGCTGGATCGTCATGTGGCTCATCTTCGGCACGGGTGACAACCACCCGAGAGCCGCGCAAATCAAAAGCCACCTTGCCGCCAAAATCCACGCCAAGGGCCTGACGGATGGGCTTGGGCAGGGTGATTTGTCCCTTGGCGGTGATAGTGGCAACTTCGTGAATGGCAGGCATGGCTAAACTCCTTGTATCGTATTTATAGTAAGGAATATTCCTTACCGTGTCAAACAAAAAATCGAACAAAAATCGAACGCGCCTTGGTGGCATCTGAGGACGTGATTTCTGATGATAGTGAGCCAAAGACGACATCTGCTACGCCACGCAAAACTGGCAGGACGCCGTGAAGGCGCTGGCGAAACAATGCGACGAGGTCATCGTCGTAGGCTCGCCCAATAGCTCCAACTCAAACCGACTGCGTGAAGTCGCGCAAAATCAGGGCGTCGCTGCCTACATGGTCGACAACGCAGGCGAACTCAAGACCGAATGGCTTACGGGTAAGGAACGTGTGGGCATCACCGCGGGCGCGTCCGCGCCGGAAGTGCTGGTGCAGGAGGCGATTGAAAAGCTCCGGTCGTTGGGGGTCGTGAGTGTGCGCGACGTTGACGGGATTGAAGAGCGGGTTACTTTTCCGTTGCCGAAGAGTTTGGCGGGAGTAATCTAAAGAAAATTTTGTAACGTCAGCGTTGCCCTACGTTCCGCTCTTGCGCTCGATTGTAAGGATCGAAGGTAACTTCGATAGTCCTGCGGCTTTTTACGGGGCGGCCTAATTTCTCTGCAGGTTTGTACTTTAGCGCCAACGCCGCTTCTTTCGCAGATCGATCAAACACATCGGGTGGTTTCGCTTCGATAATCGTAACTTCGTCCACGTCACCGTTTTCATTGATAAACAGAGTTAGCCGGACCTTGCCCGCTACACGAAACATTAGCGCGCGTTCGGGATAAACCAAGTCTACATCGTTTAGCAATTCGGCACGCACATCTGTCTCTTGTCCGGGTAGATATGCCAAAAATGGATCCGGTCTAACCATGGGTGTCGGTGGTTGTTCGGGCCGAACCGGAGGCTCGCTTATCAGCGGCGCGGTTGCAAGCGGTATGCGGTCCGCGACAGGCACGGGCGTCTCAAGAATTGTATCTGGCGTTTGTTCCGTCGTTTGTAGTTTTACGAGCAACGGCAGCGGGCGATATATTGAACTAGGTTGTGGCCCCAAAAAAACGATGGCTACGATGTGCAGCAGCAGTGACGCTCCCAAACAAATCGCGATACGTTTAATCTGTCCAAGGGGAATTAGCGTATGTACTCCTATTTCCTTTGCGAGTCGCATAAGCAATTCAATATATACGAGCGCCTATTCGGTGGTATCCAAAAAAACAGGGCAGTTTGTCTGCCCTGTTTTTCTACCCCGGAGTTTGCGCGCTTTCGAGCGTCAATCAATTTCCTTGTACCAGAACTTCCGCAAACGAGCCGCCAGGGTCACGCCCGGAGGTTCCGTTACGGTAATTCCCGATATCACCGCCTCTACGATCTTGCCGCCAATTTCCACGACCACGTGCACCGGCGGCGGCAGATAACCACCACCTGCGACTACCACCGAGCGGTCATTTCCGGGTGTTCCATCGAGATTCTGGGTTGCGGTTGCATCCGTTGTGCTGACCTGATACTGGCGGGCTATTCCCAAGTTGCTACCGCAGGCGCCGCCGCCCGCACCGCTATCCGGTTGGTTGGTATTGAAGAAGGTCGTTCCGCCCAGCGATAGGGCATTACCCACGACTTTCTCCCCGGTGCCCAGCGTGATATACCAGCCGCTTTTTGCATTCAGCGCAGTGACTGCGGCGGAACGTTCCGCTGCCGTTAAGCAGTTCTGAATACAGTTGGGGGTTGCGTCAAACATTTCGGATTCCACGATGGTAGGCGTGGCTACGGCGGTGCCGGTAACGGGTCCCGAATCATTGCCGAAGTCCTTGAACATGTAGAATCGATTTTCGACGCTGATGTCAAACGGGTGTTCCCGGTCGCCAGCCCCTATCAATACTGCATCGAATCCGCCAAAGGCCTGCGCGCCAACGACGTCAGGCGGATAAAGGAACTTGCGTTTGACAACGCCGGAGCCGCCGACATCGCCGATTTTTGTCACCAATGTATTGGCCCAACCGTTAACCGCATCATAACTGAAGTCGACGCGCCAGACATTGCCGCCAGTGTCTCCAACATAGCCGCGATTGGTGGTGCCCCCCGTTTCATTCTTGATGATGGTTACGTCGGACGGAATTGCATAATCCATGCCGGACACGATCTTGGTATCTGCAGCGGGGGTTCCGGCACCCAGCGAGCGCCACAACAATGCTCCGGTGAGGGCGTTAACCACATAAATACCGCGGCCCATTGAACGATTGATAGTCGTTGCGCCGACCGAGACCGAGCTCGAGGTCGAGGCGGTAATGGTCGTGGGAACAATGTCTTCCACAGCCGAATCATAACCCGCGCCGAATACCAGCACTGGGTCAGGATATCCCGCGAGTCCGGTAATAACCGTGGGTTGTGACCATGTCTGTCCGAGCTCTGTAAATCCGGTGCTCGCGTTATCAATCTTCCACAAGTATTTGGGGTCGTGAGGATTATTCACGTCTAGGGCATAGATAAAACGGCCCCCCCGGCGCATCGACATGTAGATATTGACTATGTCGCCAGCGTCTCCCAGTTTACCGTTGTTGTCGGTGTCCTTCGTGTAAATGCCAATCGACCCATCCGCGAAATAAGCCTTCTTGAATGAACTGCTGACGATGGGGCTGTTCTTGCGCAACCGGTTAAGTTCGTCAAGGAATTCCGGTGGAATGAATCCCCAAGCCTCCTGTCCCGGAGCAATTTGCACCGTGGCTGAACCATCAGTCGCATAGCCGCCCTTGACTGCACGGAAAATACCATCGTTGGCACCATAGTAAACATACACATCATTGTCACTACCGTAACGATTGTAGTTTATGACGGCGGGGCGGGAATGCAGCACGTCGCCATGGATCGATGCGCGTATGTCCGTAGAGGACCCGTTTGCATTTTCGTCCTGGAAGTTGTCTTCACCCCGTACCCAGCGGATCAGGTCATCGCGGCCGCCGCCGCCAGCCTGAATGGCATTGACGGTACCCGTGGCGGCGCCTTGCGCACTCCCCAGCGCATACGTAAAGTTATTGCCATCAATCACATTAATGGTATAGGTGCCGTTAAACTCATTCGGGGTTGCACCAGTAATCTGCACGGAACTCAGGTTTGCAAAACCATGCGCGACAGATGTGGCTCGCGCAAGGTTTGTCGCCTTGGATGCAGTTACGCCAGTGGCGATGTTGCTGCCTAATGGCCCTGTCAACGGGTAGGTGAACGTATTGGCGTCTAGCACGGTGATGGTCTTAATCCCGTTGTAGCCGGCTGGCGATGCACCCGTAATCAAAATCTGATCATTGTCGGAATAACCGTGATTGGCCAATGTGACATATGCTTTCGATATCACTGCAGGCCGTACTGTGAAGTTTCCGGTTGGGGTGGGCAAGGCCGAACCTGTGTCATAGGTGAACGTGGTCGTCGTTGGGGTGGTGATACTGGGCCAGGTGCCTGGATGGTTACCGTCCGCAGGCGAACTGGTGCTCTCGATGACCACTGAAATACCGGCAGCGAAGCCGTGCAGGGCGCTTGCTGTAGTCGTCGCTGATACCGTCGAAGATGTAGATGTTCCTGCCGTGATTGTGCCGCTGGGTATAGTCAATACGGTCGACGTCGAGTAGGCAAAAGTCGTTGCGGTAGGCGCGGGTGCCGCCAAAACTGTCTGGACGCCGTTGTAACCCGAAGGACTTGCGCCGCTGATCGTTACGGAATTACCCGCGACAAAACCGTGTGCGACCAAGCTCGTGGCGACCACCGTAGTCGTGCCGTTCGCGATGGCTGATGGCACTACCGTTGCGGGTGTTAACTTGCTGCCCACCGGGTAGCTGAAACTGGTATTGGTAATCCTGGTGATGGTGCAAGGGGTTGCGCAGTCATAACCGGAAGGTGTTGCGCCCGAAATAATAATCGTGTTTCCGGTAACCAGACCGTGGTTGGCGGAAGTGACCGCAACCGCCGTGGTGCTGAACTTGTTGGTTGTTCCTACCGCGCTTGCGCTGCCTATCACGGTCGAGCCGATCGGCAACGAGAACTTGAAAGTGGTGGTGGTTGGTACCGCTATTACGGTAAACGTGTTGTTCAGCGACGTCGGTGTTGCCCCGGAAATTATGATTTGATCATTCACTGCAAGGCCATGCACCGCTGGCGAAGTGCCGGTAATCGTTGTCGATGGGAAGGTAACCACGGTCGCTGTGCCGGTGGGGCCGCCAGCCGCACTTGCAATGCTGCCTGAACAAGCCCACGTAATCGTGTTGGTTCCGACGGCTGTAAGCGTTACATTGCCGTTTTGGTTGCTGCCGGTAAAGCCACTGAGCGTAACAACCGAACTGACCAAAAATTGTGCTCCCACGTTTGCGCTGAACGTAGCGGTACAAGTGCTACTTCCGGTACCGGCTTTTACAATGCTGCCTGTTGCGCCTGTTGCCTGGGTGCCAGCCGAGCTTCCACTGTATGAGGACATGGCAATCGCGACATTGGTGTTCAGGCTCGAGATAGCAGCTACGGCGGATCCCCCGTTACTTAACGTCACGGAGATACTACTGCCGCTGCCATTGTTGAGTGTGACCCCCAGGCGGTCGGTTACCGTGGTTACCGATTGTGTGGCATACGCGGTCAATGGAAATACAGCACGTGAGTCGAGCGCGAGCGCGGTGTTGGTGATGTCCGTGTTGGCGGTGCTGAATGGTGTGTTAAGTAGAGAAAACCCGGCGAGGGGCAAACAGCCCGGGCTCGCGTACCCGCCGTTGGTGCAGGTGTAAAGACTGCGTGGAGTCGTGGCTCCCTCGGCCGCGGCATAAGCCAGCCTTATTTGCTGAGCTACACCGCCTTTTTCCACTAGATCGCCGTCGGGCTTATCCGATATACCGCCGACGCCATTTAGTGAAGAGTCGCGGAATCCCCAGTAAGTAGAGTCTACCGTCCAGAAACTGGTGGCTGCGCCCTTTACGAACCCGGAGGTCGCATCCTGTGCGGCGATCCCGGTTGCGGGCGGTGGCCCCGCACTGGCGTCGGCAAGAAACACGTCTTGCGTCACGGAGTTGAATGCCAGGTTGTACATCTTGAGATTGCCCAGCCAGCGCGGCGCCTTGTTCGCGTCAGGCCGGAAAACGCCGATATACACCTGATTGAGGTTGGTGCCGCGCACGTTGACCGATACCGGCAATGTGGTGGACGCAAACACGCTGTTGACCGCCTGAACTTCGCTGAATATTGCATTCAACGCATTAATAATGGCCGAACCTCCGGCGTCGGCAGCCACAATAAAGTATTTGCCCTTGCCGTTTATCGCCGTGCTTTCCATCACCGCCGACCACGCCAAGTCAGGGCTTGTCCGGCTATCTATGTCAGCCTGCGTGGGGTAAATTTCAACAACATAGGTAAACACGTTCTGAATGCCCGTGCTTGCAGCGGTGTCCGGAGTCTTCTTGTATACGTCGGTGGTGGCCATGTAGCGCGACATTTCATCTGACCAATTGCTCTGCCGGCCGTTTGGCGTCAAAGGAATGATGGCGTTGCTTCCGGTCAGCGCTGTAATGCGTGACTCCATCGTATTTCCTTCAGTGACGTTGTTGTCAGCCTTGCCGTTGCTGATCAGGATGATGAAGTTCTTCTGACACCCATCGACGATGGGCGAGCGATACAGGCTACTGGCAGTCGGATTTGCTGGCAGCGCATGGTTGCCGGCCAGCGGCGACAGCAACGGGTCGGTGGTGCCGTCGTGATCCGTTTTGACTTTGCCATAACTTGCAACCGACGCAAGGCCAGCATAGTACAGATACGCTTCGTAGAGCGCGGCACCATGCGTCGCGTTATTGCCCTTGTCGCCAAGCTTATCAAGGCCGGCGCCCGGTGCACCGATCATGGTGGTCAGCGCGTTCTTGTTGGCGGTGATCATCTGGCGCACATGAAACCGCACGTATCCACCGTCCACGCTGTCGTTTGGACTGCCCGTCTCGGGCATCATCATCAACCCGACATTGAAACTGTCATTCAGTGAACTGATGACTGATATGAGGGCGTTCTTTTCGGCGTCGAACGGGGTATTCCAGTTAGCAGTATTGTCTAGGATAATCAATACATTAGGACGCTGTGCCGTGATGTTGGGATTGGCCAAAAAAATGTCCGTGTCGTCATTGACCGGATCAAATGCCGAGAATGCGGCTGTAACCGACAGCAGCAGGGCAAGGCAGGTGTTTAGCAGAATGTGTATTTTGCGTTTCATGACCGTGTTCCGTATGACTTATTCAGTGTAATTAAGGACAATTGCCGGCAAGCAAGCGAGCACGCACGCCTTGTGAAACGGTTGCGGTGGCGCCTCCGAAGCTGTCAGTCGCACTCGCCCGCATTTCCCAATCGGTATCCTCGGGGGCCATTTCGCCAATCTTTTTGGTGTAACCCGTTGCAGTTACATAGTAGTTGCAACTGAAAAGATTAAAAGACACGGTAATGCCATCGATGGTAATAGGCGCAGGCAATGCAGCCGCGGAATTGAACGCGGTGCTGGTGCTAATGACTTGCTCGATGGCTTGTTGCACCACGGCTTCAACATAGCGTTGTTGCTGAAAATTGCCCGCAATTTTGAGATTGACGCTGGAAAGATTAAATCCAGTGACTGCAAACAGCGTAAGCACTACGAGCATGATTAAGCTGACCAGTAGCGTGGCGCCGCGTTGCCGGTGATATGTGTGAATCATGGAATTTCCCTTCTTCCTGCTGGATTAACCAGTCGAACCGCCGCCGAATAGACATGGCGTTTATAGCGATCATTTTTAGCGGCAACTGCTGCTGTTCCCAACGTGTAAGACTTTGTGTCTGTATGGAAACCCGTTGCTTCCGTGTTGCGTGCTAACAGAAACACCTTGGCCGCGATTACCGATGTCCAATCGCCGGGCGTTGCCGTGTAGCTGTCGACAGTGGCATCGCCAGTAAGCTGTGTCGTGGGGTTTACAGCCGCGGGGAGAGTATCGATGCCATACTCTATCTTCATGTATTCAATACCCTCGACCAGCGGCACGATCTTCATTTTCGTGGCGCCGCCTTCGGATACCAGTTCGAGCCTTTTCAGCGTGGGAATCGTGTCGTCCGTGCTGGTACAAACTGCATTCGTGCCGCTGCCGACGCTGCAGGGTGCAACGAAGTAGACATGAACCATGTACTTACGTATGGGGGCGGCGGTAGTGCCGTTTTTCAGGAACAAGGTTGATGCGCCGCCATCCGCCTTTGTTCCGGCAACATAAGCGGCGCCTCCACCGATCTGCACTTCTCCCTCGATACCAATGGACTGAATATAAACATCGTTGGTTACAGCGGTATCACCGACTGCAAGTGCTTTGGTGTTCGCACGCCTGATTACCAAAACATCTGATCCAGGCTGCAAGTTAGCAGAGGTGAGCAACGAAGAATCGCACGTCGTGGCGGTGACATCCGCGATCGTAACCATATCTGGCGCGCGGTACCCTTGAACTGGAAACGCCAGAGCGGAAAACAACACCCCACGCTTGGCGGCGTCCGAGGCATCCACATTGCACGGGTCAGGCAGTGCCGGCGCCGCGGGCATCGTGTAAAGGTGGCCATAGTAGCCAGCGTGGTGAAGATTTTGCGTGAGCGTGTCAATTGCAAATCGCCCATTTTCGATCTGCTGCGAGGTTTTCTGGAGCTCCCGGTTTGCCTCGCTGGAGTTCACGAATACCACTGTTAGGCCAGCCAGTAAAAGGAGTCCGATCGCCAGTGCAATCAGCAGTTCGATCAGCGAAAAACCGCGGAGCTTGTTGAAGCTGGATTGATTAGGGATCATGTCGGACTCAAGTCAGTTAAGTTCGGCTAACCGGAAGGTAGTGGACACCACACGTCGTTTTGTTTCCGTGCCATAAAGGCCATTCGCACAATTTGCAGTGGGTATAACCGTGTCTACACTGCCTTGCCATGCGACACTGACCGTATAAATGCCGGTTCCCGGTATGGCTGCGCCGGCGGGATTGAGTAATTCAGTCCCGTAGCTAACGCAGCCGCGGGCGCCGACGATCGAACCCACCGAAGCCCCCCCGCCCGAGGTTTCGGAAGCGCCATCCAGCGTGTTGTCCCATTCAATTTTGGCATTGTCCGCCATCGTGTTATTCGCGCTAGAGCTTAGCGTGCAACCCGCAGCGGTGTTAACTCCAGTACCGTAGTACGGAGTCCCCGCCGTTGTATTCGTGGTAATCGCAAAGCAAGCGGCCGTTGCGCGGTTGAGCTGGATGCGTTCTACCATATCGTAGAGCAGCACCAAGGCCTGAGAGCGTTGGTAGGATTCAATTTCAGCTTGCTGCATGCGCACCTGCATTCCTGCGAGGCCGAGCAACCCCAGTGCAATAATCAGCATGCTAATCAGCACTTCAAGCAGCGTAAACCCGGTGTTTGCGGGCAATGAGCGATTGGGTTTCATTTTATGATTCGTGGTTTATGAAAATTAGACGCGCAACTATTGGCAACCGTCAGATGCATTGTTGTTGGTGTCTACCTTGGTGTTTGGCCGTCCGCTGAGGTCGAGGCTGACGCAGCGTGCGACCACTGTCGCACTGACAGATGAACTAATTACAAATGTAGACGCAGCGGCCCTCAGCCTGCCATCCCGTTGATACGAAACATTGCTTACAGTGCCAGTTAACGTCAGGTCCGAAAACGCGTCTTGTTTTTTGAGTATGTCGGAGACGGCGCCTGGATAGCCGTTTCCGTCGGCGTCCAAAAATACTATCCAACCTTTAGACCAGTCAGTGGTATTGCCGCAACCGCTGCCATCCGAGTTCTTGGCGCAAACAGCCACGTACATATTGCGTTTAATAGATTCGCTTCGTGCATATATTAGACTCACGTACAAATCGGACGTTGCGGTTTTGACCCGTTGCTCCCGAACCAGATTGGTCAAATTGGGGGCGGCGAGCGTCATCAAAACACCAAGCAGCACAACCGTCATCATTAATTCAATGATTGTGAACCCAAGCTGGCAACGTGACGCGGATTGCGCGCAGTCGAATCGATCTGAGCCCATATCGAGAAAAGGCGAATCATTTGTCATGACGACCCTATTTCTTCCACTTGTCAGCCGGGGTCTTGGTGCCCAAATTATCTAGCGTAAGGTTTCCATCAGACACTTGCGGTCCAATCGACGTCGCTGTAATGGTGTAGCCTGGTGGCGGGCCTGCAACCAATGCAACGGAGAACGTATAGCGCGTGGTTGTTTCTGCCGGTGCAGTAAGTCCTAGCGCGGCAATCGTTGATGCGTAGGCGCGATTGTCCAACACATATTGTTCTTGGCGGCTTGCTATAGACAACATGAATTGCTGTGCTGCTGACCGATTGGCGCGAATTACATATTGTGTGTAAGACGGGTAGGCAATTACGGACAGTAGCCCAATTACCGCAACAACGATCATGACTTCAATCAATGTGAAGCCAACGCGCCGGGTGCTCGAAAGCCGTCCCAAGTGTGTTGCAAATTTCATTTCCCGTTCCTTTTCCATATCTGCATCCTATTCAAAAAAGGCCTCTAACCGCAAAGCCAGATGACAAACGTGGCGAATCCCGGAACCAGCGGTTTGCCACGAAAATTTTCTTTCTGAAACAATATGATAGCACCGATATTTGATGTGGGTAATAGCCAATTTCGGGCTTTGCGCGGCCGCGTTCGTGACGCAGTTCACGGTTTTGGGCGTCGCTGACTACGCCGCAAAGCGCGATGCCATCCAAATTAGACGTGTTCTAATCCGTGGATTAGAATCAAACGCATGAAATTAACGTCAATTCACTACTCACGCGACAACCTGGCCGAGGTCTTGCGCGCGCATGGCATCACGCCAACACACCAGCGCATCGAAATCGCGCACGCGCTGTTTTCACGCGGCGAGCATTTATCCGCAGACCGGCTGCTCGCCATTGTCAACGAGCGCCACTCCGAGACATCCAAGGCCACGGTCTACAACTCGCTGAATCTGTTTCTCGAAAAGAAGCTGATTCGCGAGGTAATTGTTGATCCGAGTCGTGTGTTCTATGACCCAAACACGACGCCGCATCATCACTTCTACAATATCGATACCAGCGAGTTGTCCGATATCGACGCGGGGCAGATCGATGTTTCTGGTTTGCCGCCGTTGCCCGAGGGCATGGTGACGGAAGGCATCGATATCATCGTGCGCATCCGCTCGGCTTAGGGTTACGCGGTTATTTGCGCCGTGGTTTGGAGGCGGGCGCTTCGGTTTCTTTCCAGCGCTTAACCACCCCGGCATCCACGCCCAGCAAATCCAGCGCACGCCCCACGCTTTGTGTTACCAAGTCGTCCACCGACTTGGGTTTACTATAAAACCCCGGCACCGGCGGCATGACGATCGCGCCGTTCAGCGTGGCCTGTTCCATCAGGCGTATGTGCCCGGCATGCAGTGGTGTTTCGCGGAACATCAGCACCACGCGCCGCCGTTCTTTCAGGCACACATCTGCCGCGCGCACCACCAGTTCATCGTCGAAGCAATTCGCCACGCCGGACAAGGTTTTCACCGAGCACGGCGCGATTAACATGCCCTCAGTCCTGAACGAGCCGCTTGAGATCGCGGCGCCAATGTCCTTGTGGTTGTAGATAACATCCGCCAGCGCGCGCACGTCGTCGATGGCGTAGTCGGTTTCCTCGGCGATGGTGCGCGCGGCCGAGGGCGACAAGATCACGTGCGACTCGATGTCTTTGAGTTTGCGCAATATTTGCAACGCGCGGATGCCGTAGATGACGCCAGAGGCGCCGGTGATGGCGACGATCAATCGTTTCATGCGGGTGATTGTATCATATTGTTTATAAATGGATTTTTAGTTTATCTTGATTCCAGCCGCCTTGATCACCCGGCCCCACTTTTCGCGTTCCGCGCGTACGAACGCGGGGAATTCCTCGGGCTTGGCCGTCACCACGTCGAACGCGTTTTTCTCCAGCAGCGCGCGGTAGTCCGGCGTTGCCGCGATGCGTGCGATTTCGCTGTTCAGCTTGCCGATGATGTCGCGCGGCGTCGCAACGGGCGCTACCACGGCAAACCATGATTCAACCTTGATGTCGCGCACGCCGGATTCTTCCATGGTGGGCACGTCCGGCGCGATGGGCGAGCGCTGCGGCCGCGCGACGGCAAGTGCTGTCAGGCGATTCGCGCGCACGGCCTGCAACACCGCTGTCGGGTTGCTGAACATCAGGTGTGATTCTCCGGCCAGCACAGCGATCGCCGCGGGGCCAGTGCCCTTGTACGGTACATGCACGATGTCGATTTTGGCCACGGTCTTGAACAACTCGCCCACCAGATGTGGATTGGTGGTGTTGCCGCTCGAGGCAAAATTAAGCGTGCCGGGTTTTGACTGCGCCAGATCGATCAACTGCCGCACGTTTTTTGCCGGCACCGACGGATGCGCCACCAGCATGTGATACGACGTCGCCAGCATGCCCGCCGCGGTGAAGTCGCGCGCGCCATCGTACGCGACCTTTTCGAGGTGCGGGCTGATCGCCAGCGTGCCGTTGAACGCCAGCAGCAGGGTGTAACCATCCGGGTTGGCGCGCATGGCTATTTCGGTCGCGGTCACACCGCCGCCGCCCGCGCGGTTGTCGATTACGAATTGCTGGCCGAGGCGTTCGCCGAGTTTTTGCCCGATGGTGCGCGCCAGAAAATCCGTGCCGCCGCCGGGTGGAAACGGCACGATGAATCGCACCGGACGCGCCGGGTAATCCGCGGCGCTGGCATGCACGCCCGCAATGAACGCACACGCAAGCGCGCGGAACAATATCCGAATCATGATGCTCATAAAGTGGTCGCCAGCGCCGCAAGTGCGCGTGCGCGTCATTGCAATCCGGCTAGAATAACAGGCACACCCGCCATACTTAAAGGAAATTTCATGCGACCGTTTGAAGGCATCAAAATCATCGACGTAACCCACGTGCTGGCCGGCCCGTTCGCCGCGTATCAACTGGCGCTGCTCGGCGCCGACGTGATCAAGGTTGAAGACCCACACGACTGCGATCAAAGCCGCGAGAGCGGCTCCGACCATGCCCTGTCTGACGCGAAAATGGGCCTGGGTTTCGCCACGCAGGCCTCGAACAAGCGCGCGATCACCGTCAACCTGAAAACCAAAAAAGGCCAGGAGATCATCAAGAAGCTGATCAAGGACGCGGATATTTTTGTCGAAAACTTTCGCGCCGGCGCGTTTGCCAAGCTGGGCCTGGGCTACAAGGATTTGTCGGCGATCAATCCCAAGCTGATTTATTGCTCGATGACCGCATTCGGCCAGGACGGTCCGCGCAGCCACATGACGGCCTACGATCACGCCATTCAATCGACGTCGGGCATGATGCGCACCACCGGCACGCCGGAAGTGAACCCGATCAAGGTCGGCTCGCCGGTAATCGACTACGCCGTGGGCACCATGAATGCGTTTGCGCTGTCGGCGGCGTTGTTCCAGCGCGAGCGTACCGGCAAGGGCCAGTACATCGACAGCGCCATGCTCGACGTGGCGATGATGCTGATGGGCTCGCACCTCACCAACTACCTCTACACCGGCAAGGAGCCCTCACCTAATGGCAACCGCATGGAGTTCGCCAGCAGCCAGGGCTACATGGCGAAGGACGCCTACATGATGATCGCCGCCAGCAACAAGGGCCAGCACGAACGATTCTTCAACGCCATCGGCCGCCCGGATATTGCAAAGCAAAGTTCACACAAGGAACGCCGCGATAACTATGACGCGCAAACCAAGATTGTCGAGGACATCATCGCCACTAAGACCGCGCAGGAATGGGAAGATTATTTGCAAAGCAAGCACGTGCCCGCGACACGCACACGCAAGATTTCCGAGTCGGTGAAAGACCCGCAATTGCAGGCGCGCAATCTGTTTCACACCCACAAAAATGCACCGGGCTACGGCAAGGACCTCACTGTGCCGGTGATGGCATTCAAATTCGCGCACGGCGGCCCGCAAGTCACCAGCCCGCCGCCGGGGTTTGGCCAGCACAACGACGAGATACTTGGGCAGTTGGGTTACAGCGCGGATGACATCAAGGCCATGCGCGCCGAGGGTGAGATTTAGTCTGGAGTGCGGGAGCTTTCTCCCGCTTTAAAAAGCGGCGGCAAGCCGCCGCACTCCATAAGCCGCGCGATGCAGCCGCGCGGTCAATTGATCTTAAGATTCAGCTTCTTGAGTATCTTCTCGTTGCGCCCCATCTCGTTGCGTATGTAGGCGTCGAATTCGCCAGGCGACATGTTGCCGATGGAGAGGCCTTGTTTGGTGAAGGCATCCTTGACTTCGGGCAATTGCAGCGCCTTGTTGATTTCGCTGGATAGCCGCTCCACCACGGCACGCGGCGTGCCCGCGCGCACGACCGTGCCGAACCAGTTCAGCGATTCAAATCCGGGCCAGCCGGATTCGGCGATGGTGGGCACGTCCGGCAGTACGTCCGCGCGTTTGAGCGAGGTCACCGACAGCCCGCGCAGCCGACCGCTCAAGACGTGCTGCGAGCAATCGAGCACGTTGCCGACCATCAGGCTGGTGTGTCCGCCCAGTATCGAAATCGTCGCCGGCGCGCCGCCGCCGTACGGCACGTTGATCATGTTGATTTTTGCCACGTCGTTGAACAACTCGCCCGCGATGCGTCCGCCGCCGATGATGCTCGACACGCCCCAGGTCAGCTCGCCCGGATGCTTGCGCGCGAGCGCCACCAGGTCTTTTATGTTCTTCACCGGCAGCGACGGGTGCGCGCAATGGATCAGCGGGTTGTAAACGAGGCGCGTGATGCCGGTGAAATCCTTTAGCGCGTCATACGGCAGTTTGCTGTGCGCGAACGGATTGACGGTGAAACTCGTCGCCATGAACAGCACGGTGTAGCCGTCGGCCGGCGCGCGCGCGACAAGTTCGGTGCCGATGACGGTGTTCGCGCCAGTGCGATTCTCGATGACGATGTTCTGGCCCATCGATTTCGACATCGGCGGCGCAAGCACGCGTGCCAGCGTGTCGGTCAGGCCCGCGGCGGGGAAGGGCACGACAAAACGCAGCGCCCGATTGGGGTACTCCTGAGCGGCAAGGTTGCCGCTCGCGAGCAAAGTCATCATAGCGATGGTTGATTTTAAGTTATTGTTTTTAAACAACATTTTATATTCCCCTCGTTTGTTTGCTGTTCTAGTCCGCCGCTGTCTGCGATATCCGACAGCCCGCCAACGGCAGCTGCGCGCGAGATTCACCGCGCAAGCGGCAACGCTCTACGTCACCTGCGTGCGCACCGGCAGCGCTGGCAGCGGCAGCGGATGGCCCTCCGGCACCGGCGTGCGCGCGACGTTCATCACCAGCGCCAGCAAGCCGTAGTAACCCGCCACCGCAAGTATGTCGATCACACCTTGCTCGCCGTACTTCGCCACGGCGCGCGCGTAGGTGGGGTCGGAGACACCGTTGTTTTTCAGCGCCTCGGTGAGAAAGTCATAGAGTATTTCCTCGTCCTCGCGCATGCCCGTGGGGCGGCGGCCTTCGCAAACCGCGTCGCCGACTTCGGGTTTGAGACCGGCTTCGACCGCCTGCCGGTAGTGCGCCCACCACTCGAATTGCTGCGAGTAATGGCGTGCGGCGATGATGGCGGCGAATTCGCCGAGACGCTTTTCAAGCGGGCACATGAAGCGCAGATACTCGCCGACTTTCTGCACGCGGTTCATCAGCTCGGGGCTGCGCAGCAGCGCGGAAAACGGCCCGCCCATGTGCTTGCGCGGCCCGGACATCACTGCTGCGACCGCTTCTTTTTGCGCCGGCGTCATTTTATCTTCGGGTATCGGCCCCATGCGCACGGGGGATAATTTGTAGCCCACTTCCGTATTCGACATCGTGGTCTCCAGGGTTTGTTTGGGGAATGGTGCGTGTATCTTAGCGGAAAGTGCGGCGAGAATCCGGTATGCTTGCACGCTCACACGGAACGCAAATCATGAGCACGAATGCATTGGTAAAACCTCGCTACATCGCAGGCACCGTCTCTCCCATCGGCGTTGACCGTCATCCGATGCCGCAGCCGGAGCCGTTGCTGCCGCCTGACATCAGGAAAATCTCGCGCTCCATCGAGATCGCCGATTACACGCACGAGGGCGTTAATGAAGCGATCAAGCTGCGCTACTGGAAGTGCGTCGATGAACTCGTCGCCGAAGGCGCGCAGAGCATCACGCTCGCGGGGTTTCCGATTGCCTCGCAACTCGGACGCGCGCGCGTGCTGGAATTGATGGCCGAGACCGCGCGCAAGACCGGCGTCACGGCCGATGCGCATTCCGAGGCGGCGATCGACGCACTGAAATATTTCGGCGCCAAACGTATCGCGGTCGCCAGCCGCTGGTCCACGCAACTGAACGACGCGCTCGTGGCCTACCTCGCGCACGCCGGCATCGAGGTGATGACCATCACCAGCGTCGGCCAGTGGGCGAAGCAGGCGTTTTCGATGAGCATCGAAGAAGGCGTTAAACTGGCGTTCCAGTTGGGCCGCGAGGCGATGCGCAAGGCGCCCGATGCGCAGGCGCTGCTGCTCGCGGGCGGCGCGTGGCGCAGTCTTGCGGCGGTGCCGATTCTCGAGGAAGATTTCAATGTTCCGGTGGTCACCAACCCGATCGCGCAAGCGTGGCGGTTGATGGCCGCCGGTGTTGCGCCGCCGGTCAAGGGCTGGGGCCGTTTACTTGCTTTGTCATAACATCACGTTGCTTAAAAGGAGAAAACCATGGCTGTTTCGATGCATCAGATTTCACTGCCCGTGTTTGTCCGTCACCTGACGGGGCTCGCCAACTGCATGAAAAAAGCGCAGGCGGTTTACGCAGAGAAGAAATACGACGAGGCCACGCTGCTCTCGTACCGTTTCTATCCGGACATGTTCAGCTTCACGCGCCAGGTGCAGATGGCCACCGACCACGCCAAGAACTGCACCGCGCTGCTGGCGGGCGTCGAAGCGTTGAACCTGGAGAACAACGAGACCAATCTCGCCGGACTCATCGCGCGTGTCGAGAAAACCATCGCCTGGCTCAATGCCATCACGCCGGCGCAGATCGACGGCACCGAAGACAAAGCCGTCGTCGTCAAAATGCCCGGTCGCGAAATGCCCTTCAAAGGGATTGAGCTCGTACTCAACCGCGCGATGCCGAATTTTTATTTTCATGCGACCACCGCGTATGACATCCTGCGTCACAACGGCATGGAGGTCGGCAAACGTGATTTCATGGGCGCGAGCTAAACTCGCGGCGGTTTGCGCACCAGTAGCGTTGTCCACGCATTGACACTGGGCGGGTTGCCGGACGGATGGCCGTCGCGTATTCTTGACGCGCCATCCGCAATGGCCAGGAGGTCATTGCAGACATTAAAAAAACATAATAAAAACAAATACTTACATTGTATTTTCGTTTATAGCCAAATTCTGCGAGCGCTGCATGAAAATCGCCGTCATTCACGACTATGCTGACGCTTTGCGCGGCACGCAAGCGTATCCGCGCTTGGCCGGGCACGAGGTCAAGATTTACACCGACGCCTACACCGGCCCCGAGCGCGTGGTCGAGCAAGCCCAGGGCTGCGAGGCGCTGGTGCTCACACAGCAGCGCATGGTGATCACGCGCAAGATTGTCGAGCAACTGCCGCAGCTTAAATTCATCAGCCAGACCGGGCGCAACGTGAGTCACCTCGATGTGGCCGCGTGCACCGATCACGGCATCGTGGTGTCGGCGGGCGGGCACGAGGGCAAGAGTCCTTACACCACCACCGGCGAAATCGCGTGGGCGTTGATACTCGCCTCAAGACGCCATTTGCCCTACGAGGTGGAGCGTTTCAAACAGGGTAACTGGCTTTCAACTGCGGGCACGCGGCTCTTCGGTCAAACGCTGGGCATCTATGCGTTCGGCCACATCGGCAGCGGTGTCGCGCGCGTGGGCCGCGCGTTCGGCATGAACGTTGTTTGCTGGGGGCGCGAAGGCTCGCTCGCGCGCGCCAAGGCCGAGGGCTTTGAAGTCGCCGCCAGCCGCGAGGCTTTCTTCGAGCAATGCGACATCATCAGCCTGCACATACTTACCAACAAGGACACGCGCGGCATCATCAAGGCCACGGATTTGGCGCGCATGAAAACCACCGCGTTATTGGTCAACACCAGCCGTGCGCCGATCATCGAAAATGGCGCGTTGGTGGCGGCCCTGCAAAAAGGCCGGCCCGGTTTCGCCGCGGTCGATGTTTACGAAGAAGAGCCGATAACCGGCGCTAATCATCCGTTGCTGAAAATGAAAAACGTGGTGTGCACGCCTCATCTGGGCTACAGCGAAATCGGCGCCTACGAAGGCATCTACAAACAAGCCGTCGATCAAGTGCTGGCGTACGCCGAAGGCAAACCCATCAACGTGCTCAACCCCGAAGCAGCGAAACGCTAGTTCTCCTCAATCCTCAATCCTCAATCCTAGTTCGCAAGAGAGAATCAAAATGAACAAAATCGTTGAATCCCCCGCAGAATGCGTCGCAGACATCGCCGATGGCTCCACCGTTGCGGTCGCCGGCTTCGGCGTCGCGCACCGTTTCGCCAACAGCCTGATACTCGCCCTGCGCGACAGAGGCACCAAGAATCTCACGCTGGTGTGCAACTCGCTCGGCGATCCGGGTGCTACGCGCGGCCAGATTCTTGCGGAGAACAAGCAATTGAAAAAGCTCATCGCGGCATTCTCGGTGCGCCCCGGCACGCCGACCGCGAGCGAGGAGCAGATCGGCAAGGGCGAACTCGAAGTCGAACTCGTGCCGCAAGGCATATTGGTGGAGCGTTGCCGCGCCGGCGGCGCAGGCATCCCGGCGTTTTATTCGCCCACCAGTGTCGGCACCGATCTGGTGGCTGGCCGCGAGCTGCGAGAATTCAACGGCCAGAAATATGTGCTCGAAACCGCGATTCATCTGGATTACGCGCTGCTGCGCGGCTATCGCGCGGATCGGCTGGGCAATGTGCAATTCCGCGGCGGCAGTCAGAACTTCAATCCGAGTTTCGCCAAGGCCGCGCGCTGCGCCATCGTCGAAGTGGACGAGATCGTCGAACCCGGCGTGATCCCGCCGGAGCTGGTTGATCTGCCCGGCATCTTCGTCAAGCGCGTGGTGAAAACCACGCAGGTCGCCGACGGCAAGGCATACCGGCGGCCCGAGCGCAGGCCTTCCGACAAGCCGCGTCTATACAACGGCAAACCCGCGTTGACACGTCAAGGCATCGCCAAGAACGCCGGCCGCCTGGTGCGCGAGGGCACGTACGTCAATCTCGGCGTGGGCATCCCGACCATGGTGTCGAACTACCTCGAAGGCCGCGATGTCATTCTGCACGCCGAGAACGGCGTGCTGGGTTATGGCCGCATGGTTACCGAGGAACACGAAATCGATCCCGATGTCTACAACGCCGCCGGCCAGTTTGTTGCGTTAAACCCCGGCGCATCGTTCTTCGACAGCGTGCAGTCTTTCGAAATGGCGCGCGGCGGCCACATCAACACCGTCATCCTCGGCGCCTACGAAGTCGATCAAACCGCGAGTGTCGCCAACTGGAGCACGGCGGACGCCAAACGCGGCGGCATTGGCGGCGCGATGGATCTGTTGTCAGGCAAGGGCGATCTCATCATCGTCATGGAACATACCGACAGCAAGGGCCGTCCCAAGCTGCGCAAGAAATGCAGCTACCCGCTGACGGGGCAGGGCTGCGTGAGCTACGTCGTCACCGACCTCGCGGTCATGCGCTGGGACGGCAAACACTTCATACTTGACGAAGTCGCGCCCGGATTCACCGCGGACGAAATCATCGCGATGACCGAGATGGAGCTCACCCCCGCGCCGAACGTGAAGGAAATGCAGTAGGCCGGAACGCGTAGCGGTTCCGGCAAGCCGGCTGGCGGAATCAATTCGCGGCGGTCACTCGCCGCGAATCCCGTTGTCCTGAATCACCTTGCCCCACTTCGCCAGATCAGCTTTGATCAGCGCGAAAAAATCGCTGCTGCTGGTGGGCGCGGCATCGGCGCCTTGCACAAGAAGTTGCTTCGCCGCCTCCGGCGCGTTGAGATAGCGCACGATCTCGGCGTTGAGTCTGGCTACGATGGCGCCGGGCGTGCCAGCCGGCGCAAGTATGCCGAACCACGGGTTCATTTCAAAGCCGGGCACGCCTGCTTCGTTGACACTGGGTACCGTCGGCAGCATGCCCGAACGTTGCAGACTGCTGACCGCGAGCGCGCGCACCTTGCCAGCTTCGATATGTGGCAGCAATGTCGAGACGGGCAAAAACGCAATCGGCACCTGGCCCGCGACCAGATCCACCGTGGCCGGCGCGCTGCCCTTGTAGGGGATATGCACCATGTTGAGTTTTGCCTGCGACACGAACAGCGCGGCGGCAAGGTGCGGCGTGCTGCCGACACCGCTGGTGGCGTAGTCGAGCTTGCCCGGATGCGCGCGCACTAGCGCCACCAATTCTTTGATGGTGCGCGCCGGCAGCGAGGGATGCACCACGATCACGTTCGGCACGCGCGCAGTCACGGTGATGGGCGCGAAGTCGCGCAGTGCGTCGTACGGCACCTTGCCCAGAAACGGCGCGAGAGTGAGCGTACCCATGCCGCCGTGAACCAGCGTGTAGCCGTCGGCGGGTGACTTGGCCACGATCTCGGTGCCGATGTTGCCGCCGCGCCCCGGGCGATTCTCCACGATCCATTGCGTGCCTAGCGTTTGCGTCATGCGCTGCGCGACGATGCGCGCGATGAGATCGTTGGGACCGCCGGGTGGATACGGTGCGATCAAGCGCACGGTTTTGGATGGATAGTTTTGCGCGATTCCCGAGTTTGCAAAGATTGCAGCGGCAGCGACCAAGGCAACGCGAGCACACCGCCTCGCTGTCGTTGCCGCCTGCGCGGGAACGACGGTATTGAATTGTTCGATTTGATGTCGAATAATTTCAACCCGCCGCATGTATCCAATCCCAGCGCTTGCCCGCGCGCTCGACGATGCCGTCTACGTCTTCGGCCAGCACATGACGCGCGGCCACCATTTTCTGTGTGGCGTCGCGCACTTTGTCCAGATACGCCGCGCGCGAGGCGTAGCGTTCGGCGATGGACGGGCGCGGGTCGCCGCTCTTTTCGCGCTCCGCTTTCGTGCGCGCGAACGCGAATGTCGAACCCATCATCTGCATCAGGTCGCCCGGCGCGCCTTGATCCGGATGGCGCGGATTCCAGCCGGTGGTGGCGGCGAGCGGCACGCTTGCGTCGGGTAGCCGGATGCCTGCGGCGTCGTTGCCGTCGGCATCCACCGCCGACACATACACCTTGTATGGCGCGCCGATTTTCGGCGGATAGACCACTATGCCGCGCTCGGTGTCGGGGCCGAAATCAAGCTGGGTGGGACGCACGATGCGCTCGGGGAAGGTGGCGCCCGGCAGCTTGCGAAAATACGCACCGAGCGATTCAGCCTCGACCGCGGTGCCGTTCGCCAGACGCGGAAATTCACTCTTGGGCGGCGCGATGCCCTTGCTCACCCATTGATCCATGTTCACCAGCGCCGCACGCAACAGCGGCGCGTAATCGGTGACGTTGAATACATGCGCGCCGCGGCTGCCAGTGTTGGCGTCGCTATCCGGCGGCGGTATCGCGCCCGGCGTGTGCTGCGTGCCGGCGAAGAGATAGGTGCGCACAAAATCCGCCGGTTCCGTGTCGCGCGCGCCGCTGGCGTCGGTATGGATCAACGAGCCATCACCGCGCCAGTATTCGGCTGATGTGTTGGTGGCGAATATTTTTGGCGTGCCGCACTCGCGTCCGCGCAGGCGCGCGAACAGTTCTTCATCGGTAAACGGCGGCAGGCTGCCCACCGCCTCCTGCGAATTGAGCGAGGGCTGGCCAAAACGCAAATTGAATTCACCGCGCCGCCCGCCCGCAACGTGCGGCAGCACTGCGTCGAACACCATGCGGCCCTGTTCGTCTTCGTCGAGACCGAGATTCAGCATGCCGCGCAAAAAGCGCCCGCTTTGCGACACGCCAAAGAGATACGCGTGATCAATCGCGCCGGCGCACGGGTTGCCATCGGCGGTGGTGGCCCAGCGCAGCCATGCCGCGGTGTCGCGCACCGCCAGCATGCCCAGTCCCACCAGCGGCGGGTTCATCGAGCGGTACACCACGTCGTAAATCGCGCCGGCCTTGAAGCCGTCCTTCATCTCGATGTGATTCGCATCAGGGAAAAACCACGCCTCGCGCGGTAGCGTCACCGGATCTGCCCCGCCGTGTTCGCGCATCGTGACATGCGCTTCGGCGTCATTCAGATCGGCAACCGGATTCGGGATGTGATAACGATCCGCCAGCGGCAGAGAATTCACGCGTGAATTCGGGCGCAATCGGCAGCGGATGAAACCGCTGACACCCAGCGCTCTAGGCACATCGAGCGCGATCAACCCATCCTTGCGCGGCACATCGATCTGCCAGCCGATCCACGCCACGGTGTAGCCGTGGCGCATGAGAAAACCATTGCCGAAATCCACCGGCGCAGACGGATCAGGCACGCGCGGCGTGCTGTTGAACATGCCCAGCGCCACCTTGCGTCCGCGATTGGCCACATCCATCAGCAGGCGCCCGTTGCCTTTTTTCATGTCAACGGGTTTAAGCACATAAAAGTCGCCGGTGAATTCAACGCGGCCCTGCGCATTCTTCGGTGCGAGACCGATATCGGTGACGCGCTGGTGCAGCGCATGCGCGGGATCAACCGCGAAGCGCATCACGCCGGCGATTTTTTCGTAGGCGCCGGTGGCGCCGAACGATTGGCCGTCGAGTACCGTGCCGCGGCTTTGAACTTCGAGATGGGTAACCATGTTTTTAATCTCCCAGTGATGAAAACGAATTGTAATCCGCCGCGCGCCGGTATTCGGCATAATGCGCGCAGGAGGCTCCATGCACATCAATCCCCTGGTCGTTGCTGCAATCGTGATCGCCGCGATTCCGGCGTTCGCGAACGCGCAACAGAAATTCCCGGCGAAACCCATACGCCTGGTGGTGGCCTTCACCGCCGGCGGCACGCCTGACACGCTGGCGCGCCTGCTCGGGCCGCGCGTGTCCGAGGCGCTGGGGCAACCCGTGGTGATCGAGAATCGTCCGGGCGCGGGCGGCACCCTCGCCGCCAACATCGTCGCCAAGGCCGCGCCGGATGGCTACACCCTGCTCGCGACCTCGGGCGCGATTGCAATTACCGCGGCCCTGCAACCGAGCCTGCCCTACAACACGCTCAAGGATTTTGCCGGCGTCGTCAGCATCGGTTTTAGCACCACCGCGCTCATCGTGTCGCCAGCGCTCGGCGTCAAGTCCGTCAAGGATCTCATCGCGTTAAGTTATGCGCAGCCCGGCAAGGTATTTTTCGGCTCGGCCGGTTCGGGCAGCGCCACGCACATGAACGCGGAGCGCTTCCGCTTCGCCGCCGGCATCAAGGCCGTGCATGTGGCGTTCAAGGGGCAACCGGAATTCATCATTGAAATCGTCGCGGGCCGCGTGCAGTTCGGCATGGCCGGCCTCGGCCCCGCGATGCCATTGATCAAGGACGGCAGGCTGCTGCCGCTGGCGATGGTGCCCAACCGTACGCCGCTGTTTCCTGATGTGCCCGCGATGACCGAAGTGCTGCCGAACGCGAGCCGCGACGGCTCGCAGATGTGGCTGGCGCCCGCAGGCACGCCGCGCGCGATCCTGCAACAACTGAGCCGCGAAGTGGCGCGCGCGCTGGCGCTGCCGGATGTCAAGGAGCGCTTGCTGAATGTCGCGTTTTTGATCGCACCCACCACGCCCGAGGAAACCGACCGCATGCTGCGCAGCGATATCGCCGTGTTCAACAAGGTCGTGGTCGATGCTGGGTTGCGTCCGAAGTAACATGATGGCGAATATGCCTAATGCCGTGATCGCGATCCTGCTTGCGCTTGTGTGCGGCCCTGTTTGTGCGCAACCGAAGTATCCAATCAAACCCATTCGCATCGTCGTGCCCTCCAGCGCTGGCGGCACGCAGGATACATTGGCGCGCCTGGTGGCACCCAAGCTCGGTGAAAACCTCGGTCAGCCGGTGGTGGTCGAGAATCGCTCGGGAGCAGGCGGCATGATCGGCGCATCCATCGTCGCCAAGGCCGCTCCCGACGGCTACACATTTTTGCTCGGCGGCCCCGGCTTCGCCGTGGGCGCGGCGGTGCATGTGAACCTGCCCTACGATCCGGTGAAGGATTTCATCGGCGTGGCGCAAATTGGCTACAGCACCACGGTGCTGGTGGTCTCCCCCGCGCTCGGCGTCAAATCGGTGAAGGAACTCATCGCCTACGGGCATGCAAATCCGGGCAAATTGCTTTACGGTTCGTCCGGCGGCGGCAGCGCGACGTTCATGAACGCCGAGCGTTTTCGCCTGGCAGCGGGCATCAAGGCCGCGCATGTTGGCTTCAAGGGCCAGCCGGAATTTTTGCTCGAAATCGTCGCGGGCCGCATACACTACGGCGTTGGCGGCCTGGGGCCGACGATCACCTTCATCAAGAACGGCCAGTTGCAGCCGCTCGCGGTCACGACGTTAAAACGCGCGCCGCTGCTGTCCGAGGTGCCCACCGCCTCCGAGGTGCTGCCGGGCTGGGGACGCGACGGTTCGCAAGGCGTGCTGGCGCACGCGCAAACGCCGCGCGCCATCGTGCATCAGATCAACAGGGAAGTGACGCGCATACTTGAAATGCCCGACGTGCGCGAACGCTTGACGGGCGTAGACTTCAACATCTACACCAGCACGCCGGAGACTTATACCAAGTCAGTGCACGGCGACATCGAGGTGTTCAGAATGGTGGCGGTGCAGGCGGGCTTGCGGGCGAAATAATTACGCCGTGCAATCAACAACCACCGTGCCGTTCTTCGGCACATATTCGACGGCGTTGTGAGCATCCGCGGTGCGCGCGAGTGGAAACACCGCCGACACCGTATGTTGCATACCACCCTCATTGAGCCATTGCGTGATGTCGTTCTGCGCGCGCTTGCGTGCGGCGTGCGGCGCGCCGTTGAGCAGCACGGCGTGGATCGAAAGATTCTTGCGCATGAGTTCTGGCGCGAGGATTACCGGCGAGACATTGCCGCGCGTGGCGTAGTAGGCGATGGAGCCGTTCGCCGCGAGCAGCGGCAGCGTCACCGCGAGGTTGCCGCCGAAATCGACATCGACTACATGATGCACGCAGGCCTTGCCGACGTGTGCGCGCACGCTTGCAACAACGTCTTCGTTTTTGTAATTGATGCACAGTTCAGCGCCGGCCGCCATTGCGTGCGCGGCTTTCTCCGGCGAACTGACGGTGGCGATCACGCGCGCGCCGAAACGCTTTGCCCATTGAATCGCGTAGTGCCCGACCGCGCCCGCGCCGCCGGTGACGAGCACGGTTTTGCCTTGAAGATCACCGCCCAGCGTGACACAACGATGCGCGGTCATGCACGGTATGCCGAGGCACGCACTCTCGGCGAACGTGGTGTTGTCGGGCAGCGGCGACACCAGGTCGGCATTGAGCGCGATGTATTCGGCGGCGGTGCCCAACAGCCGCCCGCCGCGCTGGCCGTTGTAGAGCCACACGCGTTTGTTGAGCCACGCAGCATCCACGCCCGCGCCGGTTTCATCGATAACGCCCGCGCCGTCGCTGTTGGGGATGATGAGCGGGCCTTCCATCGCGTAGCTGCGCCCGACGGTGCGGTTGGTGTCGGCGGGGTTCACGCCCGACGCATGCAGACGCACGCGCACCTCGCCCGCGCCCGTGTGCGGCATGGGTTGTTCGCCGAACTGGATCACCTCGCTGGGTTTACCCTGGTGTGTATAGAAGGCGGCTTTCATTTTCTCGGTTTCCTCCATGGCAAAAGCGGATTGTGCGCTGGTAAACTCGGCTAAAATACGGCGCATTCTCCACGCGCACGAACAAGGATCGCGACATGGCACATGGTATTGGATTTCCCGGCGCAAAGGTGATGGCCGAGCTGACGGCGAAGATGCTGATCGAAGTCGATGCCGTGCGCTTCATGCAGGATAAACCCTTCATCTATACCTCCGGGCTGGCGAGTCCGGTCTACACCGATTGCCGGCGGCTGATTTCGTTTCCGCGCGTGCGGCAGACGTTGACCGACTTTGGCGTGGCGACGATACATCGCAATGTTGGCTTCGAGCAATTCGATGTGGTTGCCGGCGGCGAGACCGCGGGCATACCGTACGCGGCGTGGTTCGCCGACCGCATGATGCTGCCGATGCAATATGTGCGTAAGAAGGCCAAGGGCTTTGGCCGCAACGCGCAGATCGAGGGCGACGTGCGCGAAGGCTGGCGCGTGCTGCTGGTGGAAGACCTCGCCACCGACGGCGGCAGCAAGGTGAATTTCTGCAATGCGTTGCGCGCGGCGGGCATGAAGTGCGATCACGTGTTCGTGAATTTTTACTACAACATTTTCCCCGAAGGCGCGAAGCTGCTGAATGACATGGGCGTGAAGATGCACGCGTTGGCGACGTGGCAGGATGTGCTGGCGGTGGCCAAGGCGGCGAACACGTTCGATACCAAAATGCTCGCCGAGGTGGAGAAATTCATCAACGACCCGCGCGGCTGGTCGAAGGCGCACGGCGGTACGGCGGGCGCTGCTGGTGGATAAAATAGTTAATAAAAACAAATACTTACGTTCTGTCTGTTTGTTGCGGTAAACCACCCCCATCCCAACCTTCCCCCTGAAGGGGAAGGGGCACTTAGTCCCCTCCCCTTCAGGGGGAAGGTTGGGATGGGGATGGGTTCAAAAGAATCAACCAATCCAAACCCAGCTCACCATGCCGAGCTACCAAACCCTACGCCCACTGCTGCATTTGTTTACACCGGAAGCCGCGCACGGCATCGCGATCTGGGCGTTGAAGCACGGCCTCGCCGGCAGCGCACGCGAAATTGACGATGCATTACTCGCCACGCGCGTATGGAATCGTGATTTCAAAAATCCCATAGGCCTCGCCGCTGGCTTCGACAAGGACGCCGAAGTGATGGACGCGATGCTCGCGTTTGGTTTTGGTTTCGTCGAGGCGGGCACGGTGACGCCGCTGCCGCAACCGGGTAATCCAAAACCGCGCTTGTTTCGCCTTGATGAGGACGTGGCGGTGATCAACCGCTTTGGTTTTAACAGCAAGGGTCTTGAACACTTTGCCACTAAGCTGCAATCACGCAAACGCGTGGGCATCGTTGGCGCCAACGTCGGCAAGAATCGCGATGCCACGGACGCCGCCGCCGACTACGTGAAGGGCATCGAGCGCGTGTGCGCGCATGCGGATTACCTGGTGTGCAATGTGTCCTCGCCCAACACGCCGGGTCTGCGCAACTTGCAGGCGCGCGCGGAAATCGAAGTGCTGATCAACCGCGTGCTTGAAGCGCGTGCCAAGTCGGCGCCGTCGCATCCGCCGCCACTGCTGGCGAAGGTCGGCCCCGATCTGGACGAGCAGCAAATCAGCGACATCGCCGAAGTGGCGCTCGCCACCAAAATCGATGGCCTCATCGTCGGCAACACCACTGTTACGCGCCCGCCGGGGCTGCGCAGCATGCATGCGAATGAAACCGGCGGCTTGTCCGGCCCGCCGCTGATGACGCTGGCGACGAAATGTCTCGCGGATATGTATCGTCTTACCGGCGGTAAAATTCCCATCATCGGCTGCGGTGGTGTTGCCAGCGGCGCCGATGCGTATGCGAAGATACGCGCGGGCGCTTGCCTCGTGCAGTTGTATTCGGCGCTGGTGTTTCATGGACCGGAACTCGTGGGCAGCATCAAAACAGAACTTGCCGCGCTGCTGCGTGGCGATGGATTTAAATCCGCGGCCGATGCCGTGGGCGCTGATCACCGCCGGTGATTTGACGGGGAGAACGATGTGGATTTCACGCTGACAGCCGAACAGGAATTGATGCAATCGTCCGCGCGCCGCATGGTCGAGCGCGAGATCACGCCGCGTCTTGAAAAGAACGATGCGAACCGCGCGTTGCCGAAGAGCGAATTCATGCACATCCTCGGCAAGTTCGCCGAGATGGGACTCACAGCCGCGCGCCTGCCCGAATCCGGCGGCGGCCCGGGCATGAAGTTGCTCGACTACGGCATCATGATCGAGCAGATTCCGCCGAGCGTGGCGCTGGTGCTGATCGCGCACGAGGCTTCGACCGCGCGCTTTTTCGCCGAATCGAATGACGCGCAAAAGAGCCGCTTTCTGCCTGATCTCATCGCCGGGAAAAAAATGTTCTGCACCGGCTCCACCGAGCCGGACACTGGCTCCGACCCGCGCGGCATCAAGACGCGGGTCAAACGCGACGGCGACCGGCTTGTGTTGAACGGCCGCAAGATGTGGATCAGCAACGTCGCCGAATGCGATCTGATGCTGGTGACCTGCCTCGATGAGAACAACAAGGTGGTGAAAGTCATCATCGACCGCGCGGCCTCGCCGTTCGACGCGCGCAACATTGACACCATCGGCCTGCGCCAGGGCATGCTGGGCGAAGCCGTATTCGACAACTGCCGGCTGCCGGCCGAGAACCTGATCATCGCACCGGCGGGCGGCACCGAGATTCTGAAATCGTCGTGGGCGGTGAATCGCCCGTTGTTTGGATTGCTCTCGGCGCATCTCGCGCAGCGCGCCTACGACATGGCGCTCGAATACGCGAAGACGCGCAAACAATTCGGCAAGCCCATCGCCGCGCACCAACTGGTGCAAAAGAATCTTTCCGACATGCACACCGCCATCGTCACCAGCCGCTTGCTAAGCTACTACGCGTTGTCGCGCGCCGATGCCGGCCAGGCGAGCGAAGGTGACGCGGCGATGGCGAAACGCTATGCACAGAACGCCTGCCGCGCGGCGGTGTGGGAGGCGATGAACATCTTCGGCGCGATGGGGCTTTCAACCGAAGCGAAAATCGAAGCGCTGTACCGCGACATCCGCATGATTCCGATTCCCGATGGCACGAATGAAATTCTCGCGCTGATACATGGACGCGATATCACGGGGATGGAGGCGTTTCGTGGTGTTGCTCCGAGTAAGTGAAGTTACGCGCATGAATGATTGAACCGCAGAGGCGCAGAGAAAACCAGTTGATTTGTTTTCCTTTGCGCCTCTGCGGTTAATGTTATATAAGTATTTGTTTTTAAAGGATAATCATGGTTAGTGCAACGAAACCTCTGCCGCTCGCCGGCGTGCGTATTGTCGATTTCAGCCGCTTGTTGCCCGGCCCGTTTGCCACGCAGATGATGGGCGAGATGGGTGCTGACGTGATCAAGGTGGAGCAGCCTGGCATCGGTGATGGCAGCCGCCACGCGCAGCCGCGTTACAAACACGAGAGCGTTTATTTTCATGCGACGAACGCACACAAACGCAGCATCGCGCTCGACATGAAAAACGACGCCGGGCGAGAAGTGGCGCGGCGGTTGTTGAAAGACGCCGATGTGGTGATCGAATCGTTTCGACCCGGTGTGGCAAAAAAACTTGCCATCGATCACGCCACCGTTAGCGCGTACAACCCGCGCGTGATTCATTGCGCGATCTCGGGCTTTGGCCAGACGGGGCCGCTGTCGCACATCGCCGGGCACGATCTGGTGATTCAAGGTTTAACCGGACTCATGGGCTGCGCGCTTGAAGAACAAAATCCGCCGCCGGTGCCGGGTTTTCAGTCGGCTGATTTCGCCGGGTCGCTGTATTGCGTGATCGGCGTGCAGGCGGCACTCGCGCAACGCGCGAAGACCGGTGTCGGTTGCGAGATCGATCTGGCGATGTTCGAGGCGCTCTACAACATGTGTTTGATTCCGCTCTCATCGGCCTTCGCGCGCGACGCGGGTCACAGCGGCGAGCCGCGCCTGGAATCCTTCGGCGGCAACCCGCGCTACGCAACGTATCTCTCCAAGGACGGCAAGCCCATCGCGGTGTCGCTGTTGGAGACACGCTCGTGGGTTGAGTTCTGCAACAAGATCAATCGTCCCGATCTGATCTCCAAGGACGAAACCCCCGCGCATCGACTGAGCGCGCACGTCGGCATGCACGCGACTTATCACAAGGGCCTTACCGAATATTGCGCGCAGCACACCAGCGCCGAAATCATGCGCCAGGTCGAGGAAACCGGCATCGCGATTTGCCCCGTGTGCGATCCGCAAGAGGCGATGGACCTCACGCACGTAAAGGCCCGCGGCGCGATCAATCACATCGAGCATCCCGCCGAGGGCCGCATTCCGCATCTGGTTAATCCGCTCGCTCGCGCGGGGTTGGCTCGGGGTACGCATGCGCCCGCGCCCGCTTTGGGTCAGCACTCGCGCGAGATACTATTGTCGCTTGGGTATTCTTCGTCCGAAGCCGCTGCACTAATGTCCAGCGGCGTGGTGGTCGGCGCATGATGGAGTCAAAACCGCTTGCCGGAATAAACGTAGTCGAAATCGGCGAGCGCATCGCCGCGGGTGCATGCGGCACGGTGCTCGCGGCGCTGGGCGCGCGCGTGACGATGATCGAGCCGGCGGCGGCGAACGGCAACAAATGGATTGACCGCGCAATCGTGTCGCATGGCAAGACGCTGGTGCGCGTGGATGGCGGGCTATCGGCGCTGCTCGCGTCCGCCGATGTGGTCATCGCGTCCAGCGATATTGAAGTCATCCCAAAGTACACGCGGCCTACACATCAAATCGTGTGCGACATCACCGCGTTCGGCGGCAGCGGGCCGCTCGCGGGTGTCGCGCATGCAGACGCGTTCATTCAGGCGTTGACCGGGCTTGCCGATACCACGGGCGAACCCGATGCGCCGCCGGTGTTCACCGGCTTTCCAGTGGCCGAAGGCGTAGCCGGACTTTACGCGGCAGCAGGCGTGGTCGCCGCGCTCATCGCGCGCGCGCGCGGAACAAAGGGGCAGGATGTGGAGATCGCGCTCTATGACTGCGCGTTCTCCACCCTGACCACTTTTTTGCCGTTTCACTTTATTGGCAAGCCGGTCACGCGCTCCGGCAACAAACATGTGCTCGCGGCGCCTTGGAACGCCTACAAGGCGCAGGACGGCTGGTTGCTCGTTTGCACCGGCACCAACGATCAATGGCGCAAACTGTGCACCGTGATGGCGCGCGCCGATCTCGCTGCGGATGCGGGCTTGAACACCGTGCCCGAACGCGTGGCGCGGCGCGATGAAGTGGATGGCGCTGTAGCGCAGTGGGTTGCTGGAAGATCGGCAGCCGAGTGCGCGCAGGCGCTAGCGGCGCAAGGCATCGCCGCCGGCCCCATCGTCGCCGCGCACGATCTGCCCACGCAGGAAAACATCATGCACCGGCGCATGCTGCGTGATGCGGTGTTGCCTTCGGCGGTGAAATTCATGCCGCGCGGTGACCAGCACAAATCGTCTGCGGTGACGACCGATCATGCAGCCATGCCGCTCGCGGGCCGCAGCGTACTTGAAATTGGCCAGTTCACCACCGCGCCGTTTGTCGCGCGTCAACTCGGTGCGCTGGGCGCCGAGGTGCTCAAAATAGAATCGCCAGAAGGCGACGCCTCGCGCGCGTGGCCGCCGCAGCAGGACGGGCAGGGTTATTTCTTCACCCTGAGCAATGCCGACAAACGCAGCCTGCGGCTCGATCTGCGCGACGGCAAGGATCGCGCCACGTTCGATGCGTTGCTCGCTAAGGCCGACGTGCTGGTCGAAAATCTAAAACCCGGCTCGCTCGCGCGGTTGGGGTTAAGTTCCTCTGATCTACGAAAATCAAACCCTGGTCTCGTCTACTGCGCGATCTCCGGCTACGGCGCGGATTCAGCGTATCCCGGCCGGCCCGCGTTCGACACCGTGGTGCAGGCGATGTGCGGCATCATGGATTTGATACGTTCCAACGGCGTGCCGCAAAAGGCGGGCATCTCGCTTGCGGATATACTTGGCGGCCTGTTCGCGCTGACCGGTACGTTAAGTGCGCTTTATGCGCGCGATACTGGCAGTGGCGCCGAACATATCGACATCGCTATGCAGGATGCGGGCGCGTGGGTCACGCAGTGGGCGTGGCGCGCGCCGTTTCCTCGTGAAAATTACGTTACTTTGCAATGCAGCGACGGCTACATCGTCGCGGCAGCAGCAACGTCAAGCGTTAAAACGCAAAACCTCACGCGCGCCGGCGCCGTGGCCCTGTTGCAGGTCCAGGGCATCGCCAGCGTCCCCGTGCAATCGGTCAAGGAAGCCGCCGAACATGCGCAGACCACGGCGCGCGCGCTGATCACGCAGGCTACCGACTCGGCGGGGCGCGCCTGGCCGCTGCTGCGCTGCCCAATTCGTTTGAGCACAACGTCACCGCAAGTGCGTAAAGCCATCGGCCCGCTCGGCGAAGCAAACTCTTCTTTGGGTTAGCCGTGCTAAAATGCGCGCCTTCTGGTAGTCCTTAGTAATCCCCGCCGCCGCTGTAGCTCAGTTGGTAGAGCAGGCGCTTCGTAAGCGTCAGGTCGTCCGTTCGAGTCGGACCAGCGGCACCAAAGAAATCAATGACTTATGCGTTTGTATGTGTAGCTCATTTTTTATTTCAGGGTTCGTGTAGGCGCTGTGTAGGATTATCTGTTGCTGGTTGTGGCGCAGATTGCATTTTGCATTCGTGAAGCTGCGATGGCGGGCGTATATTATTCCTCGCGCCGGGCGAATACCGCGTACCCCGGCGCACTGCCACGGCAGCTTGTATGCGCGGTTTTCCGTAAAGTGGAGGAATGACCATGAAACAATCGACACGTTTGTTTGTTGGGGCATCACTGGCGGCATTCACATGCTTCGGTATGATGGGTGTCGCGCCGGCGCAGGATAAAGGGAAGGACGCAAAAGCCGCGCCTGCGGCAAAAGCGCAGGAAGCCAAGGCAACGCGAAAAACCATAGCTGAAAATGACAAAATGATTGTGTTCGAGCTTCGACAAAAACCCGGTGAAGTGAATACTCCCAGTTCAACTGCCACCCGCGCTGTTCGGGCTTTACAAGGAGGGACGATTTTAAGAACTTACCCCGATGGCAAGACAGAGACAAAAGAGTGGAAGACCGGAGACGTGGAAATCCAAGTGCCGGGGCCGGCCTATACGACGAAGAACACAGGCAAGACAGAATTTGTGGTTTACGTCGTTGTCTTGAAGGATGCAGCGCAACCGGCTGCTGCAAAAAAATAGGAGTTTTGCACGTCAGATAGCCCCGCTTCGGCGGGGTTTACTTTGTGCGCTCACGGAATACTTGCCGATGGTGCGATACTGTTGTGTTCAGCGTTTATCGCGATGGCTATTCCCGCACTGCGCCACGGCTTAATCACGCAACTGTCGCAACAGCGCGCCAAGCGTGCGCAATGCCTCAAGCGCCGAACGCGAGCGGTTGCCGTGCTTCCAGCTATTGCCCGCGCTTTTGGCTTTGCCGGTTTTTGTTCGTGGCCCGGTTGATTGCTGCCACGGTTTCCAATTGCGAATCAACTGTGCCCGCAAGCGCCGGTGTTCCGGTGTCCGGTGGTAACTCATGGCCCGCCCCTGATAGTTCGATTGATTGAATTGTGGAATTTCCGTGCGCGAGAGGTTCATTTGCGGACGGCACGCCGTTATTTATTTGCTGCGGCCCGTTTGCAATATTCGCCTGTTTCACAAACGCCACCGCGCGCGGGTTTTTGATTTCCGCCAAGGTTTCCAAGGTTGCGCGGCACTGGCTTTGCGCTTTGAATGCCAGCCGCAAATAGGTTTCCGTAGCATCCAGGTATTGCCCCATGTTCGCAGCGGCGCGCCGTGCCAGTTCGGTGAATATCGAATCCAGCGCAACGGCCTGCGCTATCAATGTGGTTTCCGCGTCTGTCAGGTCGCCGGCACATACCTTGTCTGCCATTTCGCGCATCACATTGATGGTCTCACCCCAGTCAACGGCTGCCAAACTGCCTGCTGCGAAAATGCGGGACGTGTTTGCATTCCCCACGATGGGCGATAGCGCTAATTCAGCGGTAATGCGTTTATCTTCGGTCACGGTCAGCGTATTCGCCTTTGCATCGTCCACGGTGGCGGCCTTTATGGATGCTGCCTTGCGTGCGTTCTTTCGTATCTTGCATGCAGTCGGGCCGCACCGCCATAGGCTTTGCCAATCTCGGCAAGTGGGTCCGGCACGTCAAGTTTCGACAGTTCGCACCAGGCTGCGAATTCATGCAAACGCACGTCATCCTCTAACTCTGTATTCCCCCACTCCCCATCATCTGAGAAATACTTCGTACTGCTGTGCAATGCTTTCCACAGCAACCCAAGACGCTTTTTGAAGGCATCGTCGATTTCAGGCGGCAGGTTGTCGTTTGGTGGCGAATCTGATGGGTGATTCAGCAAACCAAACCAGTTGATGCTCTCAAAATTTATTCTGTCAGGGTCTCTGTCGAGTGATAGTAGGGGCGCTTGCCACACGGCCACTTGTTCCTTGGCGCCCCAAACATTCCAGTCAGGTTTTTTCATATCGCACACCTTCCCGTGCAGCCTTCGAGTTGGGAGGCACCAGACAGGCGGGTGAAGGTGTCCCGCCGTTCGGCCCGTCGGCCTAGTCCGGCGCTTTACGTTTGCGCTACGCGAGCTTCACAGGGCAGGTATTCCGCAACAGGCGCAGGCTACTACGCCTGCGCGGTTTCCGCGTGCAGCTTCACGCCCAGCGCATGTATCACTTTGAGGATGGTTGCAAAGCTCGGATTGCCTTCGCCGGAAAGTGCTTTGTAGAGGCTTTCGCGTCCCAATCCGGTTTCACGCGCAAGCTGGCTCATGCCGCGCGCACGCGCGATGTTGCCCAGCGCCTTGGCGATGAAGGCGGGGTCGTCACCCGCTTCCGCTAAACAGGCGTCCAGATACAGCGCGATATCCTCATCGCTGTTCAGGTGCTCGGCGCTATCCCACTTGCGCAGTTTGAGTTTTCCCATGTTCAACGCTCCAGTTCGCGCGCCAGCCGCAGCGCGGTTTTAATATCGGCCTGCTGTGTGGCCTTGTTGCCGCCGGCCAGCAGAACCACCCATTCACGTCCATGGCGTTTCCAATACACCCGATACCCCGCGCCTTGGTGAATGCGCATTTCGGATACGCCCTTGCCCACCGGTTCGCAGTCGCCGAAATTTCCTTCTTCCGCGCGGTCGATGCGCACCTGAATGCGCGCCTTCGCTTTTCGGTCGCGCAAACCTTTGAACCAGGCGTCAAACGTCTCCGTGGTTTGAATCGTGTTCAATGTGCGTATTGTATATTATGGGATACGGTGAGTCCACCACGCTACGCCGGGTGCGCCCACTCGGTAATCACTGGTGCGGCACTCTGTATCGCCTTCGCGCCGCATCAGTGGCGTGTCGCCTTGCAAGCGATTTGCTACGCAGCTTTCTTTACGCGCAGTTCCACGCGCATGCCCGCATGCGCCAGCATGTTTACCAGCGCATCGAGACTGAATTTGTCGATCCTGCCGCGCAACACATCGTTAAGGCGCGGCTGATTGATGCCGAAGCGCTTGGCTGCTTCGCGCTGCGATGCGCCACGGGCGGCGTCACGCACGCGCGTCATGAGTTGCGCGCGCAGCATCAGGTTGTTTGCTTCGCCGGGTGAGAACCCCACGTCCTGAAACACATTGCCGCTGCCGCGTGTCATTTTCAGTTTGGTGCGCATCGTTGTTACCGCGTTGCTATGCTGCTTTTTGCAGTCGCCCGGTGAGGGTGGTCACGCGAGTAACAGGTAGTGAAGCGCGGAAGGCCGCGCGCACCGCAGCGGGCTGCTTTGAAGCTACCAGCAAAAGCGCACGCGCTGGCCCGTGCGGTTCGCGCCGCGCTTGTTCCCAATTTCGCAGTGTGCCTACACTCACGCCCATGAATCCGGCGAATTCGGTCTGCGACAGTCCCAGTTCTTTGCGTATGGCAGGCACATCCGAGGCCGTCGGCATTTCAACCTTGTGGGTTTTGAGTTTGACTTTGCCCTGCTGCCACGACTTGAATTCTTCCAAGCCTTCAATAATTTCATTGCCGATATTGCGTTTTTTCATTTGAGTCCCTCAAGCAGTTTCACGATGCGCTTTAGCTGTGCTGCGCTAAGGGTCTCTTGCTCGCCCTTGGCATACATCGTGAGCATCACAATTTGCGCTTTAGCCGTTATCCAGTAATAAATCACTCGCACGCCGCCCGACTTGCCTTTGTTGCCCGCACCCCAACGAACCTTGCGCACGCCGCCGGACTCTCGAATGATGGCTCCAGCATCGGGCTGCGCCATCAAATGGTTTTGCAGGCCGCGATAGGCATCATCATTCAGGTATTGCCCCAGCAATTTGCTGAATTGAGAGGTTTCGATAAAGACCAAGGGATAGTTTATTCAGCGGATGGTGGTAAGTCAATGGCGCATGGCGGGCGCACATAAAAGATGGTTTGCTGCGCTTATAGTTGGCTCGCCCGATTTTCAAAGCCAAGCTGCGGCTCAGTGGTTTTCGCCATTACGCCGCGCCCACCACCCGCAAGCCGCCTACTCATCCTCCGCCGCGCGCCGCACGCGATAGAGCACGGTCGCGCCATAGGCCTTGGCGAGCGTGATCTTGCCCAAATAATCGCAGGCGAAATCCTGATTGCCATCTACCTTCAGCATCGCGGCGGTTTGCTCGGTGACATAGACGCTGCCGGGTGCTGTCACCGGCTCGATGCGCGCGGCGCGCGTGACGTGCGAGCCGAAATGGTTGATGCCCTTAATCACCGGGTCGAACGCCTGAAACACCGGGCCGGTATGCATGGCGATGCGCGCGGTGAGTTGCGGCAAGCCCATCGCGCGCCAATCAGTGCGCGTGATCGTGTCGCGCAGGCGCAGGGCGAATTCAACCGCGGGCGCCGCGTCGTCGTAAACAATGAATAGACCATCGCCCCAGGTATTGCTCGCGATGGGTGCCACCGCCGAGGCTTCGATTTCCTGTGCGACGCGGCCCAGAAAATCGAAATAAAACGCAGGCGCGCTCGCTTCCATGAGTTTGCTGAATCCCACCACGTCCGCGAACAGCATGGTTTTGATCTGGCGCTTGCCCCACGACTTGCCGTGCGCTTCGGGTCGTACTTCAGCGGTTGGTTGCATCGTGCCGCCGCCACGCGGCGGCGGCGTTTTGGAGCGCAAGTCACGTAGATCGACGACGTGTTCCGCCAGGCCCAGTGCGCGCCAGTCGAGCACGTTGGACCATGTGCCGCCTTTCGCGGGCGCCGGGTCTGGTTCGGCGACGGCGATCAGCACGGCTTCGGTCTCGAGCTGGCGCGCGCGCAGCAGCGTGAGCCCCTGTGTGAGGTACGCGGCAAAACCAAACAGTACGTTGTCGCCAAGATAACCTTCGTCCACGCACACCGTCACCGTGGCGGCGCGTGACAGCACGTCATCAAACCGCGTGACCCAGTCCGCGCCTGCATGCTGTACGCTGGTGCGTATGAAATCCTCGCGGCCGAAGGGCAGCACTACGGTGACTTCGATGTTTCGCGCCAGCGCCTGTTCAATGAACAGAATGTCAGCGCCGCATGCCGCCGAACAATAAGCGAAGCCGATATCCACCTGATCCAGCGTGTTTGCGATGGCTGCTTGCGCCGCCGCTTCAAGGTGCGCGGGGAAACGCGGTTGCGCGCGGCCGGGCGCGTCGATCATGTGGCCGGTAAACAACGCCACGCGCGGAATGTGCAATACGCCGAGCATGTCGCGCGCAAGGTGTGTATGCGGCGCCAGCAGGCGCAATTGCCGCCGCATGCTGGCAAGATCGCCATAGCGCTTGCCGGCCTGGTCGCGCGCTTTCGTATACCAGCGCACGGCCTCGTCGCGTTCGCCGAGCAGCACGGATGCTTCGCCCAGGGTTGCGTGCAGCCAATGATCCGCGTTCGGCGTATCCACGCACAGCGCCACGACTTCGCCCGCGATGCGCCGCGCGTCCGCTGTTTCACCCATCATCAGGCTTAGCGTCGCGGCGTTGATGCCTGGGAAAAAATCTCCGGTTTGACGCCACGCTTCAAGGTAGTAGCCGCGCGCCTGGGCGGCGGCCTGCCTGCCCTCCGGGGCGTCTTCGAGTGCGGCCATGCGATCCTTGGCGATGCGCCCGGCGAGACTCAGCGCCTCGCCGCGCACCTTTGGATCGAGGCCGGTGCGCGCCAGCAGGCGCCCGACGTGTTGCATGGCAAGCCCTCGTGCGCCGCTGCGGGCGAGCGCCAGGGCCGAGTAGTAAAGTATCGTGGCGTCGTCCGGAAACGCGCTCAGCGCCTCACCCAGAATATCCGCCGCGATCACGTATTGGCCGAGCGAAATTGCCTGCCGGCCGAGATCGATATAACGATTGGCGTCGCCGCGCCATGCCGCGGGGTCGCGCTCTTCCCAGGTGCGCAACAAAGAATCCAGATCGGCGGGCGTGTTCATGTGGCTTCAAAGTATAATGAGTTCGCGATCATTCGACACGGCATTCCAACGACAAAATCATGCAGCCGGCCTCGTTTCTTGTTGCGCAGTCTACTCCGGCGGCCTCGGCTGGCGAGGCAGCGGGCGGCTGTTACGATATCCACTTCGATAGCCGGCCTTTCCCCGCGGGATGGAAGGACGCAGCGGTGTTTTGCGCCGCGCTGTATAGCTGGATTCTGGTCAGCGTGATGGCGGCGATTGCGGCGCCGGCCTTGCTGATTAGCACCCTTCCTTCCGCATTGTCGTTTATTGGCGGCTTCGTGCCCGAACTTGGGCGCTTCGCCGAAGACGCGTTTAGCGAATGGCTGGGGGTGGCTCTGGTGTTGATACTCGGCCACTGGGTGTGGTGGTGGTCGCGCGGTATAAGCCATGTGGAGACCGGCGCCAGCGGCATGCGGCTCACGCGGCGCATGGGCCGAACCGTGAGTTTGCAATGGGGCGAGATTCTCCAAATCGACCGAAAAACATTTGCCGCGAATAGCCTTAGCGTGCTGAATAACTATCGCATTACGGGGGCGCACGGCAACTGGCGCTATGCGCCGGCGGATGCGCTTGCATTCGAGACAGCACTCGCGCGTTTGCGTCCTGCCGTGGCGCCGGCCGCGCCACTCACCTGGACGCGCCGCCTCAAGAACATCGCGCGTACCGTGCTGCGCATGTTGCTCGTGTTTCTGTGCGTGGGCGTCCTGGTGACGGTGTTGTTGATATCGATCAAGTTTGTTGCCGACCCCGCGAATACGGGATCAGCCTACCTGAGCGGTCCTCTGCAGCGCCTTTTCCTGCTCAAACCCAGCGCGGCCGCGCCGGCAGCACAAAGTGAATTGCTGGTGAATGGCGTCAAGTCGGGCGCGCCCGCCGTGGTGCGCGAGGTGATCGGGCGCGCGGGCAATCTGCGCGAGATGGAAGCGAACCTCGTGCAGATCGCGATCTGGGGGCGCAAGACTCCGGCGTCCGCCAACAACATGTCCGCCGTGTCGTACTACTCGGTTGGCGAAGTAGAGCGCCGTGTCGAGATCATGCAAATGCTGATCGCGCACGGCGCGCATATCGATCCTGGCGCGTTGCTAGACGCGGCATTCAGCAACGAGCGGTTATTCGAAACGCTGCGCGCGGCAGGCGCGCCGCTCGACGATGTGGGTGACGGCGGCATGCCCGACGTCGCGGCCGCCGCGCGTGAATCGCTGGCGGCGCTAACTTTGTACCTTGACGCCAAGGCCGATGCGAATCAGGCGGACAACTCTGGCAACACGCCGTTGATGATCGTGGCGCAATCCAGCAAGCCGTATGAACACAAACGCCGCGCCATGGATCTACTGGCGGCGCGCGGCGCGCGGGCGGATGTGCAAAACAGCCGGGGCGCGACGCTCGCGCACGCGCTGGCGCGCGGCGGCGACGTAAAACTTTTCGGCGAATGGATCGCGCGCGCGGGCGGTTACGAGGCACGCACGGCGAACGGCGAAACTCTCATGCACGCCGCAGCGGCTGGCGAAAAAACTGAATTAATACAACAACTTATAAACAGCAGCGGCAGCGTCAATGTGACTATGCACGGTGGCGCGACACCGTTGCACCATGCGCGCAAACCCGCCGTGATTGAGTTCCTGGTGGCCAAGGGCGCTGACGTCAATGCGCCCGACAGCTCTGGCCGTACGCCGCTGCACGCGGCTGTCATCGAGCGCAGATGGGACGCGGCGCCGGCATTGATCAAGAGCGGGGCGCGCAAGTACGCAAGAGATAAATCCGAGGCCGGCGGCAAGACCGCGCTTGATTATTTCAACGACCAGCTTGGCGGCACGGGCAAACCGCCGCGCAATCGCGACGAACTCATCAAGCTGCTCACACCATGACCGCGGCCATGACACCGGATATGGACGACGAGGATTTCTGGGACGATCTGCTCGAATGCATCGAGGACAAGCGCGTCATTCCCATCATCGGGCCCGACATGCTTGATGTCATCATCGATGGCAGGCAGGTCAATCTCTACACACACGTCGCCGAGCGGCTGGCCGAGCGTCTGCGTTTGCCGCCGGCGGAGGGGGAGGGCGGCGAGGTCACGCTCAACAGCGTGGTGTGCCGTTACCTGCAAGGACGCGGCCGGCGCGAGGAACTGTATCCGAAAATCCGCAACATCATGAAGGAAGTGCAGGTCGCACCGCCCGAAGCATTGCTGAAGCTCGCGCGCATACGCAACTTCGATCTTTACGTGAGCCTCACGTTTGATACGTTGCTCGCCGACGCCATCAGCGCGGCGCGCTTGAACAGCGTGGCACAGGCCGAGCACCTCGCTTTCGCGCCGAACAAGTCACAGGATTTGCCGTGTGAGCGCAAAAAACTCACGCGCCCACTGGTCTACGGCCTGCTCGGCAAGGTGTCGGCGGCGCCCGATTATGTGATCACCGAGGAAGACACGCTGGAGTTTTTGCATGCGCTGCAAGCCGAGTCGAAGCGCCCGCACTTGTTGTTCGATGAATTGCAAAACAACCATCTGCTGATTATCGGCTGCACGTTTCAGGATTGGCTGGCGCGGTTTTTTATTCGCATCGCCAAGAGCCGCCAGCTTTCCATGCAACGCAGCGAAACCGAAATACTGGTGGACGAACACGCAAGCCACGATGCCAACTTGGTGATGTTTTTGCAAAGTTTCAGTTACAGCACCAAGCTGTTTCCGGCGCGCGGCGCCGCGTTCGTCGATGAGCTTTACGCGCGCTGGGTGAAGCGCCATCCTGAACAGCCTGCCGCCGCGGCGCCCGCGGTTGCCGCGCCAGCCGAGGGCGAGTCAGACGACGCACCGCCCGGCGCCATCTTCGTGAGCTATGCCAAGGAAGATCTGGAGGCTGTTCAAAGCCTGCAAACATCGCTGGGCGAGCTGGGCCTAGACGTATGGTTCGATAAGGACAGGCTCGAAGCGGGCGACCAGTATGATGCCAAGATCAAGCGTCATATCAAGGGTTGCTCGCTGTTCATACCGGTGATTTCGCGCAACACCGAGCGCCGGCTCGAGGGCTACTTCCGCCGCGAGTGGAATCTCGCCATCGAGCGTTCGCTGGGCATCGCCGATACCGTACCGTTCATCCTGCCGGTGGTGATCGACGACACCAACGAGTATTCCGAAACCGTGCCGGAGCGCTTTCGCCAGGCGCAGTGGACGCGCCTGCCAGCGGGGGCAGTCACCGCCGAATTTGAATCGCGCATGGTGAAGATCGTGCGCGATTACCGCAAACGCGAGCGCGGCCACGCATGAGCGCGCCGGGCGGATTTCAGGGCGTCAACGCCGAGCACCCGTGGCCGGGGCTGGTTCCTTTCACCGAGGAAATTCAGGCGTATTTTCACGGCCGCGACACCGAGGCCGCGGAGTTGCTGCGCCTTATCAAGCGCGAGCTGCTCACCGTGCTCTTCGGTCAGTCGGGCCTGGGCAAATCCTCGCTGTTGAGCGCGGGCCTGTTTCCGCGTCTGCGGCGCGAGGATTTTTTGCCGGTCTACATCCGGCTTGAAGTCTCGCCCGATGCGCCCGCGTTCGGCGCGCAGGTCAAGACCATACTCGCGCAAAATCTGCGCGATCACGGCGTCGATGCACGCGCGCCGCGCGAGGACGAAACGCTGTGGGAATATTTTCACGACTCGGAGCTTGATTTCTGGAGCGCGCGCAACCGGCTGCTGACCCCGGTGCTGGTGCTCGATCAATTCGAGGAAATTTTCACCCTCGGGCGCCACAGCGACGAGATGCGGCTGCGCTGCCGCACGTTCATCACCGAGCTGGGCGATTTGATCGAGAACCGCACGCCCGCGGCGGTCGAACGGCGGCTCGAAGAAAATCCCGATGCGGCGGCAAAGCTGGATTTCGGCAAGCGCAATTGCAAGGTGCTGCTCGCATTCCGCGAAGACTTTTTGCCCGACTTCGAGGGCCTGCGCCGCGTCATCCGTTCGATCATGCAAAACCGCATGCGCCTCACCCGCATGAACGGCACGCAGGCGCTGGAAGCCATCACGCAATCGGGCGGACACTTGATCGCCTCCGGCGTGGCCGGGCGCATCATCGGTTTCGTCGCGGGGCCGCGCGGTGGTGCTGGCGAGGGTGAGGTTGACGGCGCGGAACAAACCAGCATCTATCAGGAAATCGAACCCGCGTTGCTAAGCCTGGTATGCCGCGAGTTGAACAACAAGCGCATCGCCGCCGGCCGCGAGCAGATCACCGGCGATTTGCTTGAAGCCGGCGCGCAGCAGGAAATCATCTCCAATTTTTACGAGCGCAGCGTGGCCGATCTTGACCCCGGCATGCGCGTGTTCGTTGAAGACCAGTTGCTCACCGAGGCGGGCTACCGCGACAGCTACGCGCTGGAAGACGCGCGGCGCTTGCCGGGGGTGACGCAGGAAGCGATCGACGCCTTGGTGGCGCGGCGCCTGTTGCGACTGGATGAACGCTTCGGCGTGCTGCGCATCGAGCTCACGCACGATGTGTTGACGCGCGTGGTGCGCGACAGCCGCGATCAGCGTCAGGCGCGCGAGGCCGAAGCGCAGCGCCTCGCGCAGGATCGCGAGCGGCGGCGGCGCACGCGGCGCATCATCGGTATCGGCGTCGCGGCCGGGGTGGCGGTGCTGGGGTTGGCGGTGGTAATGGCGGTGCTCATGCAACGCGCCGTGGTGGAAAAAAATCGCGTGGTCGAGACTCAATCGAACGTGCTGGTGACACAAGCCAATATCAGCCTGGAGAACCGCACGCCGCGCGACCCGCAAGCCTATCTTGCCAAGGCCATGCGCCTGAACCCGAATAACGAAGCCGCGGCGGCGCGCGTGGTGACGCTGGTGAATCAACGCAGCTACCCGCTGCATGCGGCGGAGCGTCCGTTGCCGGAGCAGTTGGTGCGCCCGGAGATCGCATGGCTCGACGACAACCGGTTGATGCTCGGCGATCGCCTCGTGCTGGCCGGCGACCCGTATCGTGTTTGGAAACTGGCGGACAGTCCTGACTTGAAGCGCCTGGCCGCGAGCCGCACCCCCGCGCTATCCATGGGTTTGACGGCCAAGGACAGGCCGGACAACAACCTGCGTTTTGATGCGCAATCGCGTACGATACTGCGGTCACGCAAAGGCGAGAATGTGGTCTTCGATGCAAAATCCCTGGACGCACTGAAGACATTCGGCAGACGTGACGTAAACGGTATCCAGGCCGTCAATGTTGCCGGCCGCCTGTTTGCCTATCAATTGTCGAATCACGAAATCGCGGTCGTTGCGGGCGAGTCTCCTGATTCGCTCAAAATCAAGTTTGCCGAAACGCAGTTGCTCACGGCGCTCGAATTTTCGCCCGATGCGGCCGGCCTGCTGGCGTGGTTCGCCGATGGCGGCGCAACGCTGTATGACGCGCGTTCAGGGGATGCACGCTGGACACAGAAAATCGCGCGCGGCGCGGCATTTGCCGGGCGTGCCTCGTTCAGTCCCGGCGGACGCTGGCTGGTGGCGGTATCGGGCGCGACCGTGCGCCTGCATGATGCGCGCACCGGTGCGCCGCACGGCAAGGCGCTCACGCATATTGCGCCGGTGAACAGCGTGTCATTCAGCGCCGACGATGAACATGTGTTGACCGCCTGCCAGGATCAGGCCGCGCGCGTGTGGCATGCCGAATCGACCTCCATCGTGGCGCCCCCGCTGATGCACGACGGCCCGGTGGTGGCGGCGCGTTTCAGCCCCGACAAGCGCCATGTGCTTACGGCTTCGCTCGATGGCACGGCGCGCATCTTCAGCGTGGCGGGCGAGCAGATGGAGGAACCCATGCTGCACGATTCATCGGTGCTGGCGGCGGAATTCAGCCCCGGCGGCAAGCGCGTGGCGACGATTTCCGACGACGGCAGGCTGCACCTGTGGCAGCCTAATCATCTGCGCAACACGCGCCTAGCATTCGATCACGGCGCGGCCGTGACGGCACTCGCGGCCAGCGCGGACGGCTCGCGCATCGCAAGCGCCACGGCGCGCGGCGAAGTGCGGCTGTGGAAAGTAAATACGACGGCGACGCCGGGTGCGGCGCCGGTGGTGCTTGAGCGGCAATTCGCGGCGCATGCGGAGGCGGTGACGAGCCTCGCCTTCAGTGCATCGGGCACGCATCTGGCGACGGGTTCCGGCGACGGCACGGCGCGTGTGTGGGTTGCCGCGAGCGGCGCGGCGGCGGGCAAGCCGCTGCGCCACCGCGGCGCGCTGCGCAGCGTGCGATTCAGCGGCGACGGAGAATGGCTGCTTACCACCGCGGAGGATCACAGCGCGCGCTTGTGGTCGGTGCGGCAATCGGCGCCGCGCGGTCTGGCGATGCGCCACGGTGCGCCGGTGGTGGAAGCGGAACTCTCGCGCGACGGGCGCATCGTGGCGACCGCATCGGGCGCGGAAGTGCGCATCTGGGATGCCCCCACGGGCGCGCTGCTCACGCGCTTGCAGCACGCGGCGGATGTGACCTCGGTGAGCATCGGCCCCGATTCGAACGAAGTCATCGCAGCGAGCGGACGGGACATGGCGTTGTGGAAACTGGAGCGCGGCAATCGCGCGCGCCAGGAGCGAAAAACACCGGACGCAAGCCGCGGCGCGCGCAACCTGGTGTGGACCGTGCGTTACAGCCGCGATGGCGCGCGCTTCGCATCAAGCGGGATCGACGGCTTCGTGCAGGTGTGGTCGCGCGATAGTTTGAATCCGGTGGGTGCACCGATGAAGCACAACGCGCTCGTCACGCGCATCGAATTCAGCGCCGATGGCCGCTGGCTGACCACCAGCGCGCGCGATCGCGCGGTGCGTGTGTGGGACATCCGCAGCGGCCAACTGGTTGCCGACCCGTTGCGCCACGACTATGATGTCAGCGGCGTTGCGGCTATTGGCGGGCACGACTGGGTTGCGACGGGGGCGGCGGATGGCAATCTGCGCTTGTGGCGGCTTGGCCTTGGCTTTAGCGGCGCGCCGCCCGATTGGGTTGCGCCGATGGTCGAGGTGTTGGGCGGCGCGCGCATCGATGATTCCGGCGCGCTCGTCCTGATGGATAAGCGCGCCGAACGTCTAAATTCGCTGGAAGCCAAGGCTCGGGGCGCGAAGGGTAACAATGGTGCCAAGGCGGATACACACTGGATGAACTGGGCCGATGAAGCACTCGCGCCATTCAAGCGCACGCCCGCGGCCGCGCCGCAAGGGAAGGGAAGGTAAAGTGATGAGCAACAAATACACTTCGTTACGCGTGAAGAAAAACGGCTTCACCCTGATCGAGCTTATGCTGGTGGTGGCCATCATCGGCATACTGGCCGCGGTTGCAATCCCCAGCTATCAGGACTACACGGTGCGCTCGCGGCTGGCCGAAGCGTTTTCACTGGCCGGGCCGGCGCAAAAAGCGATCAGCGACTTTTACGACCGCTGGGGCGGATTTCCCGCGGACAACGCGTCGGCGGGGCTGGCACCGGCGGATGCGTATCGCGGCCATGTCGTGCGTTCGATACGCGTGACCAATGGCGTCATCGAGGTACAAGTCGTCACCGAATCGAGCAAGACCGAATCGCGCAGCCTTTATCTGCGCCCCGGCGTCAATCGTGCGTACCCCACCGGTGCCTTGATCTGGGTTTGTCACAACGGGCGTTTTCCCAATGGTTATGATGCCATCGGCAAGATGGGTGAAAAACTTATAGAAAACAAATACTTACCGGGGGCATGCCGATGAGCGCGATGAGTGTGATGACCGGGGTGAGTGTGAATGAGCTGCTTCTGCGGCGGCGCGCGGCAGCGTCGAAAGCCGGCGCGTTATGGAGCCTCGATGTATTGATGGCGTTCCTGATACTGATCCTGCTCAACGTCCTGGCACTGGGCGGCATCGGCGATGCATCCTTCAAGTGAGTATGGTCAGCGATCTTAGTGGGAAATTACGTCTTTTTTGTCAAGTATCGTAATGGGAAGGGGGGGATCCCCCGCAGAGAACTTGAACAAACGAACCCTTTGGGGGAGTCTCTGGTT
>CAMDLH010000005.1 GCA_945901405.1 Bordetella parapertussis | reverse complement strand
AACGGGCACGGTCGGCGGCGACATCGTTGCCAAATCCGCGCCGAATGCGCGCACGCTGTTACTCACCAGCAGCAGCGCTTTCGTCTCGACGCCGATCCTGATGCCGAACGCGCCGTACGACGGGCGGCGCGATTTCGCGCAGGTCACCGCCATTTTGTCGGTGCCGTATCTGCTGTTCGTGAATCCAACGTTAGGCCCAAAGTCGGTCAGCGAGCTAATCGCGCTCGCCAGGGCCAAACCCGGCGCGCTGAACTTCGGCTCGTCGGGTGCGGGCAGCACCTCTCACCTGACCGCGACATTGTTCACCACGATGGCCGGCATCAGCGTCACGCATGTGCCGTATAAAGGCAGCGCGCCCGCGGGGATCGATCTTATCGCGGGTCAACTGCAATTCATCTTCGAGGCCACGGCGGGCGGCATGCCGCTGCTCAAGAGCGGGCGCCTGCGCGCGCTGGGTATTTCGTCCGCCAAGCGGTTGTCTCTGTTGCCCGATCTGCCCACCATCGCCGAGGCAGGTGTGCCCAACTACGAATCCAGCGTCACCCACGGCATATGCGTCACCGCCAAGACTCCACCGGCGTTGATCACGCGGCTCAATCGGGAACTGGTCGCGTCGATCAACAGCCCCGACGTACGCGAGCGATTGACCGGCATCGGCGCGGAAGTCATCGCAAATTCGCCCGAGGAATATCTACGAGCTGTTTGCCGAGGCTGCCCAGGACCCGAACGGGCCCAAGGTGCTCATCCGCGCCAACCATGACCGGGCACTCGAAGAGGAGAGCGCGCGGATGTTCAAGAAGATCGCCGCGACGCCGGTTGCGGGTTACCTGCACGTCGAGTTACCGCGGCAGAAGGATCGCCCGGGGCGGCAGGCGAAGCTGGCGATTCGCTACGCCACGCTCAAGATGTGTCCGCCCAAGGCGAAGCCCGACTTGCCGGTGCTCGAAATACAAGTGGTGTATGCGACGGAAGAGGGCGCGCCCGCGGGGCAAGAGCCCATCGATTGGTGGCTGCTCACCACACTGCCGGTGCAAAGCCTCGAGCAGGCTGCGGAGAAGGTCAAATGGTATGCGCAGCGCTGGGGGATCGAAGTGTTCCATCGCACGCTCAAGAGCGGCTGCCGCATCGAAGATCGGCAACTGGGTGAAGCTGACCGGCTCGAAGCGTGCCTGGCCATCGACATGGTGGTGGCGTGGCGCATCTGCCACCTGGTCAAGCTCGGACGCAAAGTGCCTGAACTTCCGGCAGATGTCTATTTCTCCGATTATGAATGGAAAGCGCTGGTGGCTTATCATACCAAGAAGCCGCAGCCCCCGGCCAAACCGCCGACGCTGGGTAAGGCCATCCGGATGGTAGCCAAGATCGGTGGATTTCTTGGACGCAAAGGCGATGGCGATCCCGGAACCGAAGTGATGTGGCGTGGATTGCAAGCGCTTGATTTGATCACCGACACCTGGCGCATCTGTCAAATGCCCAGCGGCCCCTGATCCAGACTGTCTCCGTCACTGGCATAGCATCTGAACGCTGGCACCTTGCCTCACGTTCCACTCAGAGCGCAAAACCCTTTTAGTATTTTTTCGCGCACGCCACTGCCGCGTGCCGTCGGCGCACGCCCTCTTCATCCTGCTGCGCTAATGTTCGCGTCGCTTTACAATCATCCTTTGCGTTGACACACCCGGGCAGTGGATTCATGCCGCTTGAGCAGCGCTCTAACCGCTCAGACCGGATTGTCTTTGCAGAGGATTAGAAAACAAGCGCGTGTCCAGCATGGGGGAAAGTGAGGTTGGGGTAGAGGGGATGCGGACTTCGGACTGCGCGTGGGTCAGGCTGGCGGCGGCCAGCAACAACATGCCGGCGATGAAACCGATTTTTGACATCATGATTCTTCTCCCATTTGAAGTTTGGATCGAACGATGGTTATTATGCCTTACTGGTTGCCGTGTGCAGCCTGCTAAAATGCTTGCGACAACCATTTACGGGTGATCGGATTCCGTGACGCAAATTTCAAATCTTGCCGATGGCAACTACATCGGCGCCTCCCTCCCGCGTGCCAACGCCAAGCGCCTGCTCGCCGGGCGCGGGCAATATGTCGATGACGTTCATCTACTGCGTATGTTGCACGCGGCGGTGTTGCGCAGTCCGCATGCGCATGCGCGCATTACGCGATTGAGCATTGATGCTGCTTCTAAAGCGCCAGGGGTGGCGCGCGTGATCACCGGCGCGGATGTCGCGCGGGTGTGTTCTCCGTACGTGGGCGTGCTGAAGCACATCAAGGGCATGCAATCCGCGCCGCAGTTGCCGCTGGCGGTGGATGTGGCGCGCTGGCAGGGTGAGCCGGTGGCGATGGTGGTGGCTGATACGCGCGCGCAGGCCGAGGATGCGGCGCAATTGATCGAGGTCGAGTATGAAGAGTTGCCCGCGGTCACCAATATCGAAACCGCGCTGGATGCGGCCACGCCGCTGATACATCCGCAACTCGGCAGCAATCTGTGTGTCGAGCGCAATGTCGATAGCGGCGCCGTGGATGATATTTTTGCCAAGGCGGCACACGTGGTGGAGGCGACATTCACCACGGGGCGGCACACGCCGGTGTCGCTGGAGTCGCGCACGATACTGGTGGATTTCAATCGAACCGATGCGCAGATGACGGTATGGCATTCGACGCAGGCGCCGTACATGATGCAGTGGATTTTCGCGCATCACTTCAGCCTGCCGGAGAATTCCGTGCGCGTGATCGTGCCCGATGTCGGTGGCGCGTTTGGCTTGAAGATTCATGTCTACGGTGACGACATGGCGACGGCAGCAGCGGCGCTCATCACCGGTCGGCCGGTGAAGTTTGTCGCCGACCGGCTGGAATCCTTCGTGTCGGATTTTCATGCGCGCGGGCATCGGGTGAAGGTGCGCTGCGCGGTGTCGGTTGATGGCGACATGCTGGCGTTCGACATGGACGACGTGTATGGCATAGGGCCGTATTCGGGTTATCCGCGCGGTGGTGCTAACGAGGGCATACATCTTTGCAATCTGACCGGCGCGCCGTACAAGCCGCTGGCGTATCGCGGCCGCGCGCGCGCGGTGTTTCAAAACAAGGGCATGTATGGGCAGTACCGCGCGGTGGGGCATCCCGTGGTGTGCGCGATCACGGAGGGCATTGTCGATATAGCAGCCGAGGCGGCGGGCATGGACCCGGCTGAGTTTCGCCGCCGCAATCTCGCGGCTGATAGTGCGTATCCGCGTACTTACTTAAGCGGCGCGACGTTTGAAAAGTTGTCACAGCAAGAGTCTCTTGAATTGTTATTAAAAACAATGAGTTACGATACGCTTAAGCAAGAGCGGGATACGCTGCGCAAGCAGGGCGTGTATCGCGGCATCGGGCTTGCGATGTTCATCGAAAACTCCATGTCGTCGTCGGCGACCTACGGCCAGGGTGGCGCGTCGATCGCTTCACAAGACGCATGCACGATACGGCTGATGCCCACCGGCGGCGTCACGGTTGCGTCGAGCCTCACCGAATTCGGCCAGGGCGCGCATGCGGTGGCGGCGCAGGTTGCCGCGACCGCGATTGGCGTGACCATCGACAAGGTGCGCGTGATTCTTGGCGACACTGAAACCACGCCCTACGGCGGCGGCAACTGGGGCTCGCGCGGCACGGGCATCGGCGGCGAGGCAGTGTTTCAGGCGGGCAAGGCTTTGCGCGCGAACATTTTGAATTTTGTCGCGCGGCTTACGGAATCGGAAGCGTCGATGCTGGATATACGCGGCGGCAATGTGGTTGAGGTTGCCAGCGGTGCCACCAAGATGTCACTGGAAGAAGTCGCGCGTACCGCCTACTTTCGTACCGAGCAGGTGCCCAAGGATTATCAACCCGAGCTCACGGTGACGCGCAGTTTTGCGCAGAAGCACTACTCAGGCATTTTCACCAACGGTGTCCATGCGAGTTACGTCGAGATCGATATCGAAACCGGCTTCGTCAAGTTGCTCAAGCACTGGGTGATCGACGACGCGGGGACGGTGATCAACCCTTTGCTGGTTGATGAACAAATACGCGGCGGCGTGGTGCAGGGCATCGGCGCCGCGCTGTTTGAGCAGTGCATCTACAGCGACGAGGGCCAACTGCTCAATGGCACGCTCGCGGAATACCTCGTGCCGATGGCGGGGGAAATGCCGGATATCGTCGTCGGGCACACGCATTCGCCGACGAAAGTTTCCGAGCTGGGCGCGCGTGGCGCGGGCGAGGCAGGTGTCGCGGGCGCGCCCGCGGCAGTGATGAACGCGATCAACGATGCCTTGAAGCCATTCAAGGCGCGCGTGTACGACCAGCCGTTTACGCCGGAGCGCGTGCTGCGCGCGCTGGGGAAAGCCTGATTTGCGCATAAATCTTGTGGGCTTACTTGGCGCGTTTTTACTCGCGTTCAACGCGTACGCCGCCGATTTCACCGCGCAAGTCATCGTGGTGATGGATGGCGACACGGTGATGGTGCTGCACGAGAAACGCAAGGTGACGCTTCGTCTCGCAGGCATCGATGCGCCTGAAAAATTGCAAGCCTTCGGTGCCGAGTCGCAAAAATCACTGGCCGACCTGGTGCTGCGCAAGGAGGTGCGCGTGTCGCCCGCGGCGGTGGATGACTATGGGCGCATCGTCGCCGTGCTGCATTTGAACAAGATGAACATCAACGAGGAACAGTTGCGGCGCGGCATGGCGTGGGAGAATTCGTTTCATCACTCCGACAAGGCGCTGATTACGTTGCAGGCCGAGGCGCAACGCGCGCGGCGCGGCTTGTGGGCCGACGCAAAACCGGCCGCGCCGTGGGAGTTTCGCAAGACGCATGCGCCCACGCGTGAAGCGCTGGCGCAAACCAATGTGTGCGGCGGCAAGCACTACTGCTCGCAAATGGTATCGTGTGAGGAAGCCAGGTTTTATCTGACCCGCTGCAAAGTAAGATCACTGGATAAGGATGGAGACGGCGTGCCGTGCGAAAAGCTGTGTGCGCCCGCGAAGAAATGAATTTACGTAAGCTATTGTTTTTATCGACTATTTTTTCATTCGCACAATACGCGCAAGCGCAGGTTGATACGTATGCGTCGCGCCCCATCCGCATGGTCGTGGCGTTCTCGCCGGGCGGCGCGCCGGACATACTCGCGCGCATTGCCGGCCAGCGGCTGACCGAGAAACTGGGGCAGCCAGTCATCATCGATAATCGTCCGGGCGCGGCGGGCAATGTCGGCGCAGACATCGTCGCCAAGGCGCAGGCTGATGGCTACACCTTGTTCATGGCCACGGTGTCACTGGCGATCAGCCCCAGCGTCTACAAGTCGCTCACGTTCAAGGTGCCGGAGAGTTTTGCGCCGGTGACGATGGCGGCATCCGTGCCGTTGATACTGGTGGTGCATCCCTCGCTTCCGGCGAAGACGGTGGGCGATCTCATTCAAATCACGAAAGACAAATCGCGGCAGCTTAATTACGCGTCGGTGGGCGTGGGCAGTCCGCAACATCTGGCGGGTGAGCTTTTCAAACTGCGCACGGGTGCTGGCATGGTGCATGTCGCTTACAAGGGCGGCGCGCCCGCGAACACCGCGCTGCTCGGCGGCGAAGCGCATGTGTATTTCTCGGGCATGCCTCCGGCGCTGCCGTACGTGAAAGCCGGGCGCTTGCGCGCGCTGGCGGTGACCACGCGCGCGCGTTCACCCTCGGCGCCCGAGGTGCCCACCGCCGCCGAAGCCGGCTTGAAGGATTTTGAAGTGGATAACTGGCACGCGATACTCGCGCCCGCGGGAACGCCGGGGGCTATCGTCGCGCGGCTAAACAAGCACCTGGCCGATATACTCAATGAGCCGGGTGTGAAGAATCAATTCGTGCAGCAGGGCGCGCAAGCGCAATCCAGCACGGTTCAGGCGCTCGCGGCGTTCATGCGCGAGGAAGCGCGCAAATGGAGCGCGGTCACCAAACAGGCAGGCATCACACTCGAATGAAACCCAGCAACCTCGTCATCATCATGTCCGATGAGCATAACCCCAAGATTCTTGGGGCGAACGGACATCCGGTTATCAAGACGCCGCATCTCGATGCGCTCGCGGCGCGCGGCACGATGTTTACCTCGGCCTATACCACCAGCCCCGTGTGCGTTCCGGCACGCGCGGCGTTCGCGGTGGGCAAATACGTGCATCAGATCGGCTATTGGGACAACGCCGATGCGTACGAAGGTGCTGTTCCAAGCTGGCATCACCGCCTGCGCGACGCGGGGCACTACACCGCGTCGATCGGCAAGCTGCATTTTCGCGGCGTCGAGGGTGACGATTACGGCTTTAATGAAATTCAGATCGCCATGCAGATCATCGAAGGCAAGGGCGATCTGATGGGCCTGGTGCGCAACGACCTGCCCGAGCGCGCGCTGTCGTGGAAGATCGCCAAGCTCGCCGGACCGGGCGAGACGTCGTATACCTCTTACGACCGCGACATCTGCACGCGCGCGCAAATCTGGCTGCGCGAGGAAGCGCCCAAGCACACGGATAAACCGTGGGTGCTGTTCGTGTCGCTGGTGTGCCCGCATTTTCCGCTGGTTGCGCCGGCGGAGTTTTACTATCAATACACGCCCGACATGGTGCGCCTGCCCAAGCAATACGCGCCTGATGAGCGTCCCAAACACCCGTACCTGCGCGATTACTCGGAAAGTTTCTGCTATGACAAATATTTCGATCCGGAAAAACTCTCGAAAGCGATCCGCGCCTATTACGGGCTGGTGAGTTTTGTCGACGACAACGTCGGCCACGTGTTGCGTGCGCTCGACGAAACGGGCCTGTCCGCCAACACGCGCGTGATGTACACCTCTGACCACGGCGACAACCTCGGCGCGCGCGGGCTGTGGGGCAAATCGACCATGTACGAAGAAGTCGCCGGCGTGCCGCTGATCATCGCCGGGCCGGATATTCCGGCGGGGCGCAAGGTGGCGACCCCAGTGAACCATGTCGATACCTATCCGTTCATTATGGAATGTACGGGCGAAGATAAACCGGCGATGTACGACAATCATCCCGGTCATTCCTTGTTCAAGCTGGCGGCGGGTGAAACGCCGGATCGCAACGTGTTGTCTGAGTATCACGGCATGGGTTCGACCACGGGAGCGTTCATGATTCGCCACGGGCGCTTCAAATACGTGCACTATGCGGCATATTCGCCACAGTTGTTTGATCTGGATACAGACCCGGAAGAGCTGCAAGACTTGGCTCGGGACGCCGCTTATGCGAAAGTACTGTCCGAGTGCCGTGATCGCTTGTATGCGATTTGCGATCCGGCTGAAGTGGATGCACGCGCCAAGAAACGGCAGGCCGAATTGCTGGCACTGAACGGCGGGCGCGAAGCGGTCATTAAACGTGGCGATCTGGGTTTCTCGCCGCCGCCGGGTTATCCGGTTGTGTTGGGTTAGAAGGAGGTCAGTCTGATGAAGGCATTACATTTACTGGCGTGCGTGGCGCTATTGCCAACCGCCGCGCTGGCGCAGGGCACGTACCCGGACAAGCCGATACGCCTGGTAGTGCCGTACGCGGCCGGCGGCAACACCGACATACTCGCGCGCACGGTGGCGCAGCGCATTACCGAAAATTGGGGCAGGGCCGTGGTGGTCGATAACCGCGGCAGCGCCAATGGCGTGTCCGCGGCGGATATCGTGGCGAAGAGCGCGCCGGATGGCTACACCGTGTTTGTCGGCTCCACGCGCGAGTTGTCGGTCAATCCGCATTTAATGAAAAACCTGCCGTATGACGTGGAGCGCGATTTCCTGCCGGTGTCGCAAGGCACCATCACGCCCATATTGGTCAGCGTGCATCCGTCGGTGCCCGCGCGCAGCATGAAGGAACTCGTTGATTACATGAAAGCAAGCGCGCCGACGCTGGCGTACGGCACGCCCGGCATCGGCACCTCGATGCATCTATCGGGTGAATTGCTTAACCTGATGACGGGTCTGAAAACCACGCACATCGCCTACAAGGGCGGCGGGCCGGTGACTTCTTCGCTGATCGGCGGGCAGGAAATCAAGCTCGCGTATCTGGGCATGGGGCCGGCGATCCCGCACGTGAAGTCAAACCGCATCCGCGCGCTTGCCATCACCACCGCCAAGCGCGCCGCGCTGCTGCCGGAATTGCAGACCATGATCGAGCTGGGCTTCAAGGATTTCGACACCAGCATCTGGTTCGCGTTTTTTGTGCCGGCGCGCACGCCGCAGATAATCGTGACCAAGTTGAACGGCGAAGTGAATCGCATCCTACGCATGAAGGAGGTGGTTGATTTTCTGTTGGGCACCGGTGTGGAAATCGCGCCGGGTACGCCGGAAGAATTGAGAAAATTCGTACGATCGGACGCGGCCAAGTACGGAAAAGTCATCAAGGCCGCAAACATACAAGCCGAGTAACACTCGGCAAATTAGTGATGAGGTATGAAATGAAGTTGAATACCGCGTTGACGGTTACCGCTGCAATGGCATCGGCGTTGGTGAGTCTACCAGTATCGGCGCAAGGCAATTATCCGTCGCGCCCGGTGCGCATCGTCGTGCCGTACGCGCCGGGTGGCGGCACCGACATCAACGCGCGGCAAGTGCAGCCGAAGCTGTTCGAACGCTGGGGACATACGCCGGTGATTGATAACCGTCCCGGCGGCAACGCCATGATCGGCGCTGATATCGTGGCCAAGGCCGCGCCCGATGGTTACACCGTGCTGATGAGCGCCTCCTCCGAGATCGCCACCAACGTGAGTCTGTTCAAGAAGATGCCGTACGATCCGCTGCGCGATTTGCTGCCGGTGACGCTGGTGTCGAACACGCCGGTGGTGATCGTCGCGCATCCGTCCACCGGCGTTAAGTCGATCAAGGAGCTGGTCGCCACCGCCAGGCAGCGCAAATATTCGTATTCTTCGGTGGGGACCGCCAGCCCGCAGCACTTGGCGGGCGAATGGCTCAAGAATCTGGCGAAAATCGACATGACGCATATTCCGTTCAAGGGCGCAGGGGCCGCGCTGATCGATAATCTGGGCGGCCATGTGCCGATCGGGTTTTTGTCGCTCTCGCCCGTGGTGCCGCACGCCAAGGCCGGGCGCTTGAACGCGTTGGCGGTCACCAGCGGACGGCGCTCCCCGGCCATGCCGGATGTGCCGGTCATGAAAGAGGTCGGCTTCCCCGATATTGAACTGGTGCAATGGTATGGCGTGTTCGTGCCGGCCGGAACGCCGCGCGCGATCGTCGATAAACTCAATCGCGACATGAACACGGTGTTTCACCTGCCCGACGTGAAAGAGAATCTCGCTCAGGTCGGCGCCGATGTCATCGCCAACACGACACCCGAGCAGTTCGGTCAATTCGTTCGTGTGGAGATCGAGAAAAATCGCAAGGTCATCGGCATTGCGGGAGTCAAGGTCGAGTAACAGCGGATGAGAGTCTGGCGTTGAGAGTTTGGAGTAAACTCGCTGTGGTGTGATTTGACTCTCAACTCCCAACTCCGAACTCTCAACTCAAAAATGGCAGAAATCGTTCCGCGTCCCGCGGCCACCGTTACATTGGTACGCGACACCCCAGGCGGGCTTGAAGTGCTGATGATGCAGCGCAACTTCAAGTCCGTGTTCATGCCCGGCATGCAAGTATTTCCCGGCGGCGCGGTGGATGAGGCGGATTCGTCCGAGGAATGCGCGTCGCTGTGCGTGGGTATGGATGATGCCGAGGCGAGCCGCATCCTTGGCATCAAAAGCGGCGGGCTGGCGTACTGGGTCGCGGCGATACGCGAGTCGTTTGAGGAAGCGGGCATACTGCTGGCGTGCGACGACAAGGGCGAAACCGTCACACTGGATGACGCGTCGCGCGCCGCGCGCTTTCACGATTACCGGCACCGCGTCGAAAAGGGAGAGCATCCCTTCAGCGCCATGTTGAAGGACGAGGGCCTGCGTTTGCCGTTGACGGGGATGCGCTATTTCAGCCATTGGATCACGCCGCTGGGCGCGCCGCGCCGTTATGACACGCGTTTTTTTATCGCGGTGGCGCCGGAGTCGCAGGCGCCGTTGCACGATAATCGTGAAACCATCAATCACGCGTGGATACGTCCGGCACACGCACTCGACGGCAACAAGCAGGGCACGTTCAAGATGCGCACGCCTACGGTGCATACGCTGGGGTTGTTCGCAAGTCACGACAGCGCGACATCGCTCATCGAGGCCATGGGCGAGCGCGGCGGCATTCCGGTGATCGAACCACGCATCGCCAAGGATGGGCGGCGTGTGTTGCCCGGCGAGTCGGGTTACGAAGAAGCCGGTACGCTGGCTGGCCGCGGCAGTTGGTAACCTAGAAAAGGACTTTAAAAATGACTTCACCCATTGTTCCAGGCGAGACGTTTCGCATCGACGCACGCATCCGGCGCATCACCGCGCCCAATCCGGGCATGATGACGGGGCCGGGCACCAACACGTACATCATCGGCGAGAGTGGCGAAAGCGGCGATCTGGCGATGATCGATCCGGGACCGGAGATCGATTCGCATATTGCCGCATTGATCGCGGCCACGGGCAAGCGGCTCAAGTGGATTTTGTGCACGCACACGCATCGCGATCACTCGCCCGCATCACGCGCGGTGGCCGCGGCGACCGGTGCAAAAATCATGGGCTTTGCGCGCGTGCCCGATGACGGCAGGCAGGATACCGATTTCGCGCCGGATCGCGCGCTGACGGACGGTGACGTGGTTGATTGCGGTGAATTCAAATTGCGCGCGGTGCATACGCCGGGGCACGCCTCGAATCATTTGTGTTATCTGCTTGAACCCGGCGGCCTGCTGTTTACCGGCGACCACGTGATGCAAGGTTCAACCGTGGTCATATCGCCGCCGGATGGCGACATGCTGGCTTACTTTAACTCATTGAATAAATTGAGTAATTTTGAGATTACCGCATTCGCGCCAGGTCACGGCCACGTGATCCAGACGCCGCGCGAAGAAGTCGCCAGGATCATCGCGCATCGCTTGAAGCGCGAGCAGAAGGTGTTGAATGCTTTAAACGCAAAACACCCCGCGACGCTCGAAGATCTGGTGCCGCTGGCGTACGACGATGTGTCCCCCAAGCTTTATGTACCGGCACAGCGATCCTTGCACGCACACCTGCTCAAGCTCGCGATGGAAAAGCGCGCGATGGAACTCGGCGGAAGTTGGCAGCCGCTGTAGTCACCTGCGCCGGACGCGGCGCATTTCCGTATCCTTTTTATAATCGCAACGTGGACGCAGTGCTAAAATCTCCCGTACTTCGGCGGTACCAGCGTATTCGCAAGCATTGACATGAAGGAAAAAATAGAAGTCGAGCAACTCAGGATCGGCATGTTCGTGTCCGATCTTGACCGTCCATGGCTCGACACTCCGTTCCTGTTGCAGGGTTTTCTCGTCGAGGCCGACGAGGAAATCGCCAAGCTCAAGTATTACTGCAAGCACGTCATCGTCGACCGGGTGCGCTCGGCGGGCGGCGAGCATCGCCCGGACGAGGTTGCGCCGCAATCGCCCGCGATCCGGCGCACAGCCGGCCCCAACATGCGGGTGTACGACGAGCAGGCCAAGAAGGAAATCGAATCGGGCGCGCCCGCAAGCCTGTTCGGCACGCTGCGCACCATCATCAAGGAGACCTTCAAGGGGCAACCCAAGCCCGGCGGCGGCACGACATCGGGCCGCGTGCTGGTGATTCAGACCATCGATCCGCCGCGTCCGCGCGCGCCGGAGGTGCAGGTGTTTGCGCACGGCATCACGCGCGACGAAGCGGTGAAGCTGGAAACAGAAGAAGTCGATATGTCGGGCCGCCCGGCGTACCGGCCGAGCGGGCGTTTCCCCGGCGTCATGGACCGCATCAAGGATGTGGTCAGGCCGCCCCCCAAACCGCGGCTGCTCAGCGAAAACGAGCATCACGACGAGGATGAAGTCGAATACGCGCGGCCCGTCTACGCCGACAAGACCGTGTTCGAGGAAGAAGTCGTTGCCGCCACCAAGACGCACGTCAACGCCGAACAGGCCGTTGAGCAACTGGTCGCTGATATCCAGGCCGACCGCACGCCCGATCTCGAGCGGGCCGAGGAGGCGGTGGGTATCATGACCGAGTCGATCACGCGCAATCCCGATGCGCTGATGTGGCTGGCGCGGATGAAAAGCCGGGACGTGTATACCTACGATCACGGCCTGAATGTGTCCATTTACCTGCTGGCGTTCGGCAGGCATCTCGGGTTGCCGCAGGATCAGATCCAGTTGCTGGGCACGGCGGGCCTGCTGCAGGATATCGGCAAGATGAAGCTGCCGCGAGAACTGCTCGAAAAACAGGGCAAGATGAATGCCTCGGAATATGACCAGATCAAGAGTCATGTGGGCCATAGCCTTGAGATGATACGCGGATCGAAACACACCTCGCAGTTGATACACGACATCGTTGCGCAACATCACGAACGTCACAATGGCAGCGGCTATCCCAACCGCTACGGCGGCGACCAGATCAGCATGTACGGCGCGATGGCGGGCATTGCGGACGTGTACGCGGCGGTGACCAGTACGCGGCCGTACGGGCTGCCGCTTGCGCCGCAGGAAGCGCTGAGCCAGTTGTTCTCATGGCGCGGCACGGTGTTCAACGAAAAGCTGGTCGAGGAATTCATACAGGCGGTCGGTATTTTCCCCGTGGGCAGTCTGGTGGAATTGAACACCGGCGAAGTCGCCGCCGTGGTGGCGCAAAATCGCGCACGGCGTTTGAAGCCGCGTATTCTGCTGGTGCTTGACCACAACAAGCAGCCCTACACCTCGCCGATCATGCTCGACATGCTCTATGAGCCGCCCACACCCAGCGGCGAACCCTATCGTATCGTCAAGGGCCTGCGTATCGGCGCGCACGATGTCGATCCGCGCGAACAATTCCTGTTTGGCGAGGTCAAGTAGCAGGCCGTGCTGCCGCACCCCGGACATCTGGCTGATTTCATTGGGAAATCCGCGCCGAGGCTTGAATGGCCACGGCTTAGCCGGGTTGTGGAAGCGCCCAACACAAAGCGCCAATTCTTAGGTAAACTGCGCGAGCAACGCATGCCTGGGGAGTACGATTTGACGTGTGTGCAGACCTCGGTGTCCAACCAATCGTAGAGAGAGAAAACCAAATGGCGGACCGAATTATCTTCGTAGGCATCCTGATACTTGCCGGCGTTTACTTCTGGGCGACGTCGCAGATTCCAACCCTGGAAATCGGCGACCCGCTAGGCCCCAAGGCGTTTCCGCGCCTGCTGGGCTTGGGGCTGTTGATCGCGGCGGCGATGCTGCTCGCTGAAATGATCAAGAATGCCAAGGAACAGAAGTCCGCGCCGGCCGCAAAAGCGCCGGAAGCATCAGAGGCGCCGGAAGCGCCCAGTACCTACAAGATAGTCGCCGGCGTGGTGGTCGTGACCGCGATTTATTTTATATTGTTCGAGCCGCTTGGCTACGCGGTGGCCACCAGTTTGTTCCTGCTGGTGATGACGGCCTTTTTCAACAAGGGTAAGGCGAAGATCAATGTGCCGACATCGATTCTTTATAGCTTCGTCAGCTATTACGCGTTTACCAAGTGGCTGGGCGTGAATTTGCCGGCCGGCATACTTCGTTTTTTACCGTTCTAAGGGGCCGACATGGAAACGTTAAATCACATACTCAACGGCTTCGCGGTTTCGGTAACGCCCATCAATCTTTGGTACACCTTTATCGGTGTATTCTTGGGCACCATCATCGGCGTGCTGCCGGGCATCGGGCCGTCGGCGGGCATCGCGCTGCTGATCCCGGTGACATTCGGCATGAACCCGACTTCCGCGCTGATCATGATGTGCGGCATATATTACGGCACCAAGTACGGCGGCTCGACCACCGCGATTCTGATCCGCACACCGGGGGAGGCGGCTTCGGTGATGACCTCGATCGACGGCTACGAGATGGCAAAGAAAGGCAGGGCCGGGGCGGCCCTTGCCGTATCCGCCATCGGCTCGTTTATCGCGGGCACGCTTGGTGTTGTGGGGCTCACGCTATTCGCGGTGCCGCTGGCGTCGATGGCATTGAAGTTCGGCCCGGCCGAATATTTCACGCTGATGCTGTTTGCGATGACGGCGGTGTCGACACTGACCGGCAAATCGCCCGCCAAGGGATTGCTCGCCACCATACTCGGTTTGATGATCGCTACCATCGGCATTGATCTGCAAAGCGGCCAGGCGCGCTTCACCATGGGGGTTGCCGAGTTTCAGGATGGTGTCGGCTTCGTGGTGGTGGTGGTCGGCTTGTTTGCGGTGGCCGAGGTATTCCGCGGCCTCGAAGACATCTACAAAGGCACCGGCGCCGAGGCCATGAAAATTACCGGCAAGCTGTGGCTGACGAAGGAGGAGTGGAAGCGCTCCATCGGCCCGATCTGGCGCGGCGGCGTCATCGGCTTCATCATCGGTGTGTTGCCAGGCGCTGGCGGCACGATTGCCTCGATCATGTCCTACACCACTGAAAAGCGCTTGTCGAAAAATCCGCAGGAATTCGGCCACGGCGCGATTGAAGGCGTTGCCGGTCCCGAAGCGGCGAACAATTCGGATACCGCCGGTGCGATGGTGCCGCTGCTGACACTGGGCATCCCCGGCGGCGGCGCGACCGCGGTGCTGATGGGCGCGTTCATCATGTATGGCATACAGCCGGGGCCGCTGTTGTTCCAAAACCGGCCTGATCTGGTGTGGGGGCTGATCAACAGCATGTACATCGGTAACGTGATGCTGCTGATTCTGAATCTGCCGCTGATTGGAATCTTCGTGCAATTGCTGAAAATTCCCCCGGGCATTTTGTATCCGTTGATCATCGCGATTTCGGTGATCGGCGCCTATGCCATCAATGGTAGCATGACCGACCTGTATCTGATCCTGCTGTTCGGCGTGGTAGGTTATGTGTTCGACAAGATCGACATTCCGGTGGCTCCCCTGGTGCTGTCGCTGGTGCTGGGCGGCATGATGGAGCAATCGTTCCGACAGGCGATGACGATATCGGGAGGCAATCCCAAAATCTTCTTCGGCAGCGCGATCACCATCACCCTGGTGGTGATGTCGGTGATCTCCATACTGCTGCCGTTTGTCCTGCCGATGCTGAAAAAATACAAGGAAGAAGGCAAGGACGAATAGAGTCACCGCAGGGGATTTTCAGTGCAGAAAGTTACGCTGCTCCCCGGTGACTTCGATCTCGCGGCGATGCTCTCCGCGGTGATGATGCCGCGCTACATCGGCCAGGCGCAGTACGTCGAACGCATCGAGAAAGCGCTGACCGAGGTACTGAAATAGAAGCGCGACGTGATCGCCGAGCTTGGCGGCAGCGCGGGCGCCAGAGGAATGACGACCACGATCGTCGCTCGCCTCAAAGGGAAATTTTCCTGACTGATTGTTTATAAGGGTATTTTTGTGAGCAAACGCATTGTGGTGATGGGGGCGGGCGCGATAGGCGGTTATGCCGGCGCGCACATGACTCGCGCAGGGCACGATGTCACGTTGGTTGATGCGTGGCCCGAGCACGTTGAGCACATGCGGGCACACGGTTTGCACATCACGGGGATGACGCCGGAAGAAGAAGTCACCGTCAAGGTCAATGCGATGCACCTTACGGAAGTACAGAACTTCGCCAAACAGAAGCCCATCGACATCGCGTTTATATGCGTGAAGTCGTACGACACCGAGTGGGCCACGCAGATGATCAAGCAGTACCTGTCGCCCAATGGCTACGTGGTGTCGCTGCAAAATTGCATCAACGAAGAACGCATCGCCAATATCGTCGGCTGGGGCCGCGTGCTGGGATGCATCGCGAGCCTGGTCGCCGCCGAGTTGACCGCGCCGGGCGAGATCAAGCGCACCGTTCCGCTGGGCGGCAAGCAGCACACGGTGTATCGCGTTGGCGAAGTGCATGGGCGGCACACCAGCCGCGCGCAAGAGGTGCTCGATCTATTGTTGTCCGCCGACAGCGGCAAGGTCACTTCGAATCTGTGGGGCGAGCGCTGGTCGAAGCTGGTGATCAATTCGATGCGCAACGGGTTATCCGCTGCGACGGGTTTGTCTGGCAACGCGCGTGATGGCCGCGAAGATACGCGCCGTTTGTCGATACGCCTGGGCTCGGAGGCCGTGCGTGTTGGCCAGGCGTTGGGCTATCAACTTGAACGCATGCTCGGCATGGACCCTGAAACGCTCGGGCGCGCGGGCGAAGGCAGCGTGGATGCATTGACCGAGATCGAAAATATTTTGAGCGAGGGCGCCAAGACGCGCTCCGACGAACAGCGGCCATCGATGGCGCAGGATATGTTCAAGGGCCGCCGTACCGAGACCGATTTCATCAACGGTTTTGTCGCGGCCAAGGGTATGGAAATCGGCGCGCCCGCGCCCACCCACGCGAAGATGAACGCTGCGGTGCTGCGCGTCGAACGTGGCGAGGCGGCGGCAAATCCTGATGTCGTGAAGGGATTTTAGAATTCTGTAAGTATTTGTTTTTATTGATGTATTTTGTGGCCGCTTAATGCCCGCACAAACCCTCTTCGAGAAAATCTGGAACCGCCACGTCATCGTGGAAGAAGAAGGCGAGCTGTTGCTGCATGTCGATCGCGCGCTGATACACGAAGGCTCGTCGCACGCGTTCGCCAAGCTTGATCAGCAGCAGCGCACCGTTGCGCGTCCGTCGCAGGTGTTCGCGTTCAACGATCACTACGTGCCGACCACGGGCCGCGACAAAGGTGTGAACGGCATCGCGGTTGCCGAAATACGCCACATGGTGTTGAAGCTGCAGGCGAATGCCGCGAAGCACGGCGTCACGCTGTTCGGCATCGATGATCCGCGGCAGGGCATTTTGCACATCGTGCCGCCGGAGCAAGGTATAACGCAGCCGGGTTTGCTGATCTGCGGAGCGGATTCGCACACGTCAACGCACGGCGCGTTCGGCTGCATCGCATTCGGCATGGGCGCGTCCGACATGATGCACGTGATGAGCACGCAAACCATCTGGCAGCGCCGGCAGAAAACCATGCGCATCACCATTGACGGCGCGCTGGGATTCGGTGTCTCGCCCAAGGATGTGATCCTCGCCATCATCGCCAACATCGGCGTCGCGGGCGGCGTGGGTCACGTGCTCGAATATGCCGGTTCCACCTTCAGAAGCATGAGCATGGAAGGCCGCATGACCGTGTGCAATATGTCGATCGAAGGCGGCGCGCGCGCGGGCATGATCGCGCCCGATGAGACGACCTACGCATACATGCAGGGCAGACCATACGCACCCAGGGGCGCGCAGTGGGACGCGGCGCTGACGCTGTGGAAAAACCTGCCCACGGACGAAGGTGCGCGTTTCGACCGTGAAGTAACCATGAAGGCCGAAGACATCGCACCGATGGTGACCTGGGGCACCAACCCGGAACACGCCGGGCCGGTGACCGGTGTGGTGCCCAATCCGCGTGACGCTATTTACGCAAAGGATGAATTCAAGTCTCGGGAAATTGCTTCCGCGCTCGAATATCAGGCCTTGACTCCCGGCATGGCGCTCACCGATATCAAACTCGACAAGGTGTTCATCGGTTCCTGCACCAACGGCCGCATCGAGGACATCCGCGCGGCAGCGGCTGTCGCAAAGCTCGGCAAGGCGGTGATTCCCGCGTGGGTGGTGCCCGGTTCGCAATTGGTTAAACGTCAGGCCGAAAAAGAAGGGCTGGATAAAATTCTGATCGCTGCTGGATTCGAATGGCGCGAGCCGGGCTGTTCGCTATGTACCGCGATCAACGGTGATATGCTGCAACCAGGCGAGCGCTGCGCCTCGACATCGAATCGAAATTTTCGCGGCCGGCAGGGCACCGGTAGCCACACGCACCTGGTGAGTCCGGCGATGGCCGCCGCGGCGGCGTTGAAGGGGCGAATTACGGATGTGCGGGAACTTCTAAAAACTTCTTAGCCACGGATTTACACGGATGAACACAGATTAACCCCATATGGGTTTTGACCTTATCTGTGTAAATCCGTGAAATCCGCGGCAAAGATTTTGACTTTGATTCTGACATGACGCCATTCACTACATTAACCGCCATTGCCGCGCCCATCGACGAACCCAACGTCGATACCAATCAATTGTGTCCCACACGCTTTAACAAGGTGCCGCGCGGCCCTGAGCATGCCCGCATTTTGTTTCACGACCGTCGTTTTAACGCCGACGGCAGCGAGAAAGAGCACATCCTCAACGTCGATCCTTTCAATCGCGCGCAGGTTATCGTGTCGGATCGCAACTGGGGCTGCGGCTCGTCGCGCGAGAGCGCGGTGTATGCGCTCTACGAATTCGGTATCCGCTGCGTGATTGCGCCGAGCTTTGGCGACATACATGCCAATAACTGTTACAAGAACGGTTTGTTGCCGGTGGTGCTGGCGGATGAAGTGTGCGCCGCGCTGCGGCGAGATTTGCGCGAAAATCCGGGGCGAAAAATCAGCATCGATCTCGCCGCGCAGACGGTGACGGATTCATCGGGCAGGACGTATGGTTTCGAGATTCACCAGGTGCGCAAGAAATGCCTGCTCGAAGGGCTGGATGACATCGCGCGCACCTTGCAATACCAGCATAAACTCGCAGTGCATGAAGCCGCGTATCGCGCCGAGCGTCCGTGGCTGTACGAAGCGCCCGCGGATACCCGCTAATCCAGCCTGATATTCGCGGCCTTGGCGACGCGCCGCCACATCGCCAACTCCTGTTTAAGATTGCTGTCGAGTTGAGCAGGTGTGCCGCCGAGCACATCGGCGCCGACGGAGGTGAATCGTTCGCGCGTGGCGGGCATCGCCAGTGTCTTGTTGACCGCCGCGTTGAGTTTTTCGACGACATCGCGCGGCATGCCCGCGGGGCCCATCAGCGCGGTGAAGGTGCCGGCATCGCAGTTTTTCAGACCGCTTTCGATCATGGTCGGCACATCTGGTATGACCGCGTTGCGTTTTTCGCCGGCGACCACCAGCGCGCGCAACTTGCCGGAGCGGATGAAATTGCTCGACGCGCTCAACTGGTCAAACAGCATATCGACCTGGCCGCCCATCACGTCAATCACCGCGGGGGCGGCGCCCTTGTAGGGGACGTGAATAAATTTGGTACCGGTTTCGAGTTGAAAGAGTTCGCCCGCGAGTTGATTGGTGGTGCCGTTGCCGCCCGAGGCCATGGTCATTTTGCCGCCGCGGTTTTTGCCGAGCGCGATAAATTCCTTGATGGTTTTCGCCGGCATGGACGGATTGACCACCAGCACGATGGGCACATAGGACAGCAGCGCAATCGGCGTGAGGTCTTTTACCGGATCGTACGGCGCCTTGGCATAGAGCGAGGGCACCACGGTCACGGTGCCGCTGGAGGCCAGCACCAGCGCATGCCCATCGGGCGTGGATTTAATCACCAGCTCGATGCCGATGATGCCGCCGGCGCCGCCGCGGTTATCCACGACCACTTGCTGTCCCAGCAACTCGGAGAGCCCCGGTGCGATGGCGCGCGCCGTGATATCGATGTTGCCGCCCGGCGGGAACGGCACAACGAGGCGTACCGGCCGTGCCGGAAAAGTCTGCGCGGCGGCGCCATATGAGGCGAGCGTGAACATCGCGGCAAGCAGCATGTGTTTCATCAACTTCTCCTTTAGCCGTGCATGGTAGACAATCGGACTTGCCCGCGCAATTGCATTTATAATCTTTGGCGATAAAACCATTCCGCACTCACAACGGTAGAACCATCATGCTGCCTTCGCAACGCCTCGAATACACACCGATCATCGACCGCCCGCCGCTCAAATTACCCGGCGGCGCGCGCGTGGTGGTGTGGCCCATCATCAATGTCGAAGTGTGGGACATTCATCGTCCGATGCCGCGGCAAGTGCTGCCGCCGCCCACGCACGTGAATCGCCTGCCGGATTTCGCGCACTGGGCGTGGCACGAATACGGCATGCGCGTGGGCTTCTGGCGTATGAAGCAGGCGCTGGATGATCTCGATATCAAGGCGTCGCTATTCGCCAACGCGCGCGTGTGCACGGATTACGCTCGCGTGGCGGAGGAGTCGCTCAAGTCAGGATGGGAGTTCGTCGGTCACTCTTATGACCAGCAGCCGATACACGTGGAGAAAGACCAGCGCGCGATGATTCAGCGCGCGGTCAAAGGCATCAAGGATTTCACCGGCAAGGCGCCCGTGGGCTGGTTGTCGCCAGGGCTGACAGAGACCAGCTACACGCCCGACTATCTTGCCGAGGCCGGCATCAAATACATTGCCGACTGGATCATCGATGACGAGCCGGTTGATATTCGCACCGCCTACGGCAACGTGGTCGCGATGCCGTATAACGTGGAATGCAACGACATACCGATGATGATGGTACAGCATCATTCGAGCGATGAATTCGTCACGCGCACGCTGGATCACTTTGAGCGGCTGTATGAGGAAGGCAAGACGCGTGCGAAAATCATGGCGATCGGCGTGCATCCGTACATTTCCGGCGTCGCGCATCGCATCAAATATTTTGAAACCGTGTTCAAGACGTTGCGCAACAAGCCCGGTGTACTGTTCTGGACGGGTGAGCAGATACTGGATTGGCACAACAAACAACGCACTGGCGCGGGTAATCGTAAGTAATTGTTTTATAAGGACAATCATGAAACTTGGTTTTTTCACCATGCCCATCCATCCGGTGGAGCGCAACTACACCGAGACGCTGAAGGAAGATCGCGAGGCGTTTCTGCTGGCTGACCGCCTGGGCTTTTGCGAAGGTTTTATCGGCGAACACACCACGGATGTATGCGAAAACATTCCTTCGTGCCTTGCGTTCATCGCGAGCCTCGCGCACGACACCAAGCAGATCAGGCTCGGCAGCGGCACGGTGAATCTGCCCAATAGCCATCCGGCGGCGGTGGCGGCGAACGTGGCGATGATCGATCACATGCTCGAAGGGCGTTATATTTTCGGCATAGGGCCAGGCGGGTTGCGTTCGGATCAGGAAGTGTTCGGCAACATGAAGAATGATCGCACCAAGATGTTCGTTGAGTGCATCGATCAGATACTCGCGATCTGGGCGGGCAAGCCGCCGTACGACATCAACGGCGAATACTGGAACATCACCACGCGCGAGACGATGATTCCTGAAGTAGGGCAGGGCGTGATGCTGAAACCCTATCAACAGCCGCATCCGCCTATCGTGGTGACGGTGGTAGAGCCTTATTCGAAAGGCATCATCCCCGCCGCGCAGCGCGGCTGGAAGCCGATCTCTGCGAATTTCCTGCAACCGAATTGGGTGGCAACGCATTATCCCGGTTACGAAAAAGGCTGCGAACTGGCGGGGCTGAAGGCAAGCCGTCAGGACTGGCGCGTGTGCAAAAGCGTTTTTGTCGCCGACGATGATGCGACGGCGAAGCGTTACGCCAAATCAGCCGATGGGCCGTACGGAAAGTATTACTGGAACCTGCTCACCAAGCGCCTCGCGCGCGGCGGCGCGAATATTTACAAGCCCGATCTGTCGATGCCGGATTCGGCGCTAACCGTGGATTTCCTGCTCGACACACTGGTGATCGCGGGCAGTGTGAACAGCGTGGTCGATCAGATTTTGAAATTCCGCGAAGTGGTGGGTGACTTCGGCACGCTGCTCTATGTGGGGCACGACTGGGCTGACATCCCGCTCGCGCGCCGTTCGATGGAGTTGATGGCGCAGAAGGTGATGCCCGCGGTGAATGCGGCGATCCGCGCCTGATATGTAGGGTGGGTGGAGGCGCGGGTGTATCGCGCCGTAACCCACCAACCGCGTGCCTATCAATACTGCTCGGTGGGTTACGGCGCATACCCCGCGCCTGATCCAAAATGAGCCCCCGTACAATTGCACTACGCTGCTGCGGCCACCAGATCACGCAGTACATACGGCAGTATCCCGCCGTGCTTCAGATAATCCACCTCGATGCCGGTGTCGATGCGCAACGTCAATTGCACGCGCTGCGTCGAGCCATCGGCACGCGTAATCAGCATCGCGACATCCTGCAACGGTTTGACGTTGCCGCCGTTGATGCCTTCGATGGTGAAGGTTTCAGTGCCGTTGATGCCGAGTGACGTGACGCTCTCGCCTTGTTTGAATTGCAACGGCAGCACGCCCATGCCAATCAGGTTGGCGCGGTGGATGCGCTCGAAGCTTTTTACGATGACGGCTTTGACGCCGAGCAGTTGCACGCCCTTGGCGGCCCAGTCGCGCGATGAACCCATGCCGTAGTCGTCGCCACCGAAAATCACCAGCGGCGTGTTTTTCGCGCGGTAGATTTCGCTGGCTTCAAATATCGTCATCTGTTCGCCGGTCGGTTGCACCTTGGTGATCGGGCCTTCGGTGCCGGGCGCGACCGCGTTGCGCAGGCGCACGTTGGCGAAGGTGCCGCGCACCATCAGTTCGTGGTTGCAGCGGCGCACGCCGAAGTGACCCCAGTCGGCGGGCGGATGATCCTTGAACGGCTCCAGCCACTTGCCCGCGGGCGTGCCCGGACGAATTTTAGTGGAAGGGCTGATGTGATCGGTGGTGATCGAGTCGCCGAGGATCGCCAGCGCGCGCGCGCCCACGATGTCGGTAACCTTGCCCGGCGTGCGGGTGACACCTTCGAAAAACGGCGGTTCCTTGATGAAGGTGGATTTCGGGTCCCACTTGTAGACCGCGCCTTCGATGGTGGGGATGGCATCCCACAGTTTTTTGTTGCCCGACAGGTCGCCGTACTCGCGGCGGAAATGTTCGGCGTTGGCGGCGAATTTCAGCAGCGAGGACACTTCCGCGTCGGTGGGCCACAGGTCTTTCAGGAACACCGGCTTGCCGTTTTGGTCTTTGCCGAGCGGGTCCGTGGTGAGATCGGTGCGGATGGTGCCGGCGAGCGCGTAGGCCACCACCAGCGCGGGGCTGGCGAGGTAATTGGCACGCAGGTTGGCATGCACGCGCGCTTCGAAATTGCGGTTGCCGGAGAGTACCGCCGCGGTCACCAGGTCCTTGGACACCACGGCATCCTCGATCTTGGCATCCAGCGGGCCTGCCGCGCCCATGCAGGTGGTGCAGCCGTAGGCGACGACGCCGAAGCCGAGTTTTTCGAGTTCGGGCAACAGGCCGGCATCACGCAAATACGCGGTGACAACCTTGGAGCCGGGCGCGAGCGATGTTTTAACGCGCGGATGCACCTTGAGTCCGCGCTCGTTCGCGCGCTTCGCGAACAAGCCAGCGGCGATCAGCAGCGCCGGGTTCGACGTGTTGGTGCAGGAGGTGATCGATGCGATCAGCACGTCGCCATGACCGACATCGTATTCATGTCCCGTCGCCTCGCGGCGGTTCACATCGGCGGCGGGGCGCGCGTAACCGTTCTTGTCGGTGGGTGCGGCGAACAACATGTCGAAGTTGCGGCCAAGGTCGGGCAGGCTGACGCGATCCTGCGGACGTTTCGGGCCGGACAAGCAAGGCACGATGGAATCGAGATTGAGTTCAATCACTTGACTGTAATCAATGTCGCCGGCCTTGGGCATGCCGAACATGTTTTGCGCCTTGTAGTAAGCCTCGATCGCGGCGACCTGTTCCGGCTCGCGGCCCGTGGTGCGGAAATACTCGATGGTTTTTTCATCGACCGGGAAGTAGCCCATGGTCGCGCCGTATTCGGGCGCCATGTTAGCCACCGTGCAGCGGTCGGCCGCGGTCAGCGCGGTTGCGCCCGCGCCGTAGAACTCCACAAACTTGCCGACCACTTTGGTCTTGCGCATGAGTTCGGTGACAGTAAGCGCCAAGTCGGTGGCGGTGACGCCTTCACGCAACTTGCCGGTGACGTGGCAGCCGACGACATCTGGCGTGAGGAAGGCATTGGGCTGCCCCAGCATGCCCGCTTCGGCCTCGATGCCGCCCACGCCCCAGGCCACGATGCCGATGCCGTTGACCATGGTGGTGTGCGAATCGGTGCCGAACACGGTGTCGGGGAACCACACGCCGTCTTTTTCAAACACGCCTCGTGACAGATGCTCCATGTTGATCTGGTGAATGATGCCGTTGCCCGGCGGCACCACGCGCACGGTCTTGAACGCGCCTTGCGCCCATTTCACAAACGCATAGCGCTCGGCGTTGCGCTTGAACTCGATTTCCTGATTGCGCTGCACGGCATCCGGGCGGTTGTAGACATCAATTTCCACCGAGTGATCGACCACCACATCCACCGGCACCAGCGGCTCGATATTGCCCGGCGGCACGCCGAGACGTTCGGCCGCCGCGCGCATGGCGGAGAGATCATTCAACGTGCCGAAACCAATCAGGTCTTGCAGCACGATGCGCACCACCACGAACGGAATTTCCGCGGTGCGCGTGGCGTTGGGCTGCCAGGCGGCGAGGGCCTTGACGTGTTCTTCGCTCACGCGTTTGCCGTCGCAGTGGCGCACCAGAGCTTCCAGCACCACGCGGATCGAGCGCGGCAGGCGCGAGATTTTGCCTAGGCCCGCGGTTTCGAGCGCGGCGAGCGAGTGGTATTTGCCGGCCTTGCCGGGGGAAGGCGTGAAATCGCGCAGGGTTTTGAAGGTGTCTTGTGCCATGCTGGGCTCCAGAGATCGGTTAACGTAACTATCTGTTTTTAAACAACTTTTAAAAATGTGCCGAAGGTATCCGCACACCAAAAACTCTGTTCCCTCTCCCGCCTGGGCGGGAGAGGGCTAGGGTGAGGGTAGGGGAAGCACCGTGATTGCTTTGGGCTAGTGGCCGCCCCTCACCCTAGCCCTCTCCCCGCAAGCGGGGCGAGGGTTTTCTTAGTATGCAGGATTCTTCTTGCTTATGCCGCCATCAACTCGCGCAACACAAACGGCAGTATCCCGCCGTGCCTGAGGTATTCCACTTCAATCGGCGAATCCACGCGCAAAGTGACGGCTACATTCTGCGTGCTACCGTCCTTGCGGTGTATCACCAGCGTCACGTCCTGCAGCGGCTTCAGGTTGCCGCCTTCGACGCCGAGCAGGTCATAGCTTTCCTGACCGGTGATGTTGAGAGACTGCACGCTGTCCGTGCCCTTGAACTGGCACGGCAACACACCCATGCCGACGAGGTTGGAGCGATGGATACGCTCGTAGCCGCGCGCCACCACAACCTTGACACCTAGCATCTGAGTGCCCTTGGCTGCCCAGTCGCGTGATGAGCCGGTGCCGTATTCCTCGCCGCCGAAGACAAACAGCGGCACCTTGTCGACGTTCTGATAACGCATCGACGCTTCGTATATCGTCATCTTGTCGCCGCTGGGCTGATGCAGGGTGACGCCGCCTTCGGTACCGGGCGCCAGCAGATTCTTGATGCGCGGATTGGCGAATGCGCCGCGCACCATTACCTCGTGGTTGGTGCGGCGTGAACCAAAGCTCGACAAATCGGTGCTGCCGGCTGCAACCAGCCAGTCGCCGGCAAGCGTGCCCTTGCGAATGGGCGCCACGGGGCTGATGTGGTCGGTGGTCAGCTTATTGCCGAAGATGCCAAGCGCGCGCCCGGCTTTGATGTCGCTAACCTTGGGCAGCTCGGGCTTGAAGCCTTCGAATAGCGGTGGCTCCAGCATGTAAGTTGATTTCGGATCCCATTGAAACAGCGCGCCCTTGGCTTCGGGAATCGCGTCCCACAGATCCTTGGCGCCGTCGAGGTTGCTGTATTCGCGCTTGAAGTTTTCACTATTGAGCGCGAACTTCATTACCGCGTCGACTTCCGCGGGCGTGGGCCACAGGTCTTTCAGGAACACCGGCTTGCCGTCCTTGTCATTGCCCAGCGGGTCGGTGTCCACGTTCTTCAGCACCGTGCCGGCGAGCGCGAACGCCACCACCAGCGGCGGGCTCATCAGGAAGTTGGCCTTGAGCGATTGATGCACGCGCGCTTCGAAGTTGCGGTTGCCCGAGAGCACTGCCGCTGATATCACGTCGTTCTTGACGATCACGTCTTCGAGATCTTTATCCAGCGGACCCGCGAGGCCCATGCAGGTGGTGCAGCCGTAGGCGACGACGTGAAAGCCGAGTTGTTCCAGATACGGCAGCAGGCCGGAATCCTTCAGGTACGCCGTCACAACCTTGGAGCCTGGAGCCATCGATGTTTTGACGCGCGGATGTGGTTTCATGCCTTTTTCCACGGCTTTCTTGGCGAGCAGGCCGGCGGCGAGCAGCACCCACGGGTTCGAGGTGTTGGTGCACGAGGTAATCGCGGCGATACCGATGTCGCCGTGGCCCACGTCGCCTATGCCCGGCGTGGCGACGGGATAACGCTTGGCCATATCGGCGGCGGGTTTGTTGTAACCGCTTTCCGCCACCGGTTTTGCAAACAGTTCGGTGAAGCGCGCCTTGATGCCTTCGAGATTGATGCGTTCTTCAGGTTGTTTCGGGCCGGAAACGCTGGGGCGCACGGTGGAGAGATCGAGTTCGACCACTTGCGAATAATCGATCTCGCCTTTTTTCGGAATGCCATACATGCCCTGCGCCTTGAGGTAGGACTCAATCGCGTCGCAATGTTCTTCGCGGCCCGACATGCGGTAGTACTCGAGCGCCTTGTCGTCAATGGCGAAAAAGCCGCAGGTCGCGCCGTAGTCGGGCGACATGTTGGCGACGGTCGCGCGGTCGGTCGGCGAGAGCGAGGCCGCGCCTTCGCCGTAGTATTCGACGAATTTGTTGACCACCTTGGTCTTGCGCAGCAATTCGGTTACGGTGAGCACGAGATCGGTGGCGGTGACGCCGGGGTTCAATTTGCCGCTCATGTGTACGCCCACCACATCGGGCGTGAGGAAGTAATACGGCTGGCCCAGCATGCCAGCTTCGGCTTCGATGCCGCCCACGCCCCATGCCAGCACGCCGATGGCGTTGACCATGGTGGTGTGCGAGTCGGTGCCGACGGTGGAATCGGGGTAGTAAACGCCGTCTTTTTCCCACACGCCGCGCGACAGGTATTCGAGATTGACCTGATGGCAAATGCCGTTGCCTGGCGGAATCACGCGGATGCCCGAGAACGCAGCCTTGGCCCACTTGAGAAAGGTGTAACGCTCGCCGTTGCGCTCGAACTCGATTTCCATGTTCCTGCGCAGCGCGCCCACGGAGTTATGCACGTCGATCACCACCGAGTGATCGACCACGAGATCGACCGGCACCAGCGGCTCGATGCGCGTGGGGTCAAAATTCTGGCGCTTGGCTTCGGCGCGCATGGCGGCAAAGTCGTTCAACGCCGGGAAACCCGCCATGTCCTGCAACATGATGCGCGCCAGCACAAACGGCACTTCCTGCGTGCGCTCGCCGTTGGGTTTCCAGCCGGCGAGTTCGCGCACCGCGGTTTCGGTGATGCGCTTGCCGTCGCAGTTGCGCAGTATTGATTCGAGCACCACGCGCAAGCTCACTGGAAGGCGCGACACCTTGCCCAGGCCCGCTTCCTCGAGCGCGGCGAGTGAATACATTTTGCCGGTCTTGCCGGATTTAAGTTTGAATTCACGTATCGACTTGAATGGATCGTATGTCATAAAAATCTCTTAATTATCAATAGGTTATGAAGGGGAATGGGATTGCCGTCAGCGCACGGGCAGTGGCGCTATTGTACGACTAATGGCGTTATTTCTTCGCTCCCTTGTTCATCATCTTCGCCATATCGGAGATGTTCATGGTGCGCCCGCCGGCCATGGTCATGTCACCGGGTTTCATGTTGGCGGGGCAAGGGCCGGCGAATTTTGCTTCCTGCGTGGTGGATGATTCGCTCATGCCGCCCATCGGAGGTGAAAACGTCGAACGCGATTCCACGCGATACGAGGTGTCGCTGATGAAGGTGGCAACCGATTGTGATTTCATCACCGAGCCGCCGAAGTTGCACTCCGCCTCGCCGATGAATTTGTTGCCGTCACGGCGCGTGGTGTTTTTTGTGCACTGCGCGCCCATGCTCTGGCTGAACGCAAGCATTTCTTTTTGCACCGCTTCGTTGATGCACATGGATGTTTTTGAGGAATGTCCGGGCGCGCCTTTTTGCGCGGCGCTTGAGGTCGTGGTTTCCCACAGGCCGGGCTTCATCTTGGGCAAATCCTGCGCGGCTGCGGTTATTGCGAATAATGCAGAGGAAACGATCAAGGCGTAACGCATGGCGAAATCTCCAGCTTAAATTTAAATCGCGAACAGATCGGTGAATTCATGCACCGGTGTGGCTTCGAGTTTTTTCTGATCCTTGCACAATTCGTAAATCGCGTTGCGCTGCTTGTCGGCAAAACGCCGCGCGAGATTGGTTCTGAACTTGGCTTCGAGCAGTGGAATGCCGTCCTTGCGGCGGCGGCGGTGGCCGATCGGGTACTCGACGGCGACGTTGGCGGACTTGCTGCCGTCCTTGAAAAACACCTGGATCGCGTTGGCGATGGAGCGTTTTGATGGATCGAGATAGTCTTTCGTCCACTCTTTATTTTCAACGCATTCCATCTTGTCGCGCAGCGCATCGACGCGCGGATCGCGCGCGACATCTTCCTCGTAGTCGGCGGCGGTGAGATTGCCTTTCATCAGACCGATGGCCGCCATGTATTGAATGCAATGGTCGCGGTCGGCTGGGTTGTTGAGCGGGCCTTTTTTGTCGATGATGCGGATCGCCGACTCGTGCGTGGTGATGACCACTTTCTTGATGTCGTCGATGCGGTGGCCGACTTCCGGGTACAACCTGACCGCGCATTCCACGGCGGTTTGCGCATGAAATTCAGCGGGGAACGAAATCTTGAACAGCACGTTCTCCATCACATACGAGCCGTAGCCCTGCGTGAACTTGAACGGCTGGCCCTTGAACAGCACGTCGTAAAAGCCCCAGGTTTTCGCGGTGAGCGCCACTGGGTAACCCATCTCGCCTTTTTGCGCCATGAGTGCCAAGCGCACCGCGCGGCTGGTGGCATCCCCCGCCGCCCACGATTTGCGCGAGCCGGCTTGCGGCGCGTGGCGGTACGCGCGCAGCGATTGGCCGTCGATCCACGCGTTCGACAGCGCGTTGACGGTTTCATCATACGAGCAGCCGATCAACTGCGCGCATACGGCAGTTGAAGCGACCTTCACCAGCACCACGTGATCCAGCCCCACGCGGTTAAAACTGTTTTCAATGGCGATCACGCCTTGAATCTCGTGCGCCTTGATCATGCCCGTCAGCACATCGCGCATCAGCAACGGCTTTTTGCCATTGGCTACAGCGGTGCGCGACAGCCAGTCGGCGGTAGCGAGTATGCCGCCCATGTTGTCAGACGGATGCCCCCACTCTGCCGCGAGCCAAGTGTCGTTGAAATCCAGCCAGCGGATCATGCAGCCGATGTTGAAGGCCGCACTGACCGGATCAAGCTGGTACGACGTGCCCGGCACCTTGGCGCCATTGGGCACGATGGTGCCGGGAACTATCGGCCCCATAAGTTTTGTGCACGCGGGATAGGTCAGCGCTTCCAGCCCGCAACCCAAGGTGTCCATCAAACACAGACGTGCGGTGTTATACGCCTCGCTGCTGCGGATTTTATATTTGGCGGCGTAATCGGCGATGTCGGTGAGGACTTTGTCGGGTTTGGTACGGGAGTTGGAGATGGAGGCGGACATTTAAATTCCTTAAGTCAAAAACTTTTTGCCACGGATTTCACAGATGAACACAGATTAAAACAACATCAAGAACCAAGCTCTTGCTTTTGAAGTTATCTGTGTAAATCCGTGAAATCTGTGGCTAATGTTTTGTTTTTATTTGGTTTTTATCGTTTACCCAACGGCTCAAATTTGCGATTCTCGGGCCCAGTGTAAACCGCCGTCGGCCGGATGAGTTTATTGTCGACGCGTTGTTCCATTACGTGTGCCGCCCATCCCGCCGTGCGCGAGATGACGAAGATCGGCGTGAACATCAGCGTGGGCACGCCGAGTTTGTTGTACGAAACGGCGGAGTGCCAGTCGAGGTTCGCGAACATGGTTTTCTCGCGCATCATCACGGCTTCAATGCGGTCGGCGATGTCGAACATTTTCATGTCGCCGCTGTCGGCGGAGAGTTTGCGTGCAACTTCCTTGATGATTTTGTTGCGCGGGTCGGCGACGGTGTAGACCGCGTGGCCGAAGCCGATGATGGTTTCCTTGTTGCGCACACGGTTGATGATGTCGGCTTCGGCGTCGTCGGGCGTTTCGTAACGATTCATCACCTCGAAGCCGACTTCATTCGCGCCGCCGTGTTTGGGGCCTCTGAGCGCGCCGATGCCGCCGACGATGGCCGAGTGCATGTCCGCACCCGTGCCCGCCACCACGCGGCAGGCGAAGGTGGAGGCGTTGAATTCATGTTCGGCGTAGAGATTGAGCGAGGTGTGCATGGCGCGCACCGCGGGCGCCTTGGGCGCCGCGCCTTGCAGCAAGTGCAGAAAATGCCCGCCGATGGAGTCGTCATCGGTTTCGACTTCGATGCGTTTGCCGTTGGTGCTGTAGTGATACCAGTAGAGCAGCATCGAGCCGAACGAGGCGATCAGCCGGTCGGCGATGTCGCGCGCGCCCGGTACGTTGTGATCGTCTTTCTCGGGCAGCGCGCAGCCCAGCGCCGAGCAGCCGGTGCGCATCACGTCCATCGGGTGCGCGGCGGCAGGCAGGGCTTCGAGCACCTGCTTCACCACGCTGGGCAGGCCGCGCAGTGTTTTGAGCTTGGCCTTGAAATTGGCGAGCTCGGCGGCGTTGGGCAGCTTGCCGTGTATCAGCAGGTAGGCGACTTCTTCGTATTCGCAGGTCTCGGCGATGTCGTAAATGTCGTAGCCGCGATAGTGCAAGTCGTTGCCGCTGCGGCCTACGGTGCACAACGCGGTGCTGCCGGCGGCGATGCCGGATAAGGCTACGCCTTTCTTGGCGCGGACGATGGGTGTGTCGTTGCTGCTCATGGCATTCTCCTGTTCAAACAAAATAAAAAAGCGGACGCCGCGAGGCTATCCGCTTTTTCCTTTAAATACATATACTTACGGTTTCTATCCAAGCAGGTGCTTGATGGCGTCGCGTTCTTCTTGCAGTTCTTTCAGCGTTGCGTTCATGCGGCCGCGGCTGAAATCGCTGACCTCGAGGCCTTTGACGATTTCGTATTTGCCATTCTTGCAGATGGCAGGGTAACCGTACATTACGCCCTCGGCAATGCCGTAGCTGCCGTCGGCGGGCAGCCCCATACTGACCCAATCGCCTTCCGGCGTGCCATAAACCCAGTTACGCACGTGATCGATGGCGGCATTGGCCGCACTCGCCGCCGAAGACAGGCCGCGCGCGTTGATGATGGCCGCACCGCGTTGTTGTATGGTGGGGATGAAATTTTTCTCAAGCCATTCCTGATCGTTGATCATCGGCCACACTTTCTGGCCATCGGCTTCGGCGGTGAAAAGATCGGGATATTGAGTGGCGGAGTGGTTGCCCCACACCGTCATCTTCTTGATGCCGGACACCGGCTTACCGACTTTTTGCGCGATTTGCGTCAGCGAGCGGTTGTGATCAAGCCGCATCATTGCTGTGAAGTTCGAGGGCTTGAGGCCCGGCGCGTTTTTCATCGCGATCAGGCAATTGGTGTTGGCAGGGTTGCCCACCACCAGTATTTTTACCTCGCGGCTGGCGTTATCCGACAGCGCCTTGCCTTGCGGCCCGAAAATCTTGCCGTTGGCTTCGAGCAGATCCTTGCGCTCCATGCCGGGGCCGCGCGGACGCGCACCCACCAGCAGCGCGACATCGACATCCTTGAATGCGACGTTCGGATCGGCCGTGGGAATCATGCCCGACAGCAGCGGAAAGGCGCAGTCATCGAGCTCCATCATCACGCCGCTCAGCGCCTTTTGCGCTTTTTCATCGGGAATTTCGAGCAGTTGCAGGATGACCGGCTGATCCTTGCCGAGCATTTCTCCGCTGGCGATGCGGAACAACAAGCTATAGCCGATCTGGCCGGCGGCGCCGGTTACCGCGACGCGCATGGGTTTTTTCATTGTAAAGCTCCTGACTGGGTTACCAAGGGGAAACAAAAAATTACGTGGGAAGGGCAAGTGTAGCGCGCAAGGCGAACCGGCAGAAGGGGCGCGGTCACCAAAGCACGAAAGCCGAAAATGATAGCCAACAGGGGTGTCATGGTCAACTTTTCAAATCATGCGTGCAGCGTTTAATGCACCGCGGCGGCGCATTGCGCAAGTAGTCCGCAGGATGTGGAACAATCTGCGCAATCGTCACTTATTCCGTTCCGCAACAAATTGAAAACTGGTACAATTTCCGTTCTCCAGTCCGGTGTTTCGCGGCGCATTGATTAGCGATTTTGGTCGATCACGCCCGTCTGGAACACGAAGAAAGCAACCTGATGCCCAAGACACGCCCCAAACATCTAAATCTGATGGAAATACGAATGCCGCTGCCGGCGTTTGTGTCCATATTGCACAGGGTCAGCGGCGCGGTACTGTTTCTGCTGATTCCACTTATTCTCTGGTTATTGAGTATCAGTCTTGATTCGGCGCAATCGTTCGCCGCGTTCAAAACAGTGGTTGGCCACCCGCTGGCCAAAATCATATTGATCGGCGTGTTGTGGGCCTATATGCACCATTTGTGTGCAGGCGTGCGGCATCTCGCGATGGACATGCACATGGGGCTTGAACTCGAAAGCGCCCGCAAGTCCAGCGTCGCGGTGCTGGTGGTGAGCATCGCGCTCACCGCGGCGATTGGAGCGCTGCTATGGTGAAACGCGAGGTTATCGGCGCGCACTACGGCTTGCGCGACTGGCTGGCGCAACGCATTACCGCCGTGGTGATGATTCTCTACACCGTGCTGCTGCTGGTGATGCTGCTCAAGATGAAGCAGTTCGATTACGCCAGTTGGAAAGCGATGTGGAGCGCGCCACTGATGCGCTACGCCACGCTGTTGTGCCTGACCGCGCTGTTCGTGCATGCGTGGGTGGGCATCCGCAATATATTCATGGATTACATTAAGCCGACCTGGTTGCGGGTCGTGCTGTATAGCGCGGTGATCCTCGCGCTGGTGTGGTATGCCGCTTGGGCGGTGCAGATTCTCTGGGGCAGGTAAGCATGGCAATCGCCAAACGGCAGTTCGATGCGGTAGTGGTAGGTGCGGGCGGTTCCGGTTTGCGCGCGGCGTTGCAATTGGCCGAGGCCAATATGCGGGTTGCGGTGCTGTCCAAGGTTTTTCCGACGCGTTCACACACGGTGGCGGCGCAGGGAGGCGTGTCGGCTTCGCTCGGCAACGAGGAGCCGGACAACTGGCACTGGCATATGTACGACACTGTAAAAGGGTCGGATTATCTCGGCGACCAGGACGCGATCGAGTTCATGTGCCGCAAGGCTAACGAAGTGGTGATCGAGCTCGAACACTACGGCATGCCGTTCGACCGTCTCGACAACGGCAAAATTTATCAACGCCCGTTCGGCGGACACACCAGCAACTACGGCGAACGCGCCATCAAACGCGCGTGCGCGGCGGCTGACCGGACCGGGCATGCGATGCTGCACACGCTGTATCAGCGCAATGTGCGCGCACGCACGCAGTTTTTCGTCGAATGGATGGCGCTAGACCTCATACGCAATCAGGCTGGCGACGTGCTCGGCGTTGTCGCGCTGGAAATGGAAACCGGCGAAGTGATGATTCTGCAAGCGCGCGCGACGCTGCTTGCGACGGGCGGCGCGGGGCGTATTTATTCCGCCAGCACCAACGCATTCATCAACACCGGCGACGGCCTCGGCATGGCGGCGCGCGCGGGTCTGCCGCTGGAAGACATGGAGTTCTGGCAGTTTCATCCGACCGGCGTGGCAGGTGCAGGCGTTTTGATTACCGAAGGTGTACGTGGCGAAGGCGGATTTTTGCTCAACAAAAACGGCGAGCGCTTCATGGAGCGTTATGCCCCGACGGTGAAAGACCTCGCCAGCCGCGACGTGGTGGCGCGCGCGATGGCCACCGAGATCAAGGAAGGCCGCGGCGCGGGCAAGGACGGAGATTACATATTGCTCAAGCTCGATCATCTGGGTGCGGACGTGATCGACAAGCGTTTGCCCGGCATCCGCGAGATCGCGAAGAAATTCGCCAACGTTGATCCGGTGACCGATCCGATACCAGTGGTGCCGACATGCCATTATCAGATGGGCGGTGTGCCCACCAATGTGCAGGGGCAGGTCGTCACCCCTGATGGCGCGGGCGGTGAGAAAGTCGTGCGCGGGCTTTATGCGGCGGGCGAGTGTTCGTGCGTCTCCGTGCATGGCGCGAACCGGCTTGGCACCAACTCATTGCTCGACTTGCTGGTTTTCGGCAAGGCGGCGGGCGAGCAAGTGGTCAAAGACATGGCGGGCGAGAAGGGCGCGATGCAGGACATGCCCGCCGACGCAGCCGACAAGACGATGGCGCGCCTCGCGCGGCTGGATTCCGCGACCTCGGGCGAGCGTGTGCACGATGTAGGCGCCGAAATGCGCCGCACCATGCAATTGCACTGCGGAGTGTTCCGCTTCCCCGATAGCCTTAACGACGGCGTGAAAAAAATGCTCGATGTGGCCGAGCGCGCCAAGCACACCTACATTCAGGACAAGAGCAAAGTGTTCAACACGGCGCGCGTCGAGGCGCTGGAGCTCGACAACCTGATAGAAGTCGCGATTTCGACCATGATCTCGGCCGAAGCGCGCAAGGAGTCGCGCGGCGCGCATGACCGCAGTGATTTCCCGAATCGCGACGACGTGAACTGGATGAAGCACTCGCTGTGGTTCAAGGAAGGCAACCGGCTCGCCTACAAGCCGGTGCAGTTAAAGCCGCTGACGGTGGAATCGTTTGAACCCAAGGCACGGGTGTACTAATTTTTTAGCGAACATATATAAATGAAATTTTTCATCTACCGCTACAACCCCGACGTCGACGAAAAGCCGCGCATGCAGCATTACGACATCACGCTCGAACCGAGCGACCGCATGTTGCTCGATGCGCTGGTGCGCATTAAGGTCGAGGACGATACATTTTCGTTCCGGCGCTCATGCCGCGAGGGCGTGTGCGGTTCGGATGCGATGAATATCAACGGCAAGAACGGCTTGGCGTGCATCACCAAGATCGCTGATTTGACCGAGCCGGTGCAGATTCGCCCGCTGCCGGGGTTGCCGGTGATCCGCGATCTGATCGTCGATATGTCGCAGTTTTTCAAGCAGTACCATTCGATCAAGCCGTACGTGGTGAACGACACCACGCCGCCGGAGCGCGAGCGCCTGCAATCGCCGGAAGATCGCGAGGAGTTAAACGGCCTGTATGAGTGCATACTGTGCGCGTGTTGCTCGACGTCGTGCCCGTCGTTCTGGTGGAACCCTGATAAATTCGTCGGCCCGGCGGGTTTGTTGCAAGCCTATCGTTTCATCGCCGATACGCGCGACCTGGCGATCAACGAGCGGCTGGATAATCTCGAAGATCCGTATCGCCTGTTCCGTTGCCATTCGATCATGAATTGCGTCGATGTGTGCCCGAAGAACTTGAATCCGACGCGGGCGATAGGCAAGATCAAGGATTTACTGGTTAAACGCACGGTGTGAGCGAGCTTGACCGGATCAAGTGGGACTGCCGCCGCGGCATGCTGGAGCTGGATCTGGTGTTGCAGAAGTTTCTTGAGCAGCGGCTGGATACGTTGAGTGCGCCGGAAGTGGAGATGTTCAAGGTATTGCTGGAGTTTGAAGACAACGACTTGCTGGATATGGTGATGGGCCGCGCCGAACCCGTTGATGAACGGCTGAACGCGGTGCTGCAAATGATGCGCACGGTTTAAATTCTGTATGGACGACTAACGGAGACAAACATGGCTGAGAAAATCGCAACTCTTTCCTTCAGCGACGGCAAGCCGTCGGTGGATTTCCCGATTTACGGCGGCAGCGAAGGCCCCGATGTCATCGATGTGCGCAGTCTCTACGGCAAGACGGGGCTGTTCACCTACGATCCGGGTTTCATGTCCACCGCGAGCTGCCGCTCGAAGATCACCTACATCGACGGCGACGTGGGCATTCTGCAGTACCGCGGCTACCCCATCGAACAGTTGGCTGACACGTGCACCTTCCTTGAAACCGCCTACCTGATTTTGAACGGTGACTTGCCCAACAAGAGTCAGTTGGACACATTCGTCGATATCGTCACGCATCACACCATGGTGCATGAACAACTTTCGCGCTTTTACAGCGGCTTCCGGCGCGATGCGCACCCGATGGCGGTGATGTGCGGCGTGGTCGGCGCGTTGTCGGCGTTCTATCACGACTCGATCAACATTAACGATGCGCGCAGCCGCGAGATTTCCGCGTTCCGCCTGATCGCCAAGTTGCCGACCATTACCGCGATGACCTACAAGTACACGACCGGCCAGCCGTTCATGTATCCGCGCAACAATCTGTCGTACGTGGAAAACTTCCTCTACATGACCTTCGGCACGCCATGCGAGGAATGGAAACCCAACCCCGTGTTGACCAGCGCGATGGAGCGCATACTGATCCTGCACGCGGATCACGAGCAAAACGCGTCCACTTCCACGGTGCGTCTGGCGGGTTCAACGGGGGCGAACCCGTTCGCGTGCATCTCCGCCGGTATCGCCGCGCTGTGGGGCCCGGCACACGGCGGCGCCAACGAGGCGGTGCTGAAAATGCTGGAGCAAATCGGCGACGTGAAAAATATTCCCGCCTTCCTGCACAAGGTTAAGGTGCAGGAAGATCACACCATGTTGATGGGCTTCGGCCATCGCGTATACAAGAACTACGACCCGCGCGCCAAGCTGATCCAGAAGACCTGCCATGAAGTGCTCGAATCGCTCGATCTGAAGGACGACAAGCTGTTCAAGCTGGCGATGGCGCTTGAAAAGGTGGCGCTCGAAGACGAATACTTCATCAAGCGCAAACTGTATCCGAACGTCGATTTTTACTCCGGCATTGTTTACAAGGCGCTGGGCATACCAGTTGCGATGTTCACCGCGATATTCGCGCTTGCGCGCACCGTGGGCTGGATCGCGCAGTGGAACGAAATGCTCGGCGACCCGGACGCCAAGATCGGCCGTCCGCGCCAGTTGTTCAATGGACCCGAGCGCCGCGATTTCGTGGCGATGAACAAGAGAAAGTAGGTAATCTCGCGAGGCGTGCGGGGTGAGGCGTGAGGCGTCACCCCGCAAGCCGTAAGCGCCTCTCGCTTCACGCCTCACGCAGTTGAAGCTTAAGGTGCCATCATGATGAAAGAGTTCCTCGGCAATTCCTACCTCTTCGGCGCCAACGCGCCATTCATCGAAGCGCTCTACGAGTCGTATCTAAAAGACCCGCAGTCGGTTGAAGCGCGCTGGCGCGCCTATTTCGACGAGATTCAGAATCTCGACGATGGCCCGCGTGATGTTTCCCATAGCGAAGTGCAGCAGCGCTTTGTCGATCTTGGCAAGCAGCGCCGTGTCGTGGCTGCCCCCGGCGCCGCCTCCAAGCTGGGCGAGAAGCAATTCTCGGTACTGTTGTTGATCGCCGCACATCGTTTTCAGGGGGCGCGCAACGCCAACGTCGATCCGCTGGGGCGGCAGGAAAAGCCGCAAATACCGGAGCTCGATCCCGGCTATTACGGGCTGACCGATGCCGACATGGATACTGTGTTCAACACCGGCACCCTGGTTGGCCCGCGCGAGATGAAGTTGCGCGATATTCTGATTTTCTTGAAGCAAACGTATTGCGGCAATATCTCTGCCGAATACATGTACATCAACGATCTCACGCAAAAGCGCTGGGTGCAGGAGCGTCTTGAGGCGGTGCGCGCGCAGCCCAGCTACGACGCGCAAGCTAAAAAACATCTGCTTGAGCGTCTCACCGCGGCCGAGACGCTGGAAAAATATCTCAACGCCAAGTACGTCGGCCAGACGCGCTTTTCGCTTGAAGGCGGCGACGCGCTGATCCCCATGCTCGATCACCTGTTGCAGCGCGCGGGTGCCGCGGGTGTGCAAGAACTCGTGATTGCCATGGCGCACCGCGGGCGGCTTAATGTGCTGGTCAACACGCTGGGCAAGATGCCCAAGGATTTGTTTTCCTCGTTCGAGGGCAAGCAAAACACACAGGTGCTCGCGGGCGACGTTAAATACCACGACGGATTTTCCTCCAACGTGATGACGCCCGGCGGCGCCATGCACGTGACGGTGGCGTTCAACCCCTCGCATTTGGAGATCGTCAACCCGGTGGCCGAAGGCTCGGTGCGCGCGCGCCAGCACCGGCGCCGCGACCACACGGGTGATCAGGTGCTGCCGGTGTTGATCCACGGCGACGCGGCTTTCGCGGGGCAGGGCGTGACGCAAGAGACGCTGAATCTCGCGCAGACGCGCGGCTACGGCACGGGCGGCACGGTGCATCTCATCATCAATAACCAGATCGGTTTCACCACGTCGGATCCGCGCGATTCGCGCTCCACGCTGTATTGCTCTGACGTGGCGAAAATGCTCGAAGTGCCGATCCTGCATGTCAATGGCGACGACCCCGAAGCGGTGTGTTTCGCCACTGAAATCGCGCTTGATTACCGCATGAAATTCCACAAGGACGCGGTGGTCGATCTGGTATGTTACCGGCGGCTGGGGCACAACGAGCAGGACGAGCCGATGGTGACGCAGCCGTTGATGTACAAGAAAATTCATTCGCATCCGACGCCACGCAAGGTCTATGCCGATCGCCTGGTGAAGGAGAGCGTAATTACGGAGGCCGATGCCGATGCATCGGTCGCCACCTGCCGCGAGGCGCTGGATGGCGGTTATCACACCAACAAGACCATACTTTCCAATTACCGTCCGCCGTTTGAAACCAATTGGGCGCCGTACGTGGGCACCAAATGGAATGAAAACGACGACACGCGGCTGCCGCTGGAAAAACTGAAGGAACTCGGCCGCAAGATTTCCGAAGTGCCGGCGAACTTCAAGATACATCCGCGCGTGGACAAGATCATGCAGGATCGCCGCTCGATGGCCGAGGGCCAGTTACCGCTCGATTGGGGCATGGCGGAAAACCTGGCTTACGCGACGCTGCTCACCGAGGGCTATTCGATACGTCTGTCTGGGCAGGATTCGGGCCGCGGCACGTTCTTTCACCGTCACGCCGTGCTTCACGATCAGAATCGCGAACGTTGGGATCAGGGCACCTATCTTCCGTTGCAGCATCTTGCGCCCAAGCAGGGCGATTTCGTGGTGATTGATTCGGTGTTGTCGGAAGAAGCCGTGCTGGGTTTTGAATACGGCTACGCGACCTCAAGCCCGAACGAACTGGTGATCTGGGAGGCGCAGTACGGCGATTTCGTCAACGGCGCGCAAGTTGTCATCGACCAATTCATCGCCTCGGGCGAGGTGAAATGGGGCCGCATGTGCGGACTGGTGATGATGCTGCCGCACGGCTACGAGGGCGCGGGGCCGGAGCACTCATCCGCGCGCATGGAGCGCTTTTTGCAACTGTGCGCCGACTACAACATGCAGGTGTGCATGCCGGCGACCCCGGTGCAGATGTATTACCTGTTGCGGCGGCAGATGGTGCGCCCGTATCGCAAGCCGCTGATTATTTTTTCGCCCAAGAGTTTGCTGCGGCACAAGGAATCGGTGTCGCCGCTCGATGAATTCGCCAGCGATAAATTTCACCCGGTGAATGAGGATTCGGATGATCGTGATATCAATGCGGAGCAGGTGCAGCGCGTGATCTTTTGCAGCGGCAAGGTGTATTACGATGTGCGCGCCGAACGCCGCGCGCGCGGCATCAAGGATTTGCCGCTGGTGCGCATCGCGCAGATTTATCCGTTTCCGCACGACGAATTTCGCGCGCAGATCGTGCGCTACAAAAACGCGACCGAAATCGTTTGGTGTCAGGAAGAGCCGCGCAATCAAGGTGCATGGCGTCACATCCAGCATTACCTGATGCGCAACCTGTTGCCGAATCAAAAATTGTACTACGCAGGCCGCGACTCATCCGCCTCACCCGCGGCGGGTTACAAGTCGCTGCACGACACACAACAAAAAGCGCTGGTCGATCAGGCGCTGACCTTGGCGGGCGGCAGCCAGCCCCGCCAGTTCCAGCCGCGACCCTTGTCGGCTGGCGAAGAAAGTTAATAAAAACAAATACTTACGGAGACTACTATGTTGGTCGAAGTGAAAGTGCCGCAACTCTCGGAATCCGTCGCCGAAGCTACACTGCTGGCCTGGCACAAGAAGGAGGGCGAGATGGTGAAGGCCGACGAGAATCTGGTGGATATCGAAACCGATAAAGTCGTGCTCGAAACACCGGCGCCGGCCACGGGCGTTTTGGTGCGCGTGATCAAGGGCGATGGCAGCACCGTGGCCAGCAAGGAAATTATCGCGCAAATCGATACCGAAGCGAAGGCGGCCGCTGCTGGTAGCACGCCTGCGGCGGCTGCGTCGCCCAAGGCAGCAGCTTCTGCGGCGGCTGTCCCCGCCATGCCCGCCGCACAAAAACTCGCGGCGGAAAAAAACATGGATACTGCCGCGATCAGTGGCACGGGCCGTGGCGGACGGGTGACCAAGGGCGATGTCATTGAGGCTGCAAAAGGTGCGGCGAAACCTGTTGCTCCAGCGGCACTGATAGCACCACGGGCGGCTGCGCCAACCGTGGATCTGGGCGATCTCGGAGACCGCCCCGAGCAACGCGTCGCGATGTCGCGCCTGCGCGCGCGCGTGGCAGAGCGCCTGGTGCAGTCGCAATCGACCGCCGCGATCCTCACTACGTTCAACGAAGTGAACATGCAGCCGGTGATCGATCTGCGCAACAAATACAAGGATCGCTTCGAGAAAGAGCACGGCGTGAAGCTGGGCTTCATGTCGTTCTTCGTAAAGGCCGCGGTTTACGCGCTGAAGAAATTCCCCATGGTCAATGCATCGATCGACGGCAACGACATCGTGTATCACGGCTACTTCGACATCGGCATGGCGGTGGGTAGTCCGCGCGGGCTGGTGGTGCCCATCATACGCAACGCCGATCAGCTCTCGCTCGCGGAAATCGAAAAAGTCATCAGCGATTTCGGCAAACGCGCGCAGGATGGCAAGTTGACGCTCGAAGAACTCACCGGCGGCACATTCTCGATTTCCAACGGCGGCGTGTTCGGCTCCATGCTCTCCACGCCCATCATCAACCCGCCGCAAAGCGCGATCCTCGGCGTGCACGCGACCAAGGACAGGCCCGTCGTCGAAAACGGCCAGATCGTGATTCGCCCGATGAATTATCTCGCGCTCTCCTACGATCACCGTATCATCGACGGCCGCGAGGCCGTGCTGGCGCTGGTGGCGATGAAGGACGCGCTGGAAGATCCGGCGCGTCTGCTGCTGGACGTTTGACATGCCGAAAAATTTTGACGTGGTAGTCATCGGCGCCGGCCCCGGCGGCTACATCGCGGCCATCCGCGCCGCGCAACTGGGTATGCAGGTGGCGTGCATCGATGAGTGGCAGACCGATCAGGGCAAGCCCGCGCCCGGCGGCACTTGCACCAACGTTGGCTGCATTCCATCGAAAGCGCTGTTGCAATCGTCCGAAAATTTTGATCATGCGGCGCACGGCTTCGCCGAACATGGCATCAAGGTTGGCGGCCTTACGATGGACATCGCGCAGATGTTAAAGCGCAAGGATAAAGTCGTCCGCCAGAACAACGAAGGCATCCTTTATCTGTTCAAGAAAAACAAGATCACCTTTATTCACGGCAAGGGCAGTTTCGGCGGCGGCGTCGCGGGCGCGTGGCAAATCAAGGTCAGCGGCAAGACCGAGGATGCGCTCACCGCGAAACACGTAATCGTTGCGACGGGATCAACCCCGCGCGCGTTGCCGGGCACGCCGTTCGACAACAAACTGATACTGGATAACGCCGGTGCGCTGGCGATCAACGAAGTACCGAAAAAACTGGGCGTGATCGGCGCGGGCGTCATTGGTCTTGAAATGGGCAGCGTGTGGCGCAGGCTCGGCGCCGAGGTCACCGTGCTTGAGGCGCTGCCCACGTTTCTCGGCGCGGCCGATGAGGCTGTAGCCAAGGAAGCACAAAAAGTCTTTAATAAACAAAAGCTTACGATGCACATGGGCGTCAAGGTCGGCAAGATTACGTGTGCCGCGGGTGTCACCGTGGAATACACCGACAGTGCGGGCAAGGCGCAGACGTTGAACGTCGACAAGCTCATCGTGTCGATAGGGCGCTTGCCCAATACCGATGGCCTTAACGCGAAGGAAGCGGGCTTGAATATAGACGACCGTGGCTTCATCACGGTCGACGGCGATTGCAAAACCAATCTCGCAAATGTGTGGGCGGTGGGCGACGTGGTGCGCGGCCCCATGCTCGCGCACAAGGCGGAGGAAGAAGGCGTCGCCGTGGCCGAGCGCATCGCGGGCAAACACGGTCACGTCGATTTCAACACCGTGCCGTGGGTGATTTACACCTCGCCCGAAATCGCCTGGGTGGGCAAGACCGAGCAGCAGGTCAAGGCCGAAGGCATCGAATACCGCACCGGCAGTTTTCCGTTCATGGCCAACGGCCGCGCGCGCGCGCTGGGTGACACCACCGGCTTCGTCAAATTCATCGCCGACAAGCGCACTGACCGCATCCTCGGTGTGCACATCATTGGCCCGATGGCCTCCGAACTCATCGCCGAGGCGGTGGTGGCGATGGAATTCGGTGCGTCCTCCGAAGACATTGCGATGATCTGCCACGCGCATCCGTCGCTGTCCGAGGCGATGAAGGAAGCGGCGTTGGCGGTGGATGGAAGGACTCTGAACTTGTGAGGGCGTGAAATGTAAAACGTGAAATGTGAAACGAACCCCGGAGATATTCGCGGGTTGGCGTTTCACGTTTCACGTTTCACGTTTCACCAGATCGATTGAACGATTCGACTTCCCGATCACACGGCCACACCTCGCTCGCTCTCGACAGCGAAGACGTCGTCCAGTGGATTACCCAGCACGCGCGCGAGCACGGCTTCGAGCTTGACGCGGCGCAACTGCGCGCGCTACAACACCTGGAGCGGCTGTATGAAGACCTGATCGGTCTGGACAAGATGGAGTCTTTCCTGGTGCGGCTGCTGGCGCGCACACGCGTGGTGAAGGGCATTTATCTGTGGGGCGGAGTGGGGCGCGGCAAGAGCTTCCTGATGGACAGCTTTTTTAACTGCGCGGCGGTCGAAAAGAAGCGGCGTATCCATTTTCACCGCTTCATGCAGGAAGTGCACAAACGCATGAACGCGCTCACCGGGCAGGCCGAGCCGCTGGCGGCCGTGGCGCGTGATATCGCGAAGGACACGCGGTTGTTGTGCCTCGATGAATTTCATATCACCGACATCACCGACGCGATGCTGATGCGCAAACTGCTCGAGGGACTGTGCGAGCAGGGCGTGGTGATCCTGACCACTTCCAATTTCGCGCCTGATGCGCTCTACGAACACGGTTTGCAGCGCAATCAGTTTTTGCCGGCGATCGCGCTCATCAAGCAGAACCTCGAAGTGGTCAACGTCGATGACGGTACCGACTATCGCTTGCGCGAGCTGGAAAAAGCGGGTGTCTACCATATCGGCTCCGACGCGGATGCGTGCATGGAAAAGGAGTTCTTCGATATCGAGCGCCACGAGTCGTCGGATTCCAGCGAGCTCGAAATCGAAGGCCGCGTCATCAGCGCCAAGCGCCACGCGCGCGGATTGGCGTGGTTCGAGTTTGCCGCGTTGTGCGACGGGCCGCGCGGCAAGCCCGACTACATCGAGCTGTCGAAGCGTTACCATACGGTGATGATTTCAAACGTGCCGCGCTTTGGATCGGGTGCCGCAGGCAGCGCCGACAAGCTGCGGCGCTTTGTGTGGCTGGTGGATGAGTTCTACGACCGGCGCGTGAAGCTGGTGATGTCCGCGACAGTAACCGCGCATGAGTTGATAATCGATGCGGACGACGGCGACGCGTTTCAGGCCAATCTGAATGCATCGCTGAAAGACCGGCTTGTCAGCCGGCTCACTGAAATGCAATCGCACGACTATCTGTCGCAACCGCATTTACCGTAGACACAACAGGATCACCATGGACAAGTTCAAGGCTTACAGAATATTCAATGAAAACAACAAGATAGCAGGGCGTATCGACGGAATCACAATGGATGATCTGGCGCCCGGGCAGGTTGTGTTCAAGAACGCGTATTCGAGCGTGAACTTCAAGGACGCGCTCGCCGCCACCGGCACTGGCGGCAAGATCATTCGCAAATATCCGCTGGTGGGCGGTGTCGATTCCGCCGGTACGGTGGTGACTTCCGACGATGCGCGCTTTAAGGCGGGCGACGAAGTGATCTGCACCAGCTACGATTTTGGCGTCGCGCACGATGGCGGGTTTGCTGAATATTGCCGCGTGCCCGCGGATTGGGTGGTGCCGCTGCCCAAAGGATTGTCTTTGTTCGAAGCCATGGTGTTGGGCACCGCGGGTTACACGGCAGGCTTGGCTATGGAAATGCTGGAGATGAACGGCCTTGCGCCCGCGAACGGAAAAGTTCTGGTGAATGGCGCCACGGGCGGCGTTGCCAGTCTCGCCATCGACATGCTGGCGGGCAAGGGTTATGCGGTCACCGCGGTTACCGGCAAGGACAGTGAACACGAGTTTTTGAAAAAAATAGGTGCGGCTGAAATTCTTGCGCGTGGCGCCATCGACTTCGGCACGCGCCCACTGGAAAAACCCCTGTGGGCCGCCGCGTTCGATTCAGTCGGCGGCGATCAACTGGCGTGGCTCACACGCACCATGCAGCAGGCCGGATTGATCGCGGCGTTCGGCAACGCGGGCGGCATTGAACTGAAAACCACTGTGCTGCCGTTCATCCTGCGCGGTGTACGTTTGATTGGCGTGGATACCGCGGCGACGCCGATGCCGCTGCGGCGCAAGGTGTGGCGGCGCCTTGCCACTGACTTGAAGCCGCGTCATCTGGCCGATATCGCGAACACGATTGAACTGACCGATCTCGGCGATTACTTCGCACAAATGTTGAAAGGCGGCATACGCGGGCGCGCGGTGGTCAGGATTTCGTAAGCGGGGCGGAACCACAATCGAATAATCACTTGTTGGTCGAGAAGGAGTACGGCATGGGCGCATACAAGGATTTTCACCAACGTTCGATCACGCAGCGCGACGAATTCTGGGCCGAGCAGGCAAAGCTTATTGACTGGCACAAGCCGCATGAGCAGGTGTGTGACTTCAGCCGCCCGCCATTCGCGAAATGGTTCGTTGGCGGCGAAACCAATCTTTGCCACAACGCGATAGACCGGCACCTCGCCACGCGCGGCGATCAAAAAGCGCTGGTTTACATCTCCACCGAAACAGGCCAGGAAAAAAGCTGGACGTTCCGCGAGCTCTACAAGGAAGTCAATCGCGCGGCGGCGATGCTGCATACGCTCGGCGTTACGCGCGGCGAGCGCGTGCTGATCTACATGCCGATGATCCCCGAGGCGGTGTTCGCGATGCTTGCCTGCGCGCGCGTGGGTGCGATTCATTCGGTGGTGTTCGGCGGTTTCGCGGCGGCGAGCCTCGCCACGCGCATCGACGACGCAAAGCCCGCGCTGATGATCACGGCCGATGCCGGCATGCGCGGCGGACGCGCGATCCCGTACAAACATCTGGTGGATGAGTCGATACGGCTGGCGAAATTTCCGCCGCGTAACGTGATCGTGGTCAATCGCGGCATCGACCGCGATTTCAAACCGGTGGCGGGGCGCGACCTTGACTACGCGACGATGCGCAAGGCGCACGCGCAAGCCACCGTGCCGGTGACCTGGCTCGAATCGAGCGAGCCCTCTTACATCCTCTATACGTCGGGCACCACGGGCAGGCCCAAGGGCGTGCAACGCGACACTGGCGGTTACGCCGTGGCGCTGGCGGCGTCGATGAAGCATATTTACTGCGGCAAGCCGGGCGAGACCATGTTCACCACCTCCGACATCGGCTGGGTGGTGGGGCATTCGTACATCGTCTACGGCCCGCTGATACACGGCATGACGACGATACTGTATGAAGGTTTGCCGATACGGCCCGATGCCGGCATCTGGTGGAAGATCGTCGCCGACAACAAGGTGACGGTGATGTTCTCGTCGCCGACCGCCGCGCGCGTGTTGAAAAAACAGGATCCCGCGTATCTTTCAAAATACGATCTGTCGTCGCTGCGGTATCTGTTTCTCGCGGGTGAGCCACTCGACGAACCCACGCATAAATGGATTGCCGATGCGCTGAAAAAACCGGTGATCGATCACTACTGGCAAACCGAAACTGGCTGGCCGATATTGTCCGCCGTGCCCGGCGTGGAACAAACGCCAATCAAGCTTGGCACGCCGAGTTTTCCGGTGTATGGCTACGACCTCAAAGTGCTGCGTGAGTCGGACGCGACCGAAGCCGCGCCGAACGAAAAGGGTGTCGTCGCAATATTTCCGCCGCTGCCGCCCGGCTGCATGAGCACGGTGTGGGGCGATGATGAGCGTTTCGTCAACACCTACTTCAAGAGTTTCAGCAAGCAGCAAGTGTATTCGACGTTTGATTGGGGCATACGCGACGCCGATGGGTATCACTACATACTGGGCCGCACCGATGATGTGATCAACGTCGCCGGCCATCGTCTCGGCACGCGCGAGATCGAGGAAGCCGTGCAGGCGCATACGAACATCGCCGAAGTAGCGGTGGTGGGCGTGGCTGACCCGGTGAAAGGTCAAATGCCGCTGGCGTTCGCGGTGGTGAAAGACGCCACCAGGATCGCCACGGCCGAACTGCGCGCAAGCCACGAGAAAGAAATCATGGATACCGTGGACAAACAGTTAGGCGCCATCGGGCGCCCATCACGCGTGTTTTTCGTGACCATGCTGCCCAAGACGCGCTCGGGCAAATTGCTGCGCCGTTCGTTGCAGGCGCTCGCCGAAGGGCGCGATCCGGGGGATTTAACCACCATAGAAGACCCGGCGGCGCTGGAGCAGATCAAAGGCGCGCTGGCAGGCGGTTGATGCGGGCCGCGGCCCTGCCGGGCAACGTTTCCAGTTTGTAAATTCTTCGCGCCGCCAGTGGCGCGTCGCCGCCCATGCGTCTAGCATTGGCGGCGTAGTCCTCTTTAACCCGTAGACAAAGGAGATTGCCATGCCCGACTGGATGAACTCTCAAGCGCTCACCGCGTATGCACTGAATGCCGGCACCAAAATTCTCGGTGCGGTATTGCTGTGGATTATTGGCGGAATCGTAATCAATTTCATCATCAGGATTTCAACCAGCGGCATGACGTCGCGCAAGGTCGATCCGACGCTGATCAGCTATGCCAGCGCGTCGATACGCGTGCTGCTGCGCATTGTACTGGTGATCGCGATCCTTTCGATCTTCGGTATCGAGACCACCAGCTTCGCTGCTCTGCTTGCCGCGGCAGGTTTGGCCATTGGCGCGGCGTGGTCGGGGTTGCTGTCGAACTTTGCCGCCGGTGCGTTCCTGGTGTTGCTGCGTCCGTTCAAGGTCGGCGACATGATCACCGCGGGCGGTGTCACCGGCGACGTGGAGGAGGTGGGGCTATTCGTCACCGCGCTCAAAACCGTGGACAATCTAAGAGTCTATGTCGGCAACAGCAAGATTTTTGCCGACAACATCGTCAACTACACGCACAACCCTTACCGGCGTGTCGATCTCAAGTGTCAGCTATCGCATACCGTCGATCCGCGTGACGCGATGGCGAAGCTCAAGGCGCGGCTGGCGCAAATTCCAAACGTGGTGGCCGCGCCCGCGCCCGACGTGGAAATTCTGGAATTTAACGCGGCGGGTACGCTGCTCGGCGTGCGCCCGTATTGCCACAATGGCAATTATTGGCAGGTGTTTTTCGACACCAACAAGGCGATACAGGAAGTCGGCGCCAGTAACGTGTGGCCGGTGCCCGCGCCGCATCAGGTGATGCTGCAAAGACCTGTGTAAGATTCCCGTGCGCTGCGCAGCTCACGCATTATGGTGATGCGTGAGATATTATCATAAGTAATTGTTTTTAAAGGATAATATTTTCATGAATGTATTGCGGCTGATGGCGGTGTTGCTTGCGTGGTTGATGAAGGCCGCCAGCGTTGGTAAGCAGTGAAACGCGAGCCAATCTGCCTGCTGGTTACGGAGGGCGCGGCTACGCGCTTTGCGTTTCACGTGCATGAAGCGCACGCGGAGCAATTGTTCAAGGTGCTCATTCCCGAGGAAAGCACCGAGGCCGCGCTGCTGGCGCTGGCGCCCGAGGCCGACGCCATGCTTTGTTATCAAGCGCAATTGACGGCGAACGTTATCGATGCCGCGCCGTCGCTCAAGCTGATCCAGAAACACGGATTGAACTGCCGCAACATCGATGTCGCGGCGGCCGCGCGCCGAAAAATCCCCGTGGCCGCCATGCCGCTGATGCGCAACGTCACCGTGGCGGAGCACGCGCTGGCGCTGATGCTGGCTTGCTCGCGCAAGTTGATCGCCGGCCATCAGGCGGTTACTGGCGCCGCGTATGTGCAAATGGGTTTGCAACCGATGACAACCTCGCAGGGAACCTACCGCTCGAATTGGGCGGGCATCAACGGCATGGCCGAGTTGTACCAATCCACCGCGGGCATCGTGGGCATGGGCGACATCGGCAGTGAAATCGCCAAGCGCTGCCGCGCGTTTGGCATGAATATCAACTACCACCAGCGCACGCGGTTGGCCGTACCCGTCGAAAGCTCGCTTGGCATACGGTATTTGCCGCTGGATGAGTTGTTGCGCTCGTCGGATTACGTGGTGCTGGCGCTGCCGCAAACGCCCGAGACCGAAGGGTTGATTGGAGCGGCGGCGCTGGCGCGCATGAAACCCTCGGCAACGCTCATCAATGTCGGCCGCGGCGCCCTGGTCGATGAAGACGCGCTGGCCAGCGCGTTGCAACGCAGTCAAATCGCCATGGCCGGGCTCGATGTCTACCGCATGGAGCCGCTGCCCGCGTCAAGTCCGCTGCTGGCCTTGCCCAACGTGGTGCTGCTGCCGCACACCGGTGGCGGGTCATACCGTTCATGGGAAATCGATATGCCCGGGACTCTGGGGAATATACAAAAATTTTTCGCCAGCGGTATCGCGGATAACGTGATCACAGTGTAAATGCCGCGCGCTCACGCGCCGCCGAGCCGATGGGTCGGTAACGTTTAATCTGTCAAAACGCGAAGCGGCTCATGCCGCCATCGACAGGTATCACCGTGCCGGTGACGTAACCCGCGAGCGGAGAGCTGAGAAAAACGGCGAGTGTCGCCAATTCATCCGGCTCGCCAAAGCGCCCGGCGGGAATGTTTTCCGCGACGAAGCGATTGCGTGATTCATCGGTGGGATACATCTTCGCGATCTGCTCGGTCATGATGCGACCGGGTTGCAGGCTGTTCACCGTGATGCCGTGTTTGGCGAAATCGCGCGATAGCGCCTTGGCCCAGGCGTGCACCGCGGCCTTCGCGGCATTGGCCACGTTGATGCTGCGCGGCTCCGAACTGCCGGTGAGATTGACGATGCGCCCATAACCGCGCTGTTTCATGCCCGGAATCACCGCGTGCGTGAGCTCGCGCAGGCGCGAGAAGTTCAGCATGATGCCTTCTTCCCACACGCTGGAGGGCGCGTCGAATTCGATCATGCGGCTGCCGCCCGCGGCATTGATGAGTATGTCGATGCTACCCAGCGCCTGCTCTGCATTGGCTGCGAGGCGCATCGGTGTTTCAGGGTTGTAGAGATCAGCCTCAATGATAAAGGGCGTCGCGCCGCCGGCGGTTTCAATCTCGCGGGCAAGTTCTTCGAGCAACGGTTTTCGGCGTGCCGCTATCGCGATGCGCGCACCCTCATGCGCGAGCCGCTTGGCGATGGCACGGCCCAGGCCCTGGCTCGCGCCGGTAACCAATGCGGTTTTATTCTTGAGTTGAAAATCCATGATGTAATAAACCTAATATTGGTTTCGTAATTAAGGCCGGCGAACGTCAATCATCATCGGCCGGGTGCGGGGTTGAATTCGTGGTGCTGGCGGCAGCAATTATATCCGCGGTTTCCAGAAAACTTTGCATTGTGTAATTACCCGCGGGCACTCTGGATTGACGGCTAACTGGCTTGGAGCTAGCCTGCTTGCTGGTACTGGGCGACGACAGGGGATTGGCTTGAGTCACCAGTGGCTACACCCACATTTCGGAATCAAATTCGCGAAAGGAGCAGTGACAATGGCACATCGCGCGGCAGAAATACGCGCCGGATTGAAGCACCCGGTGATCGACGGTGACGGGCATTGGATGGAGCCGATTCCTGTCTTTCTCGAATACTTGAGCGAAGCGGGCGGCCCGAAAGCCGTTGACGAAATGCGGGCGCGGTGGCGCCGCAATAGCCGTTGGTACGGCGCCACGGCGCAGGAGCGCCAGCACCAGCGCTTACGGCGCACGATCTGGTGGGGCGTCACCACCGGCACCCACGACAAGGCGACCGCGTTGTTGCCCGCGCTGCTGAACGAGCGTCTGCCGGAGCTGGGCATCGACTTTGCGTTGATCTACCCGAGCTTCGGCCTGAGCATCAACATCATGCAGGGCGACCTGCAACGTGCGGCGGCGCGCGCGTATAACCGGATGACGGCGGATATGTTCAAACCGTATGCCGCGCGCTTCGCGCCGGTGGCCAGCATCCCTTCACGCACGCCGCAAGACGCGATCGAGGAGCTTGAATACGTCGTCAATGAACTGGGCTACAAGGCCATCATGCTGCGCGGCAACCAGGAGCGTGTGATTCCCAGTGCCGCGGAGGGGATTGATCCGGCCAGGGCCGCTATCTACTGCGACAACATCGCGCTCGACAGCCCTTATGACTACGAGCCATTCTGGCAGCGCTGCGTCGATCTGGGCGTGGCGGTGACGCAACACGCCGGCAGTGCCGGTTGGCCGGATCGCGCCTCCATCAGCAACTTTACCTACAACCATGTCGGCCATTTCGCCGAAGCGAACCATGCGTTCGCGCGCGGAGTATTTCTCGGCGGCGTGGCGCGGCGCCATCCGAGTCTTAATTTCGGTTTCATGGAAGGCGGCGTGAGCTGGGCCTGCCAGATGGTGGGTGACATGATCGAACACTGGGAAAAGCGCCGCCGCGCGGGTTTGCAGTATCCAAACACGACCAACGTGACCGAGCTGAAACAGTTTGTCAATCGTTATGGCGATACGCGCCTTAAGGCCAGCGCGGACGCGATCATGGGCAGCCTCGATGCGTTCCGCCCCGAGTGCAGTCTCGAAGAACTGAGCAAGCCCGAACACGTCACCGACGATTTTGAAGCCGCCGGTGTGAACTCAAAAGCGGATATACGCGCGGTGTTCTCCAACAACTATTTCTTCGGCTGCGAAGCGGACGATCGCGCGACGATATGGGCGTTCGACCCGCGCATGGGCGTGCGGCTGCGCCCGGTGTTCAGCTCCGACTTCACGCACTTCGACGTGCCCGATTTCAACGACGTGATACCCGAAGCGTTTGAAAACGTGGAGAGGGGCTTTATTACCGAACAGGATTTCCGCGAGTTCACCTTCACCAATGCAGCACTTTTGCACACGCGCAACAACCCGGCGTTTTTCAAGGGCACGGTGGTTGAACAGGCGGTGGCGGATGAGTTGGGATTGAAGGCGGCAAAGGCTGCGGCTGCTGCGTAATGCAATGCGCGTTGTGAAATCGGCAATGGCGCGCGGTATCAGCGCCCCCGCATCCCACGTTTCTTTTTTGACGGCTGTTGGCGGAGGAGGTACCTCAGCGTCGCTTAAACAGCGATATTGGTCCCTGAGACTTATTCGACCTTGATCCCCGTTACCTTGACCACCTTGGTCCAGCGCGCGATTTCCGAGGTCAGGTATTCGGTGAGTTCCGCCGGCGTGCCGCCTACCGGCACCAGACCATGGGTGCTCAAGCGTTCGCGCGTATCGGGTTGCTGCAACAAGCGGTTCAATTCGGTATTGAGTATATTGACCACGTCCTGCGGCGTGCCCTTCGGCGACAGAATGGCGGTGCGCGACATGACCACGGAATCGGGTACGCCCGCTTCGGCGAGCGTGGGCACGGCGGGCAAATCGGGCACGCGCTTGGCGGCGGTGACGGCAAGCGGGCGCACTTTTGAGCCGGTGCGCAAGTACGGCAGACTCTCCGCAATGGGACTGAAGATCACCGGCATCTGCCCGCTCAGGAACGCCAGCAACGCCGGTGCGCCGCCCTTGAACGGCACGTCTTGCATCTTGATCTGCGCGTTCATCATGAAAAGTTCGACCGCCATGTGCGTGATGGTGCCTTGTCCGGCCGAGGCGTATTGCACGTGATTCGGTTTCGCCTTGGCCATCGCGATAAGTTCTTGCACGGTGTTGATGCCCAGAGCCGGTTGCACGATCAGCACGTAGAACGATTGCCCCACCGTGCCGATGGGGGTGTAGTCCTTGACCGGATGAAATGGCAGCTTGGGATACAGCGGCACATTGGTGGCGATTGACGCGCTGGCGAACAGCAAGGTGTAGCCGTCGGGCGCGGCGCGTGCCACGAGTTCGTTGCCGAGCGACGTACCGGCGCCGGGCCGGTTGTCGACAAGGACTGTTTTTCCCAATCCGTCGGTGTATTTCTGCGCCACGATGCGTGCGAGTATGTCCGTGGAACCGCCTGGCGGGAGGGGCACTATCATGCGTATCGGCCGCGTCGGATAACGTGGCGCCTGAGCCGCCGCCAGCGCTGAAAAGCCGGCCATGATGAGCGCCGCGATGGCCGCCGAACCTGACAATGTCACACACCATTTTTTACTGGGAAATAACATTTTTTGTCGTCCTGTTTATCAAAAAGGCAATCTTACTCCGCTGCAACCTCGCGTAGCGCCGTCGAAATAGTGCCCACCAGTTCATCAATCTGCGCCTTGCTGATAATCAGCGGCGGCGACAAGGCAATGATGTCGCCGGTGGTACGGATCAATACGCCTTTTTCATAGCATTTCAAAAATGTCTTGAATGCACGCTCGGTGGGTTTGCCGGGCTTGGATTCGAGTTCGATGCCAGCGACCATGCCCATGTTTCTGATATCGATGACGTTGGGCATTTCGCGCAGCGCGTGTACGGCTTGCTCAAAGTAAGGGGCGAGTTCCTGGCCGCGTTTGAATAAATCCTCCTGCTCGAAGGTGTCGAGGCTGGCTTCGGCAGCGGCTGTGGCAAGCGGATGGCCAGAATAAGTGTAGCCGTGAAATAGCTCGACCGTATCGGGCGGCGCGTTGTTGACCACCGTGTTGTAGATGCCACGCCGTGCGACCACCGCGCCCATCGGCACGGTGCCGTTGGTGAGACCCTTGGCGATGGTCATCATGTCGGGAACCACGCCGACGGTTGATGCCGCGAAACACGGGCCGGTGCGGCCAAAGCCGGTGATGACTTCATCGAATATCAACAGTAGACCGTGCTTGTCGCAGATCGCGCGCAGGCGTTCGAGGTAGCCCTTGGGCGGCACCAGCACGCCGGCGGAACCGGCCATCGGTTCGACGATGACCGCCGCGATGTTGGATGCATCGTGCAACGCAATGATGCGTGTTTCGAGATCGTCCGCAAGGTGCGCGCCCCACTCGGGCTGGCCGCGCGAGTATGCGTTCTCGGCGAGGTTGTGCGTGTGCGGCAGGTGATCGACGCGCGGCAGCAGGCTGCCAAATGCCTTGCGGTTGGCGGGCATGCCGCCCACCGAAATGCCGCCGAAGCCCGCGCCGTGATAACCGCGCTCGCGGCCGATGAACACATTGCGCTGGCCTTCGCCACGCGCACGGTGATACGCCAGCGCGATCTTCATCGCGGTATCGACTGCTTCCGAGCCCGAGTTGGTAAAGAACACATGATCGAGATCGCCAGGCGCCAGCTTCGCCACGCGCTCGGCGACACGAAACGCGCTCGGATGCCCCATCTGAAACGCGGGGCTGTAATCCATCAGCGCGGCCTGCTTTTGAATGGCTTCAACGATCTTCGGCCGGCAGTGCCCCGCGTTCACACACCACAGGCCGGAAGTGCCATCGAGCACCTTGCGCCCGTCGGTGGTGACGTAGTGCATGTCCTTGGCGCCCGCGAACATGCGCGGCGATGCCTTGAACGCGCGATTGGCGGTGAAGGGCATCCAGTAGTTTTCGAGTGTTGGAACGGAGGGGTCATTGGGTGGCATGAATTTCACCGCGTGAGGTTGTTAGCGTGTTGTTATTCTACTCCGGAGAAATCTTCGGCGTGCCGCTTCGCGCAAGTAGAATGGGCTAGAATTCCCGGCGTCGGAAACCATACGTACGAGGGAGCATGGACGCCAATGGCGCACATTGAGAGCATTACCGAAAAAATAGAAACCCGCGACGGCATGCGTGTGCAGTGGGACACGCCGATTCCCGCCAGCGACGGCATCGTTTTGCGCTGCGATATTTTTCGCCCACTGGACGTCGGGCGCTATCCAGTCATTCTCACCTACGGCCCATACGCCAAGGGCCTCGCGTTTCAAGAAGGCAATCCGGGCAACTGGAAGCTGCTCACCGAATTGCATCCGGACGTGCTCGAAGGCTCCAGCAACAAGTATCAAAGCTGGGAGTTGGTGGATCCCGAAAAATGGGTGCCCGATGGCTATGTGTGCGTACGCGCCGATTCGCGCGGCACGGGGCATTCGCCGGGGTTTATCGACTTCTGGTCGCCGCGCGAGACGCAGGATTTGTATGAGTGCATCGAGTGGTGCGCGGCGCAGCCGTGGTGCAGCGGCAAGGTCGGGCTGAACGGTATTTCGTACTACGCGATGAACGCGTGGCAGGTGGCGTGTCTGGAGCCGCCGCATCTGACGGCGATTTGCGCGTGGGAAGGGGCAGGCGATTTTTATCGCGAAGGCACGCGTCACGGCGGCATCATGAGCATGTTCTTGACGGATTGGGTACCGCGCGCGATCAAGCGCGCGCAGTTTGGCGTGGGTGAACGCAGCCTGCGCAGTCAAGTGTCGGGCGATCTCATTGCCGGCCCGCCGACACTGCCCGAAGAAGAGCTCGAAAAAAACCGTATCGACGTCACGCAATGGGTGCTCGATCACCCGTTCGACGACGCCGAGCATCGCGCGCATTCAACGGATTGGAGCCAGGTGAAGGTGCCGTTTTTATCGGCGGCGAATTGGGGCGGCATGGGCCTGCACACGCGCGGCAACTTTGAAGGGTTTGTGAATGCGCCCGCCAAGCAAAAATGGCTGGAGGCGCACGGCGGCGGGCACTGGGAAAGTTTTTACACGAAATACGGCGAAGCGCTGCAAAAGAAATTCTTCGGCCACTTTCTCAAAGGCGAGAACACCGGCTGGGACAAACAGCCGCCGGTGCAACTGCAAGTGCGTCATCCTGACCGCTGGGTAGAGCGGGCGGAAAACGAATGGCCTCTCGCGCGCACGCAGTGGACGAAGTATTACCTCAATCCGAATGATTCAAGCCTTACAACAACGCCGCCCGTTACAGCGACAAAAATCGATTACGAGGCGATGGGCGACGGCCTGCTGTTTCTGACGCCGCCGTTTGAAAAAGAAACCGAATTTACCGGGCCGGTTGCAGCCAGGTTGTTCGCGTCGTCGAGCACGAGCGACGCGGATATTTTTCTGGTGTTGCGTTTGTTTGCGCCAGATTGCAGCGAGGTCACCTATCGCGGCTCGAACGATCCGCGCGTGCCCATCGGTCTCGGCTGGCTGCGCGCCTCGCACCGCAAGCTCGATGCGGCGAAGAGTCTGCCGTACCGTCCGTGGCATACGCATGATGAGGCGCAGCCGCTGACGCCGGGTGCGCCTGTCGAACTCGATGTTGAAATCTGGCCGACGTGCATCGTGGCACCCGTCGGCTATCGGCTGGGCCTCGCGGTACGCGGCAGGGATTTTGCGCATCCCGGTCCAAAACTCGAAATCCCCGGCGTGATGTATACGCTCACCGGCGTGGGGCCGTTTCTGCACACACATCCGAAAGACCGGCCGCCGGAGATATTCGGCGGCGTCAACACGCTGCACTTCGATGCGGAACGAAGGCCGTATGTTTTGCTGCCGGTAATTCCAGCGAGGTTATTATCGTAAGTTATTGTTTTTATTGATATTATTATCATGGCCAAATCACATCGCTTTGCCCGCATCGCGGCGAGTGCGCTTGCCCTTTTCGGCGCAACGCAGACTGCGGGGGCACAAGAATACCCACAGCGCCCTATACGCTTCATCGTGCCGTTCCCGGCCGGCAGCGCGCCTGATTCCATCGCGCGCATCGTCACACTGCACATGCAGCAGACGCTGGGCCAAAACATCGTGATTGACAACCGGCCCGGCGCGCAGAGCATCATCGGCGCGGTGGAAGCCGCGCGCGCCACGCCCGACGGCTACACCTTGCTCGCGGGCAGCAACACCGCCATGGCGGCCAATGTGAGTCTTTTTAAAAAGCTGCCTTATGACCCGGTGAAAGACTTTGATGCGGCCGCGCGTTTCATTACCTCCGCGTTGATGCTGGTGGTGCGCGCGGATTTTCCGGCGCGCAATCTCGCCGAGTTCGTGGCGCACGCAAAAGCGCGCCCCGGACAACTGTCGGCGGCGTATGCGTCGGCGGGCATGCAGGTCGGGCTTGCCGAATTAAAAGTGCGCGCTGGCATTACCGTGGTGGAAGTGCCCTACAAAGGCGTGCCACAGGCGGTGACGGACATCATCGCCGGCCAGATCGCGTTTACCTTCGCGGATTCGGCGGTGGCGCTCACGCAGGCGCAAGGCGGCAAGGTGCGGGCGCTGGCGGTTACTACGGCAAAACGTTCGACGCTGGCGCCTGATATTCCGTCGATGGCGGAAGAAATTCCGGGCTTTGACATCAGTGTTTGGAATGGATTGTTTGCGCGCGCGGGCACCGCCAAGGCCATCATCGCCAAGCTCAACGATGCCGCCAACAAAGCGGTTACCGCACCCGACGTTGCCGCCAAACTAAGATTACTCGGCCAGGAACCCAGCCCAATGACGCCGGAGGCATTCCGCGCGTTTCAGCTTGCCGAGATCAAGAAGTGGGCGGCGCAAATCAAGGCCGCCGGCATACAGCCGGAATAATCTTGGCTGACATGCCACGCAAGCGCATCGTTGTTTTTTCGGGGCCGACGGCGACGGTGCAAAACACCGTGCCGCTGGTCACCAGCAACAAGGCGCGCGAAAAGTACGGGCTGCCGCTGCTGACGCACGCCGATGGAACGTCGCAGCGCTTCGACGGCCTGCGGCCACAGCAGTTGGCGGCGCCTGTCACCGTCTACGTGCGCCAGTTCAGCGCACATCCGCTGGAGGCCGATGCCGCCGAGTTGTATGCGCCGCCCGATGGTTATCTCGATGTTGGCGGCAAATTTTCGCGCGAACGTGGCGTTGCGTACGACGTGCCGGTGTACGAGGTGACGTTGAAGCCCGAGGACGGCGTCTACTTGCTGCCGTACATGGCGCGCCAGGCCGCTGGCCAAGCGTGGGAGGGCGACACTGCCTATCCCGGCGCGCCCGAGCATCTCGCGCGCCAGCCGTTTTACCCGGATGCGTCGCGTCTGTTCGAGGAAATCGACCGCTTCGGCCTGGGCGAAGTCAGCGGACTTAACAATCTGCTGGCGTCGCGCGCGGATTACGATTTTGTGCGCGTCGTGCCCTCGGGCGGATACAAGAAGGGTCTCGCCGCCAACGAGCGTAGCGACACCGGCAACGGAGATATCGCGCCCGAACGCATGGGGCACGATTTTTTCAACTACCGGCCGTTTCATTTGTGGCGCGATCCGCCGCGCGCGATGATGGCGCGCGTGGTTAATCAGGTGCAGGCGGCAATGGACAGCGGCCGCTACGCGGGCGGTATCTGGCTCGAAGGCAGCCCCAATCTCGAAGAAACTCTGATGTGGATGAATCTCTTGATCGACACTACGTTGCCGATCTGCGGCAATTCATCGCAGCGTCCGCACGGCAGTCTTGCCAACGACGGCGACCGCAACATCGTTGATTCGGTGAACTGGATATTGTCGGATGCATGGATGGATGAACACGGCGGCAATGCGGCGGGCGTGGTCGCCGTGCTCGATCAATTAGTTTACGCCGCGCGCGAGGTGCAGAAGGCTGATGCGCGGCCCGGCGGCTACACGGCAACCGGCGGCCACGGTGGCATCATCGGTAGCATGGGCCATCCGCCCGGTGCGCCGGTGATGACGTATGTACCGAACCGGCGGCATACGCATCAATCCGCGGTCAATCTGCGCAGACTGCCGCAAAGCGTCACCGGCGTGCGGCGGGTAAACGGAACAATCACGCAGGCACCGGTGCGTGTCAAAGATGAAAGCGGCTGGTTGTTACCCGATGCACTGCCCGAAGTGCGCTTTGCAAGAACCGCGCGCTATATGTCCGCGAGTGCTGATACCAGCAGCGAGGGCGAAGCCGAAATCCACGCGCGCATCGCACACAATCTTGCGCATGCGCCGCTGGCGGGGTTCGTCGCCGAGGGCCAAGCGGGCAATGCGAAAGTCGCACGCCCCATTGATGCCGCGCTGCTCGAAGCCACGTTCAGCGGCATGCCGGTGGTGCGCGTGGGGCGCGGCAACGCCGAAGGTATTATTCCGCGCACGCGCGACGGACTCACTATCGGCGGCAGCAATCTCACCGCGAACAAAGCGCGTTTGTTGCTGATGGCGTGCCTGCTGAAACTCGGCGCGCTGCCGCCAGCGGCGGACTGTAAAAATCCCACGGCAAAGGAAGCAGCAGCCGTCAGAGAAAAAATCGCCGAGTACCAGGCAATTTTTGATACGCATTGATCAACCAGCGCTGACTTATAATCCCTCACATGCCCAGACACATCGCTTGCTTGACCTTCGACTTCGACGCCATGTCGGGGTTTATTTCGCGCGGCATGACCTCACCGTCGCCGATTTCGCGCGGCGAGTTCGGTGCCAATGTTGGTGCCCAACGCGTCCTCGACCTGCTGAAAAAATACGATGTGCAGGGCAGTTGGTATATCCCCGGCCACACGCTGGAAACCTACCCGGATCAATGCAAGCGTGTGTTCGACGCCGGGCACGAGATCGGACACCACGGCTGGACGCATGTGCCGCCGGCAAATATGACTCGCGAGCAGGAGGAAGAAGGGCTGGTGCGCGCCAATGTGCAAATCCGCAAGCTCACCGGACGCTACGCGCGCGGCTACCGCTCGCCGTCGTGGGATTTGTCGCCGCATTCGGTGGAGCTACTGCTCAAGCACAATTTCAGGTACGACAGCAGCATGATGGGCGACGATTACACACCATACCGGGTGCGGCTGGGCGATGTGATCGAGCTGGAAAAACCGGCGGTTTTTGGCAAGCCTACCCGGCTGATTGAGATGCCGATCAGTTGGTCGCTGGATGACTATCCGCATTTTGAATTTGTGCGCACGAATACTACGATTCTCCCCGGTAACATGAACGCCCACCACGTGCTGCAAAACTGGACGGATGACTTCATCTACCTGCGCGATCACCTCGACTGGGGCGTGATCACGTACACCTTTCACCCGTTCGTGATCGGGCGCGGGCACCGCATGATCGTGCTGGAAAAACTGATCCGAACCTTGAAGGACAACGGCGCGGTGTTCATGCGGCTTGAAGACGCGGTGGCGGAATACGACGTTCGTACGCCATTTTCTCCGTAAATAAAATAGTTAATAAAAACAATTGGTTACGTATATGTTCTTAAAGTGGATTATACGTAACGGGCTGATGTTGTCATTGCTGTCCAGTGCGCTGGTCGTGGGCGCCGCGGACGGGGTGGCCGTCGGCTCCAAGCGCTTCACCGAGTCGTACATCCTTGGCGAAATCATCGCCCAAACCATCACCCGTACGGATGAAACGCGCGCGGAGCACAAGCAGGGGCTGGGCAATACGGCCATCGTGTTTTCGGCGCTTAAAAGCGGGGCGATACACGTTTACCCGGAATACACCGGAACCATCGCCTTCGAATTGCTGGGCATGAAACAGGTGCCGGCGCTGGCCGAATTGAACGCGGCGCTGGCCGCGCATGGTTTGGCGGCCGGCGTGCCTCTTGGGTTCAGTAATACCTACGCGTTGGCAATGACGGAAGCGCGCGCGGCGGCGCTGGGCGTGAGCACGGTTTCAGACCTGTTGCGCCATCCACAACTTAATTTCGGCCTGTCGCAAGAATTTCTCAACCGCAAGGATGGCTGGCCGGCATTACGCGTGGCGTATGGCTTGCAGGCGCAACCGACTGGGCTGGATCACGGTCTGGCCTATGAAGCCGTGCGCGGCGGGCGGGTGGATGTGATCGATATTTACTCGACCGACGCCAAGATCAAGAGCTACGGCTTGCGAGTGCTGGTGGACGACCGCGCGTTTTTCCCGCCGTATGCGGCGCTGCTCATCTACCGCGCGGATCTGCCGCGGCTCTATCCGCGTACGTGGCAGGCTTTGCAGCGGCTGGAAGGCGCCATTCCGGCCGAACGCATGATCGCGTTAAATAGCGCCGCCGAGATCGATCGCCAGCCGTTTGCCAGGGTCGCGGCGGATTTTGTGTCACCCACCGCGAAGTCGGCCGGGCCGCGCCCCGGCTGGATTTCGGTGCTGTTCGGCGGCGATTTCTGGCGGCTGACCGCGCAGCACATGGTGCTGGTGCTGGCATCCCTGGCGCTAAGCGTGATGGCGGGTGTGCCACTGGGCATATGGGCGGCGCGCTCACAGGCAATGCGCCAGCCGATTTTGGGATTTGCCGGGGTGCTGCAGACCATACCGTCGCTGGCGTTGCTGGCGTTTCTGATCGCGGCGCTGGATCAGATTGGCACCATCCCGGCGATTATTGCGCTGTTTTTGTATGGGCTGCTGCCCATCGTGCGTAATACCGAGACCGGGCTGGCGAGCGTTTCACGGGGTATGCGGCAGGCAGGGGCGGCGCTGGGCTTGCGCCGGCGGGCGGTGCTGCGGCTGATTGAATTACCGCTGGCGCTGCCGTCGGTACTGGCCGGCATCAAGACTTCAGCCGTCATCAATGTCGGCACGGCCACCATCGCGGCCTTTATCGGCGCGGGCGGTTACGGTGAGCGTATTGTGGCCGGGCTGGCGGTCAACGACCACGGCCTGATGCTGGCCGGAGCAGTGCCGGCGGCGGTGCTGGCGCTGTTGATCCAGACGTGCTTTGACTATGTGGAGCGGCGCATCAGCCCGCCGCGCGCACGCGCGGATGGCAACCGCTGAGAATTAGCCTGGCACATTCCATCAATTCCAAGTTGTGGGATATTGCGAGAACTAAAAGCGGTTTGGGCTGTCTCTCGCCCGACGCGGACTCGATGCATTCCTCGGCGCGCGATAAAGACCGGTATACTGTCGTCTTTTCGTGGGCTAGCGGGCCGGCAGGGCGGTCGACCTGGATAATAACGATATCAGGGACGGTGGAATGAGCGATCGCGAAGTCGACCAGCAGTTGGTCGAACGCGCACAGCACGGTGATAAGCATGCGTTTGGCCTGCTGGTGGCGAAGTACCAGCGCAAGCTTGCGCGGCTGCTGTCCCGGTTTATACGGGATGCAACCGAGGTGGAGGATGTGACGCAGGAGGCATTCATCAAGGCTTATCGGGCGTTGCCGAGTTTTCGCGGCGACAGTGCCTTCTATACCTGGCTGTACCGCATAGGTATCAACACCGCCAAGAATTACCTGGTGGCGCAAGGCCGGCGCGCGCCGACCACCACGCCCATGGACGCGGAAGAAGCCGAGAATATGGGAGAAGGCGAACAATTGCAGGATCTGAATACGCCCGAAAACCAGATGATGAGCCGCCAAGTGGCGGAATCCGTGAACCAAACCCTCGGCCAGTTGCCTGAGGAGTTGCGCACGGCAATCACGCTGCGGGAAATCGAGGGCCTCAGTTACGAGGACATCGCAAGCATCATGAATTGTCCGATTGGTACTGTGCGTTCGCGGATATTCCGCGCGCGCGAGGCCATAGCGGACCAGCTAAGGCCGCTGCTCGGCACCAGTAAAGACAGGAGATGGTGAGATGGAAAAAGTATCAGCCCTGATGGACGGAGAACTCAGCGATGGCGAGGCCAAGGGGCAGATCGCGCGCCTGCGTGAGGCCGCAGACCTCCAACACAGTTGGGATTCCTATCACCTGATCGGCGACACGCTGCGTGGCGACACGCCGCTGTCGGCGGACTTTAACCGCCGCATGGCCGAACGCCTCGCGCAAGAACCCACCGTGCTCGCGCCGCAACGTCAGACCGCGGCGCCCGCGCGCAAACTCTACACCTACGCGGTATCGGCGGCGGCTTCGGTCGCGGGGGTTGTGATGGTGGCTTGGGTTGTTATGTCCACCGGCGGCGCCCCCACGGCCACGCCGCAACCTGAGCTGGCCAAGGCTGTTGCACCGGCGACCGTGGCCACTGCGCCCGCCACTGCGTTGGCGCCTACCGCGCCTGCGGCGCTGGCAGCCGCGCAGCCCGATGGCAGCGTGCCCAACGAAGGACAGTCGAACGAGTATTTGCTCGCGCATCAAGGCATTTCACCCAGCACCGCCATTCAGGGCTTAGCGCCCTACGTACGTACGGTTTCGAATATCACGCAAGTAGCCCCGGTACCGCGCTGACGTGATGAAGAAGTTCTGTTTCGCCGTATTGCTGGGTTTCGCGGCCGTACCCCTGTGGGCGGATAACGCCGCATCTCAGGATGCGCTTGCCTTGCTCAAAAAAGTCGCGGATTCATCCAAGCTCGTCAACTATTCGGGCACGTTTATTTACCAGCATGGTGGCAAGGTGGAAACATCGCGCATCGTGCATTTCGTCAATCAGGCGGGCGGCATCTTTGAGCGGCTTGAAACCCTCGATGGCCCGCCACGCGAGGTGATACGCGCGAACGACCATGTGACATGGTATCTGCCAGGGTCAAAGACGGTGCTGATCGAACGGCGCAGCACGCGCCATTTGCCGATCATGTTGCCGGAAAACCTATCTGATTTGAGCAGCCACTACACCGTTGCAACGGAATCCACCGATCGTATCAGCGGATTTGAGTGCACTTGGGTTAGCGCGACACCCAAGGACAAACTGCGCTATGGCCGCCGTTTTTGCGCCGAGGCCGAGACCGGTCTGCCGCTGCGCGCGCAGATCATCAACGAACGCAATCAGACGGTTGAGTCGTTCGGTTTCTCGCAATTGAACATAGGCGGCTCGTTCAATCGCGATCTGGTGAGTTCACGCTACGCCGCGCGCGCAAAATCACAGAACTGGCGCACCGATCAATCCGCGCTGAACGTGCAGGATCAATCAGCGGATACCGGTTGGGTGATGAAGGAAGTGCCCGCGGGATTTCGCAAGACCATGGAGCTCAAGCGCACTATCATCGGTCGCACCGGCGCGGTGGCGCATCTGGTGTACTCCGATGGGCTGGCGGCCATATCGGTATTCATCGAGCCCATGACGAAAGGCGCCGCGCCCAAGCCTTTGACTTATCAGGGAGCTGTTCATATTTATAATCGGCAAACGGGTGATTACAAAGTAACCGCGCTCGGCGAGGCGCCCGCCGCGACCGTGATGCTGATTGCCAATTCGCTCGAACTGAAAAAACCTTAACCTGGATCAACGGAATACAGAATGAAAACCGTACGCAACGCCCTGTTTGGTGTCTTCGCCTTGTCCCTGTACCTGTTCGTACCGTTGCAGGCGATGGCGCAGTTGCCCGATTTCACGGAACTCGTTGAAAAACACGGTGCGTCCGTGGTCAATATCAGCACGCAAGGCACGCGCACGGGAGGCCCCACGGCGCAATTGCCGAATGTGCCCGAGAACGATCCGCTATTTGAGTTTTTCCGCCGTTTCAGCCCCAACCCCGGAGCGCCGCGTGAGTTTCAGTCACAGTCGCTGGGCTCAGGTTTCATCATCACCGCCGATGGTTACATTTTGACCAATGCGCACGTCGTTGCCTCGGCGGAAGAAATCACAGTCAAGCTAACCGACAAACGGGAATTCAAGGCGAAGGTCATCGGCGCCGACCGCCGCACGGACGTAGCGCTGATCAAGATCGATGCCACGGGATTGCCCGCAGCCAAATTCGGTGATCCGGCAAAGTTGAAAGTAGGCGAGTGGGTGGTGGCCATCGGTTCGCCGTTTGGTTTTGACAACACCGTGACGGCCGGCATCGTAAGCGCCAAGGGCCGCTCATTGCCGCAGGAAAATTTTGTCCCATTCATACAGACCGATGTGGCGGTCAACCCCGGTAATTCCGGCGGGCCGCTTTTCAATATGCGCGGCGAAGTGGTCGGCATCAATTCGCAGATCTACAGCCGCACGGGCGGATTCATGGGTCTGTCGTTCGCGATCCCCATCGATGTCGCCAACGATATCGCGCAGCAACTGCGCTCCAGCGGCAAGGTGACGCGAGGCCGAATTGGCGTTGTGATTCAACCGGTGACCAAGGAGCTTGCCGATGGCTTCGGGCTGCCCAAACCGCAGGGCGCACTGGTGAATTCGGTGGAGAAGGGCGGACCGGCGGATGCTGCCGGAATCGAAGCGGGCGACGTAATTTTGCGTTTTGACAGCAAACCCGTTACAGAGTCAGGCGACTTGCCGCGGCTGGTGGGTGCAACCCGGCCGGGCAGCCGTGCGTCAGTGCAAGTATGGCGCAACAAGGCTTCACGCGATGTGCAAGTCACCGTCGCGGAGTTACAGGATGAAGGCGCCAAGCCCGCGCGTCGCGGCGGTGGCGCGAAACCGCCGGCGGCAGCGGCACCAAATCAGTTCGGCATGAATCTGCTGGAACTGACCGATGCGCAGCGCAAAGAGCTCAAGGTCGAAGGCGGTGTGTTGGTCGATAACGTGCAGGGCGCCGCGGCACGCGCCGGTTTGCGGCGCGGCGACGTGATTCTCGCGGTTAACAACCAAGACGTGAAGACAATCGAACAGTTCAATCAGTTGATGGGGCAATTCGACAAGGGCCGAATCGTCGCGCTGTTGGTAAGGCGCGGCGGAAACTCGCTCTACGTTCCGTTCCGTGTTGACTGAACGCGGTGAGCTATCGCTGACGCTCTACGCACGCACGTATTGCCATCTGTGTGACGACATGATCGCGGCTCTGCAACCCTTGCAGATCTGTTTTAATTTTGCGGTGAAGGTCGTGGATGTCGATTCCGATCCCGGCCTTGAGCAGCGTTTTGGCGAGCTGGTGCCCGTGCTCATGCATGGCGAGACAGAGCTGTGCCATTACTTTCTTGATGTGCCCGCCGTTACTGCGGCGCTGACGAAAATCCGTTAAAATACACGCTCTTACAGAAACATTTTGGGCGCAAATTTAGCTTGCCCGAGGCGCCCGTTTAAATGCAGCATATCCGTAACTTCTCCATTATCGCCCACATCGACCACGGCAAATCGACGCTGGCCGACCGCATCATCCAACTGTGCGGTGGCTTGTCCGAACGCGAAATGGAAGCGCAGGTGCTCGACAGCATGGATCTCGAGCGCGAACGCGGGATCACCATCAAGGCGCAAACCGCCGCGCTGGATTACACCGCGCGCGATGGCAGGAAATATTTGCTCAATCTCATCGATACGCCGGGACACGTCGATTTTTCGTACGAAGTCTCCCGCTCGCTTGCGGCGTGTGAAGGTGCGCTGCTGGTGGTGGATGCATCGCAAGGCGTCGAAGCGCAGACCGTGGCCAACTGCTACACCGCGATCGAGCAGGGCGTGGAAGTGGTGCCGGTGCTCAACAAGATGGATTTGCCGCAGGCCGATCCGGATCGCGTGATTGTTGAAATCGAAGACATCATCGGCATTCCCGCCAAGGATGCGCTCAAGGTCAGTGCAAAATCCGGTGAAGGCGTGCTGGATGCGATCGAGGCGCTGATCGAACGAGTGCCTGCGCCGAAAGGTAACCCTAGTGGGCCGTTGAAGGCGCTCATAATCGATTCGTGGTTCGACAATTATGTGGGCGTGGTGATGCTGGTACGTGTGGTGGACGGCGAGTTGAAACCCAAGGATCGCATCCTGCTGATGGCGGCCAAGGCAAATTTTTTGTGCGAACAGGTTGGCATGTTCACACCCAAATCGCGAGCCGCGGAGCGGCTGGCGGCGGGCGAAGTGGGATTCATCATCGCCGGCATAAAAGAGTTGCATGCCGCAAAGGTTGGCGACACCGTGACGCTCTTGGACAATCCCGCAACGTCGGCGTTGCCGGGATTCAAGGAAATCAAGCCGCAGGTGTTCGCCGGCTTGTATCCGGTGGAATCCAACGAATACGGCGCGCTGCGCGATGCGTTGGAGAAACTTCATCTGAATGATTCGTCGCTGCGTTTCGAGCCTGAGTCATCCACTGCATTGGGATTTGGTTTTCGCTGCGGGTTTCTCGGCCTGTTGCATATGGACATCGTGCAGGAGCGGCTGGAACGCGAGTACGGCATGGCGCTGATTACAACCGCACCGACGGTCGTGTACCAAGTGCTGCTCAACGATGGTACAGTGATGGAAATCGAAAATCCGTCACGCCTGCCGGATGCGTCCACCGTCGCCGAAGTTCGTGAGCCGATGATAAAAGCGTCGATACTGGTGCCGCAGGAATACGTAGGGTCGGTCATCACCCTGTGTACGCAAAAACGCGGTGCCCAGCGCAACATGCAATACATGGGCCGCCAGGTGATGCTCACGTACGAATTGCCGTTGAATGAAGTGGTGATGGATTTTTTCGACAAATTGAAATCCGTGTCACGAGGCTACGCGTCTCTTGATTACGATTTTCTCGAGTACCGCGCCGGCGACATGGTGAAGCTCGACATCCTCATCAATGGTGAGCGCGTGGATGCGCTATCGCTGATCGTGCATCGCGAGAACTCACAATACCGCGGGCGCGATCTGGTCACGCGCATGCGCGGATTGATTCCGCGTCAGATGTTTGATATCGCGGTGCAGGCGGCCATAGGCTCGCATATTATCGCGCGTGAAACGGTAAAGGCGATGCGCAAGAACGTGCTCGCCAAATGTTATGGCGGCGATATCACGCGCAAGAAAAAGTTATTGGAAAAGCAAAAAGCCGGCAAGAAACGCATGAAACAGGTCGGCAGCGTGGAAATTCCGCAGGAAGCCTTTTTGGCGATCCTGCAAGTGGAAAAGTAGCGCGTCGGGGAATCGGGAGAACCATGAATTTCGCATTGATCATGTTCCTGTTGCTGGTATTTACCGGCGCGGTGTGGCTGTTGGATCACCTGATATTCAGGAAATGGCGTGCGCCGGGCTCACCCGATCCATGGTGGGTTGAATATCCCAAGAGCTTCTTTCCGGTAATCCTGATCGTGTTTTTGTTGCGCTCGTTTCTTGTTGAGCCGTTCAAGATACCTTCGGGTTCGATGCTCCCGACGTTGCTGATTGGTGATTTCATATTGGTCAACAAATATACCTACGGCGTGCGTATTCCCATCATCAATAAGAAGGTGATAGAGATGAATAATCCACAGCGCGGCGACGTGATGGTATTTCGTTATCCGGAAAACCCATCTCAGGACTACATCAAGCGGGTGGTAGGGGTAGGCGGGGACAAAATCGAATACCGCGACAAGAAGCTTTTCATTAATGGCACGGAAGCGCCAATCAAGCCGGATGGAGACTACAGTTACGTTGAAGGTGGTCTGAATTTCGTATCGGCACAAAAATTCGCGGAGCGTTTCGGCGAGCGTGACCATTTGATTTTGAAGCAGGCCGATATTCCGCCCGTGCATCTGGGTGGCGTCCGGCAGTTCCCATTTCGTGAGAATTGCGTCTACAATGATGCTGGATTCACCTGCACGGTGCCGCCCGGCCACTACTTCATGATGGGCGACAATCGCGACAGCAGCAGTGACAGCCGGTACTGGGGATTCGTGCCCGACACCAATGTCGTCGGCAAGGCATTCCTGATATGGTGGAATTTTGACGAATTGAAGCGGATTGGGTCATCTATTAACTGACGATCGGAGGAATTGATGATGCGGAAACAAAAAGGACTGACACTGTCTGGATTCATGACTTTTGCTGTTATTTTCATAATAGTGGCGTTACTCGGTTTCAAGATCGGTCCGGCTTATTGGGAGGAAGTTACGATCAAGAAAATGTTTAAATCAATGGCAGCCGATCCCAGTCTGGCCAGCGGAAATAAAGGATCTGTCGAGAGAGCTTTTCAACTTAGATCAGCCGTCGACGATATCACTTCCATCGGCCCGAAAGACATCGAAGTCACTAAATCGGGCTCTGGTATCGTACTGAGCGCAACTTATACGGCGCGTGCTCCACTATTCCATAATATTAGCGCGTGTATGGATTTCAGTCCGTCCTCGCGATGATGCAAGTTAAGGCATCGGTGTCGTGTAGCCAATGATTAGTGACCATGTCGCGGAGCGCCTTGACTACGGTTTTCACAATTCAGACATTCTGCGGCTTGCACTGACGCACCGAAGTTTCTCTGCAAAGCACAACGAAAGAATCGAATTTTTGGGCGACAGCATCGTCAACTGCATCATCGCGCACGAGCTTTATCAGAAGTTTCCTCATCATGAAGAAGGTGACTTGTCGCGCCTGAGGGCGTTGCTGGTCAATCAAACGTCCTTGGCCGCCATCGCAGTGGAACTTAAGCTCGGAGATCACCTGATGCTGGGCGAGGGCGAGATCAAAAGCGGCGGCAAGGATCGCCCTTCGATACTTGCCGATGCACTGGAGTCGGTCATCGGCGCGGTATTCCTGGATGGCGGATTTTCAGCGGCGCAAGATGTGGTGCGGCGCATATTCAAGGGTGCTCTTGATGCCATAGATCCGGAGAATTCCGGCAAGGATGCAAAGACGCAATTGCAGGAGTTGATGCAAGGCCGCCGGTTACCATTGCCGCGCTACGATGTGGTGGCGATTCGAGGCGAGGCGCACCGGCAGGATTTCGAGGTTGCGTGTGTGATTCCCGAATTGAATATTCGTTGCCTGGGCAATGGCAGCAGCCGCCGCCGCGCGGAGCAAGAAGCCGCCCGCCTGGCGTACAGTCAGGCGCATAACACGGCTACCGCAAAATGAGCGGCGCCGCGTTTCGCTGCGGTACTGTTGCCATTGTCGGGCAGCCCAATGTAGGCAAGTCCACCTTGCTCAATGCGCTGGTTGGCCAAAAAATCAGCATCACGTCAAGGCGGCCGCAGACCACGCGCCAGCGCATCACTGGCATATCGACAACGCCGCTGGCGCAGCTTATTTTTGTCGATACACCGGGCTTTCAAACCGAGTACCAGTCAACCTTGAACCGTTCGATGAATCGGACGATTTCGCGGTCATTGCAGGAAACCGACATCGTGTTATGGATGCTTGATGCCGCGAAACTGGATGACTCGTCGTCCGCGCTGTTAAAGAGCGTCCCTTCTGGAACGCCTTTGCTCATCGCGCTCAATAAAATTGATCGTGTTAGCGATAAACGCGGATTGCTGCCGCGCTTGCAACAGCTGCAAGAGCAATTTCACCCCGCCGCCATCATTCCGATATCCGCCAAGACGGGATATCAAATCGACGTGCTGCGTGAAGCCTTGATCCGCGAACTGCCCGAGCGAGAGCAGATCTACGCCAATGACGAGCTGACCACGGTTGCCTCTCGTGTGCTGGCGGCAGAAATGGTGCGCGAAAAACTGTTCAGAACCCTGGGTGCGGAACTGCCGTATTCGGTGGCCGTGGAAACCGAAAAATTCGAGGAAGACGGCAGGATGTATCGCATACACGCCACCATCCTTGTCGATAAGGACAGCCAGAAGGCGATCGTGATCGGCAACAAGGGCGAGAAACTGAAAGCCATCGGCACGGCGGCGCGGCACGACATGGAAAAGCTCTTCGGCACCAAAGTATATCTTGAGTTATGGGTGAAGGTGCGTCAAGGCTGGGCCGAAGATCGTGCGACGCTAAAGCGCATCGGCATGGAGTAGCCCGCCGCGTCATGAGTCGCGTGATACTTTTGACACTGCATGAATAACCGTTCCGCCAGCCGCCACGACGCGGAAGCGGCCTATGTGCTGCATACGTATCCGTTTCGCGAAACCAGCCTGTTGATAGAGGTTTTTACGCGCAGTTTCGGCCGCATATCATTGGTGGCGCGCGGCGCGCGGCGACCCAAATCCGCATTGCGCGGAGTGCTCCTGTCGTTCAGTCCGCTCGCGCTTTCGTGGTCGGGCAAGGCCGAGCTGAAAACCTTGCATGGCGCGGAATGGCGCGGCGGCTACATGACCCTAAAAGGCAGCGCATTGATTTGCGGCTTCTACGTCAACGAGCTTTTGCTCAAACTGCTGCACCGCGACGATCCGCACGGTCAACTCTTCGATGCCTATGAACAAACATTGCTCGATCTGGGTGCAAGTCCGGACAGCGCCGCCACGCTGCGGCGGTTCGAGATCAGTCTGCTGCGCGAACTGGGTTACGCCGTGGCGCTGGATCGCGATGCCGCGAGCGGCAAGCCCATCGAACCGGATCGGCGCTATACCTACGTCATCGAGCGCGGCCCGGTATCGGCGGACATGATGCAAACCGGAGTAGAATTGAACGGCAAGACATTGCTTGATATGCATGCGGGCGAATATTCCGATCCGGCCACGAGGCAGCAAAGCAGGCATCTGATGCGCACCCTGATCAGCCATTATCTTGGCAACCAGACGCTGCATAGCCGGCAATTGCTGCGTGACTTGCTTGAACTTTGACACTAGGCTTAGAGTTACCAGAACCATGACGAGACTCAGCGTAAATCTGAACAAGGTCGCATTGCTTCGTAACGCGCGTCCGCTGGGCATACCCAGCGTGGTGCGCGCGGCGCAGACCGTCATTGCCGCCGGCGCGCATGGAATCACCGTGCATCCGCGGCCCGACGGGCGGCACATACGCACGCATGACGTGCATGATCTCGCGCAATTGTTAACGCGTTATCCAGCCATCGAATTCAATATTGAGGGTAATCCATTCGAGAATCTGGTTGATCTCGCGCTGCAAGCGAGGCCTCGACAATGCACACTGGTTCCCGACGATCCGGCGGCATTCACTTCAGATCACGGGTGGGATTTGTCGAAGGATGGCGCGCGCTTGAAACCATTGATCGCGCGTCTGAAAGCAGAAGGAATCAGAGTCAGCCTGTTCATGGACGCCGATGCCACTGCAATCGCTCGCGCGGCGGAGGCGGGAGCGGATCGTGTCGAACTTTATACCGAACCCTACGCCGCCGCTTTTGGACGCGAATCACAAGAACAGGAACTACAACGCTTCGTGCAGGCCGCGCAAGCCGCGCAACGCGCGGGGCTGGGTGTGAACGCGGGCCACGATCTTAACCTGCAAAATCTGCCGCGATTCCTGTCCGCCGTGAAAAACGTGCTTGAGGTGTCGATAGGACACGCCTTGACCGCCGATGCGCTGGATACGGGATTCGCGCAAACCGTGCGCAACTATCTGGCCGCGATGAATCAAGACGCATCATGATCTACGGCATTGGTGTCGATGTGGTCGAAACGCAGCGCATCGCCGGACTGATCGATCGGTATGGCGAACGATTCGCGCGGCGGGTGCTGACCGATCTTGAGTGGCCCGCTTACGAACGCACCAAGAAGCCGGTATTGTTCATCGCCAACCGTTTCGCCGCGAAAGAAGCTTTTTCCAAGGCGATGGGCACGGGCTTTCGTTATCCGGTAACTTTGCAATGCATCAGCGTGGTGCAAAACGCGGCTGGCAAGCCCGGCTTTGCGTTTAACCCCGAGTTGGAGCGCATGGTAAAGAGTCGCGGTATCATCGGTTATCACTTAACAATCAGCGACGAAAACAGCATAGCTTGCGCGGTCGCTGTACTGGAAACATGAATGTGAATAAGAAAATCTCTCTTGGCCCGGCGATGCTGGACGTTGAAGGCCTCGCACTCACCGATGCCGACCGACGCCGCTTGCTGCACCCGCTGACCGGTGGTGTGATTCTGTTTGCACGCAATTACGAATCACCGGAGCAGCTTGTGCGGCTGACCGCGGAGATTCACGCACTGCGCAGCCCGTCGCTGTTGATCGCCGTCGATCACGAGGGGGGGCGGGTGCAGCGCTTTCGCGATGGCTTCACGTCGATACCGCCGATGCGCGAATTCGGACTGTTGCGCGAAAAAAACCAGTCGCACGCGCGTCATCTCGCTCAAGAGACCGGGTTTGTCATTGCTTGCGAATTGCGCGCACACGGTGTCGATCTCTCCTTCGCTCCGGTACTGGATGTCGATCATGGCAACAGCAGCGTGATCGGGGACCGTTCGTTTCATTCCAGCGCAGAGGCGATTGCGGATCTGGCGCGCGAGCTGTGTGAAGGTTTTCACCAGGGCGGCATGACTTCGGTCGGTAAACATTTCCCAGGGCACGGCCATGTGCGCGCCGATTCGCACCACGAGGTGCCGGTGGATGAGCGGTCATTCGCCGAGATTCGCAAATGCGACCTTGTGCCATTCGCGCGCACCATCGACGCGGGCTTGGGCGCCATCATGCCGGCGCACGTGATTTATCCCGATGTGGATAGCGAGCCCGCTGGCTTTTCGGCGAAATGGCTTAAAGAAATATTGCGCAAGCAAATGGGCTTTGATGGCGTGATTTTCAGCGACGATCTGAGCATGGAGGCCGCGTGCGTTGCCGGTGGTGTGATCGATCGCGCCAAGGCGGCGCTAAATGCAGGCTGCGACATGGTGCTGGTATGCAACAGTCCGGCCGCCGCGGATGAACTGCTGCATGGATTGGATTACACCATGCCGGCGCCCAATCTTGCGCGGCTGGCGCGCATGCATGGCCGAGCCAACGCGGACAGCATGATCAAATTGCGCGAGAACACGCGCTACGCGCAGGCCGTGCACGCGCTCGGCGGCATCGGTAAACGCAGCGGCGATTTGCCGTTTGCATAGACAGCATTCATGAAGCGCGACAAGGCGTGTGCGCTGACCGATTGCACGCGGTGCAAGAGGCTGGCGAGCCATCTCGCGCAAGTTCGCGAGGATTACCCCGAGTACCACGCGCGGCCGGTTGCGGCTTTCGGCGACACAAAACCAAAGTTGCTGATCGTCGGACTCGCGCCGGGCATGCATGGCGCGAACCGCTCGGGGCGGCCGTTCACCGGCGACTACGCGGGCATACTGTTATATAAAACCCTTTATAATCATGGGCTTGCGTCACAGCCCGGCGCGATCAGCCGTGGCGACGGCCTGAAGCTCACGGGCTGCCGCATCACCAACGCGGTCAAATGCCTGCCGCCGCAAAACAAACCGTTGCCCGACGAGATCACTCGTTGCAACGATTATCTGCGTGAAGAAATTGCCGTCTTGCCGCCGCACGCAGTACTGCTTGCGCTGGGTGGGATCGCCCATGCCGCGGTGTTGAAAGCGGTCGATGCAAAAAAGAAAGACTATCCATTCGGCCACGCGTTCACGCACCAGTTGCCCGATGGACGTACCTTGTACGACAGCTATCACTGCAGCCGTTACAACACGCAGACCAGGCGCCTGACGCCGGCAATGTTTGATGCCGTGGTAAAGAGCATCGCCAGGCAAATCGCAAAGCAGGCTTGAATTCAGGCGTAGGGCCTGTTAACAATCATTTCATGAGATGCGTTGTCGCCACAATCGTTGCTGGCAAGCGCTT
>CAMDLH010000004.1 GCA_945901405.1 Bordetella parapertussis | reverse complement strand
TGAGATTTCTTGCAGGCTCCCGCCTTGCGCCATCACTGGCGTAATGTCCGTCATCTTGCCCATCGCCTCTGCTCCTCATCAGATTGAACCCGCTGATGAAGTTAACAGAGGCGTCAATCAATTTCATTCACGCTTGCTGCAAGGACACGACCAAGGGTGGACGTGAGCGCGAAGTCCCGATCCGCAATGAACAGCAGCGGGCCGTATTGGACGAGGTCAAGCAGCTTGCCGGCAACGGCAGCCTGATTCCAGCGGACAAGTCCTACAAAGATCAACTGCAGCGCTTCAAGGCGCAGTGCCAGGCCGCCGGCATCTATCACGTGCATGGGCACCGTCACAAATATGCACAGGATCGATATCGCGAACTAACCGGCTGGCTTTGCCCGGCGCAGGGCGGGCCGAAGTCGAAGCAGTTGACGCTGGAACTGAAGGGGCTGGATCGGCAAGCGCGACTGATCATCAGTGCGGAACTTGGGCATGGGCGCCGGAACGTCGTGTCGATCTATTGCGGTTCGTAACAAGAGAATCGCCAGAAGAATCTTTCCGTTTATTTGTAAATACTATTTACACGCGAAGCCGATGCCATTCCAACAAGCAGAATGTGCCGAGGCATTTTCCACTACGGCGGGCGTGCGGCGCCTCACTCGCACGCAAAGCCCGGCTCGGTGGGAAACGCCATACCGTTGTTACTGATTTGAATTGCCTGCTGTGAAAACGCTTGACCTCCCAGAAGCCGCAGCATTTCTCAAGATGAACGCGGAGGAACTGCGCAAGAAAGTAAAAACCGGAATTGTTCCAGGTGCCAAAGCTGGAAAACGGTGGGTATTTATCGAAGATGATCTGGTTTCTTATCTACGCTCGCGGTATGCTTCACCCCGGCAAGCGTTGGTAGGTGACGGGAGTCAATTATGTCAATCTACAAACGCGGAAGTATGTGGTGGATTCGTTTCACCACGCCGCGCGGCGAACTTGTTAGACAGTCTGCTCAGACGGAAGACAAGCAAGCCGCGCGGGAATACCACGACAAGCTAAAAGCCGAATCGTGGCGTGTAGCGAAGCTCGGCCATAAGCCGGCTCGCACCTGGGATGAGGCCGCTTACCGGTGGCTTCAGGAAACGCAGCACAAGAAGTCGCATCATTCAGACGTGGCGATGGTCAAGTGGCTTCAGCAACATCTGTCCATGAAGCCTTTGAATGAAGTGACGCGAGATAGAGTGACGGAAGTTGCTGAAATCAAGCGAAAGCAGGCTTCTTGCTCTACTGCAAACCGGTTTATTGCGCTTATCAGGGCAATTCTGCGGAGGGCTGAGCGAGAGTGGGGGTGGATTGATCGAAGTCCGTTTTTGAGGCTTTATCCTGAACCGAAAAGACGGATCAGGTGGATAACACCAGAGCAAGCGCAAAAGCTGCTCTCGGTGTTGTCTGAGCATCAGCGGGAATTGGTCACATTTGCTCTTGCAACCGGATTGAGGCAAGCGAATGTGTTGAAACTGGAATGGTCGCAGGTGGACATGCAACGAAAAGTTGCCTGGATACATGCCGATCAAGCCAAGGCAGGAAGGGATATTCACGTATCACTGAATGAGACTGCTTTAAGTGTGCTGCGAAGACAGATCGGAAAGCACCCTGATCGAGTATTCACGTTTCGCGGCAAACCCATTGCGTGGGCCAACACGCGGGCGTGGCGGGAAGCGTTGAAGGAAGCGGAAATTACTAACTTCCGCTGGCATGACCTTCGGCACACTTGGGCAAGCTGGCTCGCGCAGAATGGCGTGCCAATAAGCGATATTCAGGAGATGGGGGCGTGGGAGAGTGCCGAGATGGTAAGACGGTATGCCCACCTCTCCCCGGCGCATTTAGCGGCGCGCGCCGAGGTGGTGGATAAACTGCTGGGCACAAATTCAGCACAGGGATAAGCCGGCTGTTTTCGTAAGTGCTTGATTTATGGTGGGCCCTGTTGGACTTGAACCAACGACCAACGGATTATGAGTCCGCTGCTCTAACCAACTGAGCTAAGGGCCCGAGCGCGCGATTTTACAGTTTTCGCCGGCAAAGCGACACTTTGCCCGGCGTTCGATGGCGATGGCTTTCTGCTAATCTTCGCAGCGCGCGCTTTAAATGGATGCGCGCGGAAATCATTGTGTGGTGATTCGAACACAAAGTTCGTTCAGGCCATGCGGTTTGCGTCACTACTTTTAGAGAGCATGAATTCAGGTGCCGCGTTGTTGCGCGCCATCCATTCAACACTAGTGCCGCCATTTAAAATAATCAATACAAACAATGGTTTACGATACATGACTTCGACGCGCTTTGTATGGCAGCCAACGCCAGAGGTGCGTGAACGCACCGCCATCACGGCGTTCCTGCGCGCTCATGGCCTGGTGGACTACGCCGCGTTGTGCATGCGCGCCGACGCCGATCCAGCGTGGTTGTGGGATGCAGTGTTGCAATTTTTTGATGTACGTTTTCATCGGCCCTACACAAAAATTCTTGATCTGAGTCGCGGCATCGAGCGGCCTCGCTGGTGCGTGGATGGCGAAACCAGTCTGGTCGCCAACGCGCTGGATCGTCATCGCGACACGCCCGCGTGGATGCGCGATGCCATCGTGTGGGAGGGCGAAGATGGTTCGGTGCGGCGCTGGAGCTTTGCCGAATTACATGCCGAAACTTGCCGTCTCGCGGGCGCGTTGCGCGCGCTCGGCATCTCGCGCGGCGATGTGGTGGCGCTCTACATGCCGATGCTGCCGGAGGTGGCGGCGGCATTTTTCGCCATTGCAAAAATCGGCGCGATCGTGATGCCTCTGTTCTCGGGCTTCGGGCCGCGCCCGATTCTGGATCGCTTGATACACAGCGAGGCGAAAGCGGTCATCACCGCCGATTGCGGCTGGCGGCGTGGCGCGCGCATGGCGATGAAGGCTACGCTCGACGCAGCAGCATCGAGCGCGCCTTCATTGCGGCACGTGATCGTGTTGCGCCGTGACGGCGACGCGCCCATGCAGGCCGGGCGCGATGTGTGGTGGCACGACATCACGGCGAATCAGAGTGACGAGATGCCCGCTGAATCGCTGCCGGCGGAAACACCGGTGATGCTAATGTATACCTCCGGCACCACCGGCAGCGCCAAGGGCACGATACACACGCATTGCGGCGTCATCGGCAAAAATCTGCTTGATGTCGGTTTGTGTCTGGATTTGCAGGCCGGCGAACGCGTGCTGTGGATGAGCGACATGGGCTGGGTCGCGGGGCCGAAGATCGTGATGAGCGCGGCACTTTTGGGGGCGACGCTGGTGATGGCGGAGGGCACGCCGGATTATCCCGATGCCGCGCGCCAGTGGCGTTTGATCGAACAGCATCGCGTCACGCTGCTCGGCACCGTGCCCACCGCCGTGCGGCAAGCGATGCGCGGCGGCAATGAGGTTGTTGCGCGCCATGATTTGAGTTCGCTGCGCGCCGCCGTCACCGCCGGCGAGCCGTGGGATCACGATGCGTGGATGTGGTTCTTCGAGCACGTGTGCAAGCGGCGCGCGCCGATACTCAACTACGGCGGCGGCACCGAATGCGGCGGCGCCAATCTCATCGGCACCTTTCATCGGCCGCTCAAACCCTGCGCGTTCGGCGGCCCCGTGCCCGGATCGGGCGCGGATATCGTCGACGCCCAAGGCAAGCGTTGCGCGCCAGGGCAGATGGGCGAGCTCGTGTTGCGCAATCCATCGATGGGCCTCACGCGCGGGCTATGGCGTGACGACGAACGTTATCTCGAAAGTTACTGGCGGCAGATGCCCGGCGTATGGCTGCAGGGCGATCTCGCGCTGCGCGACGCAGACGATTTGTGGTTCATGCTCGGCCGCTCGGACGACACCATCAAGATCGCGGGCAAGCGCACCGGCCCGGCGGAAATCGAATCGGTGATCATGGAATCGGGTTTGGTTGCCGAGGCCGCGGTGATCGGCGTGCCCGACGCGCTCACCGGTCATGCGCTGGTGTGCGTGTGCGTGGCAGCCCACGGTCAACTCAACAACACTGAACTTTGCGACGCCATCACCGCGCAAATTGCAGAAACGTTCGGCGCGCCTTACCGGCCCAAACGCGTGCTGCTGGTTGCCGATTTACCCAAGACGCGCAATCAAAAAATCATGCGGCGGCTGATGCGCGCCGTGATCAGCGGCGAGGCGTTGACTGAACTGGATGCACTGGCGAATCCGGAATGTCTAAACGCACTGCGCACAGCAGCGAAATAATTCAGGCAGCGGACGGCGGAAAACGATACACCGCGAACACGATGCCGCCGACCGGATATTCGAACGGCCCGTGCAAGGTGTTCGGCGGCGCGTAATGAAAATCGCCTTTCTTCAGCGCCTTGCCCGCGACATGCTGTTCGCCTTCGATCACGCACACGCAGTGCGAGGTGACGTGCTGGTGCGCGGGTTCGACATAACCCGGCGGAAACTTAACGAGGGCCGCGACCTGCCCTTGTTTATCATCACGCATCAGCACTTTGATTTTGAGATTGGGATGTATCTTGTGCGCGCCAGTGGGCAATTGAAACAACGTCACATTGTCGTCCCACTCGATGCCTTCGGTGTTGATCGCCATGAACGGAATGTCGGGTGCCAAATTCGTCTCCTTGTGCGGCAGTTGCGCCGCCATAAAAACATCAATAAAAACAATTAGTTACGTTAATTCCCATCCATTAACCGCAACAGTAGTCGATCAATTCCAATCGATTGCTGGTGATCACGCGGCCCGTCTGCGAACCGCGGCGTATGTTATCAATCGCGACATAACGCCGCACCTTGGGCGTGACCCAATAACGCATGAATAAATTCGCCACGCCGGTTTCGCTGCGCGTCCAACCGTTGCCTTCAACACGAAACGCATCGAAAGTGCCCGCCGGCACCGTGATGGGTTCACGCGCCACAACCTTGAATTCGTACTCGGTGCTGTACGGCACGCCTTTTTCGTTCTGATAGCGGTGGCGCGATGTCCAGCGTTTGCCGAGACTGTATTCGGCGATGAAAAATTGCGCGTCGGTCCAGCGCCTGCCGTTGGGCAACAAAATCCAGTTCCCCAGCAGGTCGGTGATCGTGCCGATCTTGTAATAGACCTCGGTGGCGGTCACTTTCGCCACCGACAAGGTGTAGCTGGCGCGAGTCTCGGTGTGCGTTTCGAGATCGAGTTCGCGGTAGCGATAACGGTCACCAACCTTCACCCGCGTGTCGATCAGCAGCGTGCCTTTGGAAAACGGATTCTGTTCGCTCGATGCGGACCGTATGCCGCCCGCGCCCGCGCCCGCGCCGCCCAGCACCTGATCCAGGCGCAATTGCGCGAGTTCCGAAAATAACCCGCTCGGATACCGTCTGAGATAGTCCTCGAGCATGGCGGCATCCGCCGCGGCTTTCGCCTTCTCCCACACCGCGAGTTCTTCGTCAAAGCGCTTTTCCGCTTCCACCTCGCTCAACTTGCGCACGGTCTTCGGCGGGCGAAAATAAAAATCCTGCTCCAGCGACGTGCTCTCCCACGGAATCTGCCGGCCGTTGGATTGGCGCCGCACCGCGAGCCGCACGCGTTTGAACACGTCCTCGATTTTCGCCTCGGGGGTTTTCAATTCGCGCAGCAGGCTCTCGGTATACATTTGGCGCCCGCGCCGTCGCTCGCCACGTTGCCGGGCGATGTGGCATAGGCCAGCAGCGACCCCGGCGGCGCGTCGAACTGGCTGAGACCCTTTTGTTCGAGCGGCAGCGCCGAGCCGAACGGATTGTCGCGGCACGCATCGAGTATCACCACGTTCATCGGGTTCGCGGCCTTGGTGAGGCCCTGCAACAACGCGTTAAGCTCGACCGAGCGCTGCGCGACTTCATCCTGAGATTTGATCACCGCGTCGACGGGAATCAGATAATTGCGCCACGCGAGTTGCGCGCCGTGGCCCGCGAAATAAAACAGACCCACCGCCTTGCGCGCGGCAAGGCGTGCAACGTAATCGTCAATCGCCTTTAGCAGCGCTTCGCGGCCTGCATCCAGTTGAAGCGCGACATCGAAGCCCGCATTCTTGAGTTCGGCGGCCAGCGCTTTTGCGTCATTGACCGGGTTATCGAGCGGGGAATTCGCATAGCGCGCGTTGCCGATCACCAGCGCTTGCCGTGGCAAGGTGTAGAGCGGCATTATTGATTGCGATTGCGCAAACACAGGCACGCGCGCGAGTGCGGCAGCCGCCACGCCGCCTTGCAGCACACGGCGGCGCAACAGATTAAACCCTGAATTACTCGACTGGCCTTGCACTCGACACCTCAGACGCCATGGGCGCAATAGTACAAAAAAAAGCCCACTCCCGTCTCGGGGGTGGGCTTTTGATCAAGCACCGGAAAATCAGCCCTCGCTATCGAGGAAGCTGCGCAGCCGCTCCGAGCGTGACGGGTGACGCAACTTGCGCAGCGCCTTGGCCTCGATCTGGCGGATGCGCTCGCGCGTGACGTCGAACTGCTTGCCGACTTCCTCGAGCGTGTGATCGGTGTTCATCTCGATGCCGAAACGCATGCGCAGCACTTTCGCCTCGCGCGGGGTGAGCGTATCGAGCACGTCCTTGGTCACTCCGCGCAGGCTGGCGAACACCGCAGCGTCGTTGGGCGCAACGTTGGATTGATCCTCGATGAAATCGCCCAGATGCGAATCGTCGTCGTCGCCGATGGGCGTCTCCATCGAGATCGGCTCCTTGGAAATCTTGAGGATCTTGCGGATCTTCTCTTCCGGCATTTCCATTTTTTCGGCGAGCGTCGCCGGGTCCGGCTCGGAACCGGTCTCCTGCAGAATCTGCCGCGAGATGCGGTTCATCTTGTTGATGGTCTCGATCATGTGCACCGGTATGCGGATGGTGCGCGCCTGATCCGCGATGGAACGTGTGATCGCCTGGCGTATCCACCACGTCGCGTAGGTCGAAAACTTGTAGCCGCGGCGATATTCGAATTTGTCCACCGCTTTCATCAGGCCGATGTTGCCCTCTTGAATCAAGTCGAGGAATTGCAGGCCGCGATTGGTGTACTTCTTGGCGATCGAGATCACCAGCCGCAGGTTGGCCTCGGTCATTTCGCGTTTTGCACGCCGCGCCTTGGCTTCGCCCGTGGTCATCTGGCGATTGATTTCCTTGATTTCCTTGATCGGCAAGCCCACGCGCGTTTGCAGATCGACGAGCTTTTGCTGCTGTTCAAGAATCGCCGCTTCAAACCGCGCCAGCGTGGCGCTCCACGGATGGTTGCCGTCGATCTCGTTGCGCACCCAGCGCGAGTTGACTTCCTTGCCGGGGAATTCCTTGATGAAATGCGCGCGTGGCATGTTCGATTTGTTCACGCACGCATCCAGAATCGTGCGCTCGTGGCGGCGAATTTCCTCGACCAGCTTGCGCACCGAGTCGCACAGCGCCTCGATCTGCTTGGCGGAGAAGCGGATGTTCATCAGCTCATCCGAAATCTGCTCGCGCGATTCAAGATAGGCCGGGCTGCGCGAGCCGTTCTTGGCCAGCGCGCGCATCATCTTGTTGTAGTGATTGCGTATCACCGAGAAGCGTTGCAGCGCCTCGCCCTTCAGGCGCAGCATGTCCGCGGTCACCACTGCGGCAGCGGCTTCCTCGTCGACTTCCTCTTCTTCCTCGGTGATTTCCTCGGCGGGTACGTCGCCTTCGTCGTCCGCGGCTTCGGCCAGCGCGGCCTGCTCGGGCGGCGCGTTCGGATCGATCAATCCATCGACAACCTCGTCAACGCGAATCTCATCTTTTTCGATGCGGTCGGCAAGCGAAAGAATCTCCGCGATGGTGGTCGGGCAGGCCGAAATCGCCTGCACCATGTGCTTCAATCCATCCTCGATGCGCTTGGCGATTTCGATTTCGCCCTCGCGCGTGAGCAGTTCGACCGATCCCATCTCGCGCATGTACATACGCACCGGGTCGGTGGTGCGGCCAAATTCCGAATCAACGGTGGAGAGCGCGGCTTCAGCTTCTTCAGCCGCTTCCTCGTCGGCGACCGGCGCCGCCGGGTCCGCCATGAGCAAGGTCTCGGCATCCGGCGCCTCGTCGTAGACGCGGATGCCCATGTCGTTGATCATGCCGATAATGGTTTCGATCTGCTCCGCGTCGAGCATGTCGTCCGGCAGGTGATCGTTGATCTCGGCGTAGGTGAGGTAGTTGCGTTCCTTGCCGAGGATGATCAGGTTCTTGAGGCGGTTGCGGCGCGCCTCGGCGTCGGCCGGCGACATCTCGCGGCGTTCGAATTCCTTGACCAGCGCCTTTTCCTTGGCGGTCAGGCCGCGAGCGGATTTCTTGCGGCCGTCCTTGCCGACGGCATCCACAAGCCCACCGGGTGCGGCCGCGATTTCGGGTTTGCTGGCGCCTGCCGCCTTGAACTTGGCGAGCGCCAGCGTGGCGGCAGCCTTGATCTTGGCCAGGCGTTGTTCCTTGGCGGATAGCGGTTTTACCTTGGGTAACTTGGGCGGCTTGGGCACCTTGGGTAATTTCGGGAGTTTTGCAACCTCCGGCACTTTTTCCTTTTTCTCTACTTTTGTCTGAACGAGCGGTTTCGCCAGTGGTTTTTTGATCTTGACGGGCGATTTGACGATCGCCTTCTTCTTGGTTACGACGCGCGCTTGCTTGACCTTGGCCTTGCTGTGCCTGGTCTTCGCGGCGGACTTGTTAGCAGACTTGGTGGCGCGCGCGGGCGCGGCCCGCTTGGCTGCTGATTTCACTTTTGCGTGGGTCTTCACTTTTGACACTTTCTTGGGCTTGGCCATGTCGTGTTTCCGCGAAAAAAAGTTCTGTCGGGGATGCTTGAGAAAACCGGCGATTATACCTTAAAGCGAGCACGTACTCACATGTAATTCTACTGCGGCGTGCTTACGCTAAGTGGTTGTTGTAAAAGGCGAAATTGGGCTTCGTCTTCGGGGCTCCAGGTCTGCCGCCGCGACTTCTCCACCAACGCCGCCAGACGCGCCTTGCGGATGAGTTCGGTCAATTGCCGCCAGGCGCCCAAAAATTCGGCTTTCAGTTCGTCCGCGGATAGCCCGCGCTCCTGCCAGTGTAATACGCCAGCTTCGATGTCGGCATAAAAATCGGCGTTGTCCGCGCCGCGAAAAAACTCGCCGATACTGGTGATTCGAGTCTCCTGCAAAAGTGCGTCCAACAATTGTCCGAGCGATTTCAGTTCGCCTTGATCCACGCCCGCGAGTCCGTCCGCCTGCGCGAGCTGGGTGCGGTCGGCGAGGGCCGCAAACGTGTTGTCCACCAACAGCAGTTCCATCACCACCCGCGCCATGGAGCGCTGCCGTATCGCGGGCGAACGCGATGGCGCGGCGGCGAGTTGGCTTCTGATCTGAAATTCACCATCAAGTTCCTGCCGTGAAAGACCGGCAACGTCAGCCAGTTGCTTGCGCAACATCAACGCGAGCATGGGTGCGGCGATCTGCTTGATCAGCGGTTTTGCTTCTTGCAGTAATTTTGCGCGCCCCTCGTGCGTGCCACGATCCACGCGCGAACTCAGTTCGTCGAGCAGGAATTGCGATAGCGGCACGGCCTTGTCGAGCATGGCCTCGAACGCCGGCTTGCCGTTTTCGCGTATGAACGTATCGGGATCGTGCTCGGATGGCAAAAACAAAAACCGCACCTGCTTGCCATCGACAAGTTGCGCGAGACTGTTCTCGAGCCCGCGCCACGCGGCGCGGCGGCCGGCGGCGTCACCATCGAAGCAAAAGACAATTTCCTCGCTTTGCCGCAGCAGCTTTTGCACATGCAACGGCGTGGTGGCGGTACCCAGTGTGGCGACCGCGTATTCAATGCCGTGTTGCGCGAGGCCCACCACGTCCATATAGCCTTCGACGACGATCACGCGGCCTGCGTCACGTATCGCGCGCCGCGCCTGGTACAGGCCGTAGAGCTCGCGGCCTTTTTCAAAAATCGCCGTCTCGGGCGAGTTGAGATATTTCGGACCCGCCGCGTCGCGTTGCTCGCCATCCTCGACTGGTTTTGCGCCGCCCTTGGTGAGCGGGCCGCCGGTGAGCACACGCCCGCCGAAGCCGATCACATGGCCGCGCACATCGACTATCGGAAATATGATGCGGTCGCGAAACACATCGTAACGGCGTCCATCCTCGTTGGTTTTCACCAAACCGCCGGCGGCGAGCGCGGACGATTTGTAATCAGGAAACGCGCGTTCGAGATTCTGCCAGCCCGCCGGCGCGTAGCCGATGCCAAAGCGCTTGGCGATGTCGCCCGACAGCCCGCGATTTTTCAGATATTCGATCGCGTGCGGCGCATTGCGCAACTCGTTGCGATAAAACTGCGCCGCCTTGAGCAAAACATCGTAAAGACTCTCGCCTTCGCTGGTTTGATACGCGGGTTTTTCGGCGCGCGCTTCTTCGGGTACTTGCATGCCCACGCTTTGCGCGAGCTCCTTCACCGCGTCGGGAAAGCCAAGGCCGCTGTACTCGATCAGAAAACCAATCGCCGTGCCATGCGCGCCGCAACCGAAGCAATGGTAAAACTGCTTGGTCTGGCTCACCGTGAACGACGGAGACTTTTCCGAGTGGAACGGACAACACGCCGAGTAATTCGCACCCGAACGTTTCAACTTCACGTAACGGTCGATCAGATCGACGATATCGACGCGGTTGAGTAAATCCTGGATGAAGGACTGCGGGATCATGACCGCTCAGTATACGCGTCGAACAGATGGAGAAAAACGTTATGCCGCCTCGAAAAGCAGCACCGGGCCGAAATAAATTATTGTTTAAATACAATACCTTACAATTTACCGCGCAGTATCAACCCGTGAGCCTGGCTTTCACCAGCCCGGACACCTTGCCCATGTCGGCGCGCCCCGCGAGTTTGGGCTTAACCACGGCCATCACCTTGCCCATATCGGCGGGCGACTTCGCGCCGCACTCCACCACCGCGGCGGCAATGATGTCGGCGACCTCGGATTCGCTCAACGCCTGCGGCATGTAGGTTTGCAGCACGGTGAGTTCGTATTTTTCGTTGTCGGCGAGATCCTGCCGTCCGCCTTTTTCGAACTGCGCGATGGAGTCGCGGCGCTGCTTGATCATCTTGTCGATGATCGCGACCACATCCGCGTCGGCCAGCACCGCGCGCTCGTCCACTTCTTTTTGTTTCAACGCGGCGGTGATGAGACGCAGCGCATCGCGGCGGCGCGCGTCGCCCGCGCGCATCGCGTCCTTGACATCGTTGTTGATCTGGTCTCTGAGTGGCATGTTGACTCCTTGAAAAACAAAAAGGGCGAAGGTAACTTGCGCCTCGCCCTTTAATCCTCACGCGGTCTGAGCGTGAACAACTTAGTACATTTTAGTACATCTTTGGCGGCAGCTTTTGCGAGCGCAAGCGCTTGTGTGTACGCTTGACGGCAGCGGCGAGCTTGCGTTTGCGCTCGGCGGTGGGCTTCTCGTAGAACTCACGGGCGCGCAGATCGGTCAGCAGGCCGGTTTTCTCAACGGTGCGTTTGAAGCGGCGCAGCGCGACTTCGAACGGCTCGTTTTCCTTGATGCGTACTGTAGTCATGAAGCTCCTTTGTCCCTGTGTCGGTAAAATTCTAGTTCCGGTGTGCCCGGCGAAAAAGCTAGTATTATAACAACGTACAGGCTCCATTTGAAGTACGGCGTAGCCCGCCCTCCCCTACCCCCACCACGATAAGTCCTTGTTAATACTGGGAATTGAGACATCCTGCGACGAATCCGGCGTCGCGCTTTACGACACCGTGCGCGGGCTTTTGGGCCATACGCTGCATTCCCAGGTCGCCATGCACGCCGATTATGGCGGCGTGGTGCCCGAACTCGCATCGCGCGACCACATCCGGCGCGTGCTGCCCCTGACGCGCGAACTGCTGCAAAAATCCGCCCTCACGCTCGATGATCTCGACGCCGTCGCCTACACCCAGGGGCCGGGGCTGGCGGGCGCGCTGCTGGTCGGCACCTCCATCGCACACGGGCTTGCCTACTCGCTCGGCATTCCCGCCATTGGCATCCATCATCTCGAAGGCCATCTGCTGTCACCGCTGCTGGCAGCGCCCGCGCCCGCGTTTCCGTTTGTGGCGCTGCTGGTATCCGGCGGCCACACGCAACTGATGCGCGTCGGCGGCGTGGGCGATTACGAGCTGCTCGGCGAAACCGTGGATGACGCCGCCGGCGAAGCCTTCGACAAGACCGCCACGCTGCTGGGTCTGGGCTATCCCGGCGGCCCTGAAGTCGCGCGCGCCGCCGAGCATGGCGTGCCGGGTCGTATTCGCCTGCCGAGGCCGATGCTCAACAGCGGCGATCTAAATTTCAGTTTCAGCGGGCTCAAAACGGCGGTGCTGACCGTGGCGCGCGCGCAAGCCATGAATGAGCAACGGCGCAACGACATCGCGGCGGAATTTCAAGCGGCGGCGGTCGATGTGCTCACCGCGAAGTCGTTGACCGCGCTGGAGCAAACCGGGCTCACGCAACTGGTGGTTGCCGGCGGCGTGGGTGCGAATCGATTGCTGCAAAGCCGCCTCACCGCCGCGGCCGCACGGCAGGGTTGCACGGTGTTTTATCCGCCGCTCGAATTGTGTACCGATAACGGCGCGATGATCGCGCTCGCCGCGGCGCTGCGGCTGCGGAACACTACGCTTGAAACAAAATCCTCGACGCTGGGATTTTCAGTACGCGCGCGCTGGGAACTCGACAGCCTGAAACCCGCCTAGCCTCCGAGGCGATTTTCCTTGCCGGCCAGCAATTTGTGAATGTTGGCTTTGTGGCGGTAGATCAGCAATACCGCGATCACCAATGCCGCGGCGAAGTATGGATGCGCGGGGTTGTACATCACCGCCATTGCAACCGGCACGAATATCGCCGAGACAATCGCCGCCAGCGATGAGATGCGAAAAAACACCGCGATGATGATCCACGTGGATGCCGCACCCAACGCGACGTAAATATTAAATCCGAACAACACGCCCAGCGCGGTGGCCACACCCTTGCCACCTTGAAAGCGATGGAACACCGGATACATGTGCCCAATCACCACCGCGACACCGGCGGCGGCTACCGCAATGTCGATTTCAGCCGGCACGGCAAAGTGCCGCGCCAGAATCACCGCCACCCAGCCTTTGACACTGTCGCCCAGCAAGGTCAGCACCGCCGCGGCCTTGCGCCCGGAGCGCAATACGTTCGTCGCACCCGGATTGCCCGAGCCGTAGCTGCGCGGATCGGGCAGCTTGAACGCGCGGCTGACGATCACCGCGAACGACACCGAGCCGATGAGATAAGCAACTAGCGCGAGGATTACCGTGTTCATGTTTTTTCAAATAGAATCAGCGGGCATTTTAGCCGAATCGCAAGATCGCTTTCTCACAACACGTTTCACGGCATTTAATGGACATCATCTTCATCAGCGAACTGCGCATCGAAACCCTGGTCGGTATTTACGACTGGGAAAAGAAGGTGCCGCAGACCGTGCAGTTCGATCTCGAGATCGGCATTCCCGACGCGGGCCATGCGCGCACGGACAAGATTGGTGAAACGATAGATTATGCCAAAGTCGTCGCGCGCATCGGCGAGACGCTCAAGGAAAACCACTTTCTGCTGCTCGAACGCATGGCCGAAGGCATCGCGCAAATGGTGCTCAATGAATTCGGCGCGCCGTGGGTGAAGGTGTCGGTGGCGAAACCAAGCGCGCTCAAAAATGTGAAGCGGCTCGGCGTGACGATAGAACGATCGAAGGGGTCTTGATGCGCCGCTATTGGGAGACAACGATGGGTAGACACCTGCAACACACATTTACGGCTTTGATAATCGCACTGACAGCGTTTGTTGGCGGCGCTCGGGCGCAGGATTATCCAACAAGACCCATCACGCTGGTGATGCCATTCCCGGCGGGCGGGCCGGGCGATGCGATGGCGCGCAACCTTGGCGCCGTACTCAGCACCGCGCTCAAACAGCAGGTGATTGTCGATAACCCGTCCGGCGCCAGCGGCACCATAGGCACCAACAAGGTCGCCAAGGCCAGGCCCGACGGCTACACGCTGTTGATCATGAACACCGGCATGGCGACCGCGCCCGCGCTGTTTCGCAACCTGCCGTACAACGTACTCACCGATTTCGAGCACATCGGCCGCGTGTCGGACATGCCGATGATGATCGTCGCAAGAAACGGGTTGCCGCCGGCCACGTTCAAGGAATTCATCGCCTACGCCAAGGCGAACGCGCAGAAGTTGACCTTCGCCAACGCAGGGCCGGGTTCCGCCGCGCACCTGTGCTCGCTGCTGTTCATGAACACGATTCAAACAGAGTTCACCCAGGTGCCGTACAAAGGTGCCGCGCCGGCGATGATCGATCTGGTGGGCGGGCATGTCGATCTATTGTGCGATCAGACCAGTACCACGACATCGCAGGTCAAGGCTGGCACCGTCAAGACCTACGGCGTCACGGCAAAGTCGCGCGTGGCCTCGCTGCCCGCCGTGCCCACGCTGGACGAGCAGGGACTGGCCGGCTTTGAAGCGGTATCGTGGTTCGGCTTGTGGGCGCCCAAGGGCGTACCCAAACCGGTGCTGGACAAACTGGTCGCCGCGCTGCAAACGGCGGTGGCGGATCCCGTGTTCAAGTCCAGGCTCGCCGATTTGGGCGGAGCGCCCGTGCCGGTGGCCTTGGCGAATCCGGAATCACTGCGTACGTTCGTCAAATCCGAGATCGACAAGTGGGCACCGATTATCAAGAAAGCTGGTCTGCAAGCGGACTGAGACAGACATCATGGCCTTAAAAGACCTTATTCCCATCGGCATGTCGCTGCCGCATCGTTCGCTTGATCCGATCGACATGGCGACAGTACGCCGCGTCGCCGAACGCGCCGAAGCGCTGGGCTTTAGCGATCTGTGGGTGACCGAGAACACACTCGACCACGTCTTCAGCTTCGATCCGGGGCTGATCCTCGCTTATGCGGCCGCGGTCACCACGCGCATACGCTTGGGCGTCGCGGTGGTGGTGCTGCCCGTGCATAACCCCAGCCATGTGGCCAGTCAGTTCGCAACACTCGACTACGTGAGCAATGGCCGCGCAATCCTCGGCCTGGGCCTGGGCCGCGAACACCACTACGCGGAGTTCCAGATACCGGCGGCGCATCGCGTGCGCCGATTTCGCGAGGGCATTGAAATCATCAAGGCGCTGTGGACGCAACCGAAAGTTGACTATCCAGGCAGCATCTACCGGCTTGAGGGCGCCGGCATGATGATCAAGCCGGTGCAAAAACCGCATCCGCCGATCTGGCTCGGCGGCAACCATCCCGACGCGGTGCGCCGCGCCGCCAAGCTCGGCGATGGATGGATGGCCGCGGGCGGGTCAACCACGGGCGCCTTCGGAAAGTCCGTGCAGATACTACGCGCCGAGCTCGAAAAACTAGGCCGCGATCCCAAGGCGTTCCCGGTCTCCAAGCGGGTATTCATCTCGGTGGACGAGCGCCCCGAAATCGCCAAGGCCGAACTCGACCGCTGGTTCAAGATTGTCTATCACAGGCCAGGCGGCGCGGATGCAGGCGACATTTACGGCACGCCCGCGCAAGTGCGTGAGCAATTGGAAGCACTGGTGGCGGCCGGCGCAAACCACCTGCTCATCAATCCCGTGGGCCGCCATGTCGAGCAGGTCGAAGCTCTGGCCGAGGTCGTGGGTCTGTCGTAGCCACAAGCTGGCGTGACGCAGGTCAACCTCTAGGATGATGCCTGGCGTGCAATTGTTTCAGCCGCTCGCGCGCCACATGCGTGTAAATCTGCGTGGTTGAAATATCCGAATGGCCAAGCAGCAGTTGCACCACGCGCAAATCCGCGCCATGGTTGAGCAAATGCGTCGCGAAAGCATGGCGCAGCGTATGCGGCGAAATGGGCGCGGTAATCCCGGCCTGCAACGCATAACGTTTGATGATCTGCCAGAACGACTGGCGTGTCATTGCGCCACCGTGCGCGGTGACGAATAGCGCGTCGGTGGCTTGGCCCTTGAGCAACGCGCCGCGCGATTCCTTCATGTAGCGCGTGAGCCACGACAACGCCTCCTCGCCCAGCGGCACCAACCGCTCCTTCGAGCCTTTGCCAATCACACGCACCACGCCCATGTCGTGGCTGACCTGCGGCTGCTTTAGCGTCACCAGCTCGGATACCCTGAGACCGCTTGCGTACAGTGTTTCGAGCATCGCGCGATCACGCAGCCCGCGCGGCTCATCCGCCGGAGGTGCTGCGAGCAGCTTCACCACGTCGTCCTCGGTCAGCGTTTTCGGTAGTCCGCGCGGCAGCTTGGGCGCGTCAATGTTCAGCGTGGGGTCGGTGGTGATGCGATTCTGGCGTAGCGCGTGCCTGTAAAAACGCTTCAGACTCGACAACAAGCGCGCGGCACTCGATGCGCGGCTTTTTTGCCGGTACTTGTGGCCCAAATAATTTTGCAGATCGCCCTGATCGGCGGCGAATAATTCTTTCTTGTGTTGCCTCGCGAGCCACTGCGCGAACTGCGCGAGGTCACGCCGGTACGCATCAAGCGTATTTCGCGAGAGGCCATCTTCGAGCCACAGCGCGTCGCAGAATTCGTCGATGTGTTGCGCGTCGTTCACACCTTCACACCTTCGTGGCGCAGCAGCCAGCGTTTGATATCGATCGGCGCGCCGCCGCGTGCATGCATGAAACCGCCGATGCCGCCCGAGGCCAATACACGGTGGCACGGAATGAGGATGGGGATGCGGTTCGCGCCGCAAGCGCCGCCCACGGGGCGCGGCGCGCTTTTCAGCCGCTGCGCGATATCTTTGTAAGTCTTTGTTTTTCCTGAATAAATTTTGCTTATCTCTTGCCACACCCGGCGCTGAAAATCGGTGCCTATGTATTCGAAAGGCAAATCGAAACGATATTTCGGATCATCCAGATAACGATCAATCTGTCGGCACACACGCTCGGCAAATTCGTTCAGCGGCGCCAGCGTCGCCACGCCGCGCGGCAGATATTCGATGCGTTCGAGTCGCTCGCCAGACGTGCGTATTGCGAGCACCGCGAACGGTGTTGCAAACTTCGCATGCCAGGTTTCAAGCAACACGTTTTTCCTAACCGGCGGCAGGCTGCGCGCCGCCGCGCAGCTTCTGTGAAGCAATCGCCGCGACGATCAACGCAACGCCGACGTAATCGAACATCGCCTTAGGATATACCAAGGCGAGGCCGGCGACGATCAACAGCCAGCGTTCGAGCGAGTTGGTTTTCTTGAATAACCAGCCCTGCACGCCCGCCGCCAGCGCCGCGATCCCGATCATCGCGGTGATGCTCACTAGCGCGATATCCAGCACCGACGCCTTGGCCAGCGCCTTGAACGACCCCATCAGCAGCAAGCCCAGCCCCGCCGGATCGAGCACGAACATGAACGGCACCAGGAACGCCGGCATGGTGTACTTCCACGATTGCAGCGTGGTCTTGTAGGGGTCGCCGCCGGTAATCGCCGCCGCCGCGAACGGTGATAGCGCGGTGGGCGGTGATACCTCGGACAGCACGGCATAGTAAAAAATAAACATGTGCGCGGCAAAATCGGCCACGCCCAACTGCATCAACGCCGGTGCGGCGATTACCGCGCAGATGATGTAGCTCGCGGTGACCGGCACCGCCAAGCCGATGATCCACACGATGAGCGAGGTGAACACCGCCGTGTAGAGCAGTTTCACGTCGTGAATTAGCGCGGAAGTAACACTGACGCCGACTGCGCCGAGCAGGCCGGTTGTGCCTTGCGTCAGCGAGTCTGCGTATTGAAGCACGATGGAACTGAATTTAAGACCCAGCCCGGTGAGCGTCACCACGCCGACAATCAAACCCGCCGCGGCGCAGGTGGCGGCGACATTCAACACGCCGGTCGAGCCGCCTTCAAGCGCCTTGCGTAATCCTGAATTCCACAATTGGCCGGGTATATTGCCCTTGCCGCGGAACACATCGTATGAAATCAGCGCGCACGACGGATGCAGAAAACTCACCGCGAACGCCACCACCGTCGCCCAGAACACCGAGGCCAGCGGCGAAAAGCCCGCCAGCATGAAGCCGATGATCGCCACCAGCGACAAAAAGTGAAATCCGAAACGCTTGGTGAGATCCCACACAGTATCGGCTTTGTCGATTTCGACACGCTTCATACCGAATTTGCGTGCGTCGATTTCAACCATCAGGAACAACGCAAAGTAATACAGCAGCGTCGGTATCGTCGCCATCAGCAGCACATCCAGATACGAGATGCGCAAGAATTCGGCGATGAGAAAGGCCGCCGCGCCCAGCACCGGCGGCGAAATGATCGCACCCAATCCCCCGGCGGCAAGCAGTCCGCCCGCGGCATCCTTGCCATAACCCGCCTTCATCAGCATCGGATACGCCACCGAGCCTAGTGTCACCGTGGTCGCGACACCGCTGCCCGACGGCCCGCCGAGCAGGAAGGACGAAAACACGATGGTGCGCCCCGCGCCCGCCGGCTTGCCGCCCATCGCCGCGAACGAGAAATCAATGTAGAACTTGCCCGCGCCGGAGAATTGCAAAAACGCGCCGTAAATCGTGAACAGAATGATGAGCGTGGAAGACATATCGATAGGGGTGCCGAAGATGCCTTCCATCGTCATGTACATGTGCCCGACCACGCGCCCCACATCCATGCCCTGATGCGTCCACGGCGCGGGCAGCTTGGCGCCGATCAGCGCGTAGATCAGAAACAGGATCACCACGAAGGGCATGATCCAGCCCGAGGTGCGCCGCGCGGCCTCCAGCACCAGCAGCACCAGCGTGATGCCGCACACCTGATCGAGCGTGGTCGGGTCGGTGCTGCGTTCGAGAAAGGCATCGCCGCCCAGCAGCATGTAGCCCATCACCGCGAGCGAGGCCAGCGCCTGCAACCAATCCCACCACGTCACGCGGTGGCGCATTTTCTTCACCAGCGGAAACAGCAGGAACACCAGGAACAGCACGAACGCCACATGGATGCCGCGCAGGATGTGCGTGGGCATGATGCTCAATGCCGCATACAGATGAAACAGCGACATCACGATCGTCACCACCACGATGAACGTGCCGAGCCAGCCGGCGAGACGATTCGACGCGCCTTCTTCCGCTTCGATGTACTGTTCCGCCTTCTTCAGCGCCTCATCGCTGACGGCGGCATCGGCCTGCGGCTGCTGTACGTTGGTCATGCTTTATTGTTATACGTTATCGGGAGTGTCACAAAAACAAAACCCCACCTTCATACCGGTGGGGTTTATGCACTTGCGCGAGATTTTTGTTTATTAAGGCTTGACGCCTTTGTCCGCAAAATACTTTGCGGCGCCGGGATGAAACGGTATCACCGCCGCGGCATTGGTCTGGTATTTGTAATCAATATTCTGCGCCTCTTTGTGCACGCGAATCATGTCTTCCTTGCGCTCGAACATGGTTTTCACGATGTCATAGGCAAGCTGGTCGGGCATGTCGACGCGCGCCACCAGCACGTTCCATACCGTTGCAATGCGGTTGGGCTGATCCATGCCCGGATAGGTTTTCGCGGGAATCACATCCCGCACGTAGAGCGGGCCGTAAATCTTGACCATGCCGGCAACACCGTCATCGTGATCGATCATCTTGATCTTGATACCGGGCGTCGCGGCAAGCTCCGTCACGCCCGCGGTCGGTACGCCGCCCACCCAGAAAAACGCGTCGAGCTTCTTGTCCTTGATCGCATCGGCCGATTTGCCCGGATCCAGCCGCTCCTGCTGGATATCCTTCAGCGTGAGGCCATGCGATTCCATCAGGCGCAGAGCCATTACCTCGGTGGCGCTGTTGACCGCGCCCGTCGAGACACGTTTGCCCTTCAGATCGGAAAACTTGTTGATGCCCGTGCCCTCGACCGTCACCACGTGCATGCGGTTCGGATACAGCACCATCAGCGCGCGCACCTCGACCGGTTTGCCCTGAAATTTTTGCTGCCCCTTGAACGCATCCCAGCTCGCGTCCGCCATCGACAACGCGACATCGGCGCGCTTGCCCTGCATCAGTTGCAGATTAGCGATGGAGCCGGCGGTGGTGCCGGCGGTCACGTTCAGATTCGGCACGTGCTTGGTCAGCAGATCGGCCATGCCCCCGCCCATCGGGTAATACACACCCGAGGTGGGGCCGGTCGCGATGAACAGGTTTATCTTGTCCTGCGCCACGGTGGGCTGCGCCAAAATTGCGCCTATGGCCAGTGCCAATAATGAAATAATCCGCTGCATGATTTTGCTCCTTCTGAATTCGTGAATGGCGCGCAGTTTAGGTGGTTTCACGCACTGCGGCAATAGCGCTACTTTCAGACCTTCGAGAAGAGTTTACTCGGGTCCTTGAACGCCTTGAACTCCAGCGCGTTGCCGCTGGGATCGAGAAAAAACAGGCTTGATTGTTCGCCTATCGTGCCCACGAAGCGCACATCGGGCTCAATGATGAACTTCACGCCCGCCGCAAGCAGTTTGTCACGCAGCGCCTCCCACTCCGGCATCGGCAGCACCAGCCCGAAATGACGCACCGGCACCTGATCGCCATCGACGCCGGAGGTAGCACTTTTGCCCGCCTCGTGCGGCGCGCGATAGGCGACGATCTGGTGGCCGAAAAAATTAAAGTCGATCCAGTCGGCGTCGGAGCGCCCCTCCGCACAGCCGAGCAGGCCGCCATAGAAGGCGCGCGCGCCGGCGAGATCGTTGACGGGGAAGGCCAGGTGGAACGGGGGAATGGTCATGGCGAGGAGCGTGTGAATTATTTTCTGCGGCAGGCTCGATTTTACGCACTTTCATCGGTTTCGCGATTCGTTCTTCATTGGCAGTTTTGACACTTTGTGACATCATGATGCCGTGCCGGAAATAACTGAAACCAATACAGCGAGCGTGGCGCAGCGCGTAAGCGGGCAGGGCGCCGCCCCTGCCGCCGCGCCGGAAACGATATTCCGGCTGTCACGCTATTTTTCGCTTGCGGCCTTCATCAGCATCATCGTGGCGGCCGTGCTGCTTTGGCATTGGCAGCGGCATACCGCGCTGTCGGAGCTGCATGCGCTGGGTGAGCGCAACAACGAGGCTTTGACGCAAGCGCTGCTCAATTCGCTTTGGCCCGATTTGCAGGAACTGCTGAAGATATCGAGCGGGATCAGTGATGCACAGCTTCAGGCGCATCCGCAGATCGTTAAGATCGACACCGCGGCACGCGCGCTGGTGCGCGGCGGCACCACTGTCAAGATCAAGTTCTACGATCTTGCGGGCCGCACGCTGTATTCGAGCGAAATCAAACAGATAGGGCAATCACAAGCCACCAACGCCGCGTTTCAGGCCGCGCGCGATGGCAAGACCACGACGGCGCTGAATCATCGAGACAGCTTCGAGGTTTTCGGCAAAACCGTCGCCAAACGCGACATGATTTCCACCTACCTGCCGGCCCGGCCCGAGGGATCGCAGGATGTACGCGCGGTCATCGAGATCTACGACGACGTGACCCGCTTTGTGACCCGCATGCAAACCACGCAGCGTGATTTTCTGGTGGGCGCGGTAAGCATATTTTTGTTGCTCTACGCGGTGCTGTTTCTGATCGTGCGCCGGGCGGATAACATACTGCGCCGCCGCCAGCAAGAACGCGTGGATTCGTTCGAGGCGCTTGAGCGTACGCGGCATGATCTTGCCGCCGCGCACGCCAATCTTAACGAAACCGCCGCCCGCATGCGTCTGGTGAACGATTCGGTGCCGGTGATTCTTGCCTACGTCGATAAAGACCAGCGCTACCGCTACGTCAACCGCCGCTTCGAGGAGTGGGTGGGGCGCGAGACCGCCGGCATTTTGGGCCATACCGTGCGCGAGATTCAGGGTGATCAGACGTACGCGGAGGTGAAATCCGATATCGAACGCGCGCTTGCCGGGCAGCGCGTGAGCGCCTCGCGCCGGCAACGCATGCCCTCGGGCAAGGAATTGGACATCGCCTTCACGTTTGAACCGAACGTCAATGCGGCGGGCGAAGTGGCGGGTTACTACGCGATGATGCAGGACGTGACCGAACAGAAAAAAGCCGAGCAGTTGCTGCGCGACAGTAATGAACGTTTTCGCATGTTGACGGAACTGTCGAGCGACTGGTTCTGGGAACAGGATGATCAATTCCGCTTTGTCGATATTCATGGTGAATCCGCCAACCATGGCGGCATCAGCGCGGATTCTCATTTCGGCAAGACGCGCTGGGAGTTGCCGCACACCGAGCCTGCCGAGGGTGGCTGGGAGACGCATCAGGCGCTGCTGCGTGAACACAAGCCGTTCAAAAACTTTTTACTCAGGCGCACGCCGCCCGCGGGTATCCGTTATGTCTCGGTCAGCGGTGCGCCCGTCTTCGCGGCAGATGGCAAATTCATGGGTTACCGTGGCGTGGCGTCCGACATCACCGACCGGCGCAACGACGAGGAAGCGCTGCAGCGCGCGATGCACGCGGCCGAGGCGGCGAGCCAAGCCAAATCGCAGTTTCTCGCCAACATGAGCCATGAAATCCGCACACCGATGAACGGTGTGCTGGGCATGACTGAATTGCTGCTGGCGGAGGAGCTCACGCCCAAGCAGCGCGAGCACGCGAGAACCATACGCAATTCGGGGGAAACATTGCTGCGTGTGATCAACGATGTGCTCGACTTCTCGAAAATCGAGGCGGGCAAGCTTGAATTGGAGAATATCGCGTTCAATCTGCGCGAGTCGCTGGATGATGTCATCGCGCTGCTGTCCGAGCGCGCGATCGAAAAGGGACTGCGACTCAACCTCGATATAGGCGACGATGTACCCGAGGCCATAAGCTGCGACCCGGTGCGGCTGCGCCAGATTGTCACCAACCTCGCGGGCAATTCAATCAAGTTCACGCATCAGGGCAGCGTACGCGTGGTCGTGCGCACGGTGGCGCCCGCACGGATCGCGCAACGTAACAATACGTCGTGCTGGCTGTTGTTTGAAATCATCGACACCGGCATAGGCCTCACACCCGAAGCGCAACAAAAGCTGTTTCATCCATTCACGCAAGCCGACGAATCAACCACGCGCCGCTATGGCGGCACCGGACTGGGCCTGACCATCAGCAAGCAGTTGGTGGAATTAATGGGCGGAGAAATCGGCGTGCGCAGCGAGCCCGGCAAAGGCGCGACCTTCTGGTTCACCATCGCCGCGCGGATCGTGTCTGCAAACACGTTGATCTCTACGACTCAGCGGCTGAGCATCACGCCCACGCGCATACCGGCGATGAACATCCCGCTTAATTGCCGCGTATTGCTCGCCGAGGACAACGCGGTGAACCAGGCCGTGGCGAAAGCCATGCTCGATATCCTGGGTTGCACCACCGAAATCGCGGGCGATGGCGCAGCCGCGGTCGAGGCCGTCAGCGCGCGTGAATTCGATGTTGTTCTGATGGATTGCAACATGCCGGTGCTGGACGGCTGGGGTGCGACGAAAAAAATTCGCGAATGGGAGGCGTCGCGCGGCGGCAATAAACGCGTTCCCATCGTGGCGCTCACCGCCAATGCGATGCAAGGTGAGCGCGAGCATTGCATACAGGCGGGCATGGACGATTATCTCGCCAAGCCATTCAAGCGCGATCAATTGCAGGAAGTCATAGCGCGCTGGGCATCGAACGAGTCGAACACATCGGCCGCGCGCCCAGCAGCTAATCCGCCAGCGCCCTGATCTCGCGGTAAACGGCATCGGCAACCTCGATGCCGGATGCACTTGCGGCTGCGGCGAGCTTCTGCCGCCGCGCTCCGGGCAGGCGCACGCCCTGATCGGCAAGCATGGCACCGGCCAGCACCTCGATACGCGAAAAGTACGCCTCGCCTCCCGCGAGCGCCGCCGGATCGATGGCGAGTATGGCGTGACCGATGCGCGGCTTGTTGCCCGGCTCGAAGTACGAATCGTTTTCAAAACTGAACGCGGCCCCGGTCAACGCCGCGCACAATACTTCCACCATCAGCGCGAGCGATGCGCCTTTCACACCGCCGATGGCGTTCAGACTGCCGGTCAACGCGGCCTTCGCACTGGTGGTGGGTTGCCCGTCTTTGTCGACCGCCCAGCCCAGTGGTATCGGCTTGCCCTCCTTGGCGTAAACCATGATCTTGCCGCGCGTGACCTCGGTGAGTGACAGATCGATCACTATCGGCTCGGCGTTGCGGCGCGGAATAATCGCCGCGATCGGGTTCGTGCCATAGAACGCTTTTTTGCCGCCCCATGCGTTGATCGCCGCGGGCGAATTGGTAAACGCAAGACCGATCATGCCCGCCTCGGCGACCGGCGCGAGATGGTAGGCGAGCGCACCCATGTGATGACTGTTGGTGACGCCGGCGAAGCACACGCCATGGCGCCGCGCGCGTTTGATGGCCTCTTTCGCCGCCAGCGCGCACGCCAGGAACGCCAAGCCGCCATGAGCGTCTATGAGGCAGGCAGCGCCCTTGCGCCGGATGACTTTGGGTTTGGCCTTGCCACGCGCGCGCCCATCGCTCAGATGCTGGCAATACAGTGCGACACGCGAAAGACCGTGGCCGCCGAGCCCCTCTGCCTCGGCGGCGACCAGTGCGTGCGCCGTCGCGCTGGCGGCGGCCTTGGATGCACCCGCGTGTTTGAGTGCGCGCGACACGAGTTGTGTCAATTCATCTATCGAGCGTAAAGGCATGGCATGGCCTGACGTGAGTGATGTAAGTTATGTAAGTATTTGTATTTATTGAATTTTTCCATTATCAGCATGGTCAGTCATTGAGCAAAGTCTGCCCAGGCTTCACGCGGGTAAACACCACCGGCTTGGTGGTGCAATCGAATTTGCCGCCGCGCCACGTAACGCTGGTGAAGCGCGAGTTCTCCAGATCACGCACCTCGGGGAAATCCGCGCGGAAATGCGCGCCGCGCGAATCGTCGCGCGCCTCGGATGCGTAGCGTATCGATTTGGACACGAGGATCAGGTTCTTCAGATTGATCCAGTCGTGCCACGTCAGATTGAACGCGAGGTTGCCGCTGTCCACTCCCGTTGCATCAAGCTCGGCCTCAAGTTCGTCGAGCACGCCCGCCGAGCGCGCGAGCGAAGCCGCATCGCGCACGATGCCCACGTCGTCCCACATGTGGTTGTAGAGTTTTTCGCGTATGTCGGCGATCGCGGCAAGTGAGCCAGTGCGTTTGCCCAGCGGCGCGCGGCATGCGGCAACGGCGGCGTCGATGGCATCCTTGTTCGGCTCACTGAACGTGCCATGCCCTTGCACCCAGCCCGGCATCACGTCACCGGCGATGCCGCCGAACACGGTTGAATTCGCCACGCCATTGCCGCCGAGGCGATTGGCGCCATGCACGCCGCCGGAATCCTCGCCCGCGCAGAACAAACCATTGAGCGAGGTAAAGCAACCCGGCTTGAATTCAACACCACCCATCATGTAATGCGCGGTCGGCACCACATCAACCAGCCCCGATACCAGATCGAATCCGCAATCAGCGCAGCGCTCGACCATGCCCTTGAATTCGCGGCGCACCATCACCGGATCGAGATGCGCCATGGTGATATACAAGCCGCCGTGTTTGTTGACGCGGCCCTCGCGCATCTCCTGGTACATGCCGCGCGACACGATGTCACGCGTGGCGCGTTCGTTGCGCGGATCGTACTTGTGCATGAAGCGCTGTTTGTCGCCGTTCAACAACTGCCCGCCCGCGCCACGCAAGCCTTCTTCGATAATCGTACCTGTGATGCGTGTATCCATGCCGGCAATGAGGCCAGTGGGATGAAACTGCACCATCTCCATGTCGCGCAACGCCAGCCCCGCGCGTAGCGCCATCGCCATTCCGTCACATGTCTTGTCGCCGGACGGTGTGTGATATTTATACATCGTCGGCCCGCCGCCGGTGGCAAGCAGCACCGCCTGCGCCTGCACGAACACGAATTCGCCGCTGCGAATGTCGATCATCAGCGCGCCGGCCAGCGCGTCGCCCGCCTTGTTCTTGATGAACTCCACCGCGCGATGTTCTTCCATGCGGTGTATGCCGCGCGCCCACACCTGCTCGGCGAGACGATTGATGATCTCGATGCCGGTCAAATCACCCTTGTGCACCGTACGGTCGAACGTTTGCCCCGCGAAGGCTTTCTGGTGAATCGTGCCATCCGGGTTGCGGTCGAAAAAACAGCCGAGTTCATTTTCGAGTTCGTGGATGCGCTCGACGGCGGTCTCCACCAGCGTCCACGCCAGATCCTGATCGGGCAGCCACTTGCCGCCCTCGATAGTGTCCATGAAATGCCGCTCGACCGAATCCTTGGGATCGAGCGCGACGTTATAGCCGCCCTGCACCATGCGCGTGCAGCCCGACTTGCCGAGCAAGCCCTTCACCGCGACCGTGATCGACAGATTCGGGTTGTGCTGATGCGCATGCAGCGCCGCGAACAGGCCGGCACCGCCGGAGCCGAGAATGAGGATGTCGGTTTTTGTGGTTTTCATAGTGACAAGATTCACCGCAGAGGCGCAAAGACGCAGAGGTTACGCAGAGAAAAACCATAAACGAACTTCTCCGCGATTCCTCTGCGCCTCTGCGCCTCCGCGGTGAAGAAGTTCAAGCCTTTACCCCAAGTGCCGCCAGCACGGCGGCACGATTGTCGCGCGCGGTCTTGTTAACCTCGGTATACAGATTGCCGCCATGCGAATCCATCGCCACCAACAGCGGGCCGAAGCCCTTGACGCGGAATTTCCACAACGATTCCGGGTTCAGATCATCCAGATCGACTTCCTCGATCTGCTCCACCCAGGTGGTTTCGAGCGCAGCAGCACCCCCGATCACCGCGAGGTAAATGCCGCCGATGTCCTTGAACGCCGACTGCGACGCCGCGAACAGTCCGCCCTTGCCGATGATGATGCGCACGCCGTATTGCTCCATCAGCGGACGCGTGAAGCGCTCCATGCGCGCGCTGGTGGTGGTGCCGATGCAAATCGGCGCGTAACCCGATGGATGGTCTTCGGTTTCGCCCACCCATTTCACGTTGGGCGCTGTGTGCACCACGGCATGCCCGCGCAAATCGAAGCGCGTCTTGCGGCCGCGGTCGAACATATGTATCTGCGTCGCGTCGCGAATGCCATACAACGTTTTGTTCAACGTGACAGTGTCGTTGACGCGCACCTGGCGTACCTGCTGTTCCGTCACCGGCATTTCGAATTCGTGGTGTGCCATATTAGTATCCGTAGCTAAGACCGCTGGCGGTAAACGTCGCCCGCGAGCGCCGCGCCGAGTGGCACTGCATGTTGACCGCCACCGGGTTCAACGTAATGTGCGTCGCGGCAGTCTCAACATGCACCGCGAACGAAGTCGAATCGCCGCCGAGGCCTTGCGGCCCGACGCCGAGTTTGTTCACCACGCCGCTCAATTCCTGCTCCAGCTTCGCGCCTTCGGGATCAGAACATGCCGTACCCAGCGCGCGCGTGGCGGCCACTTTCGACAGATGCACGCACAAGTCAGCCGTGCCGCCCACGCCCACGCCGACGATGGTCGGCGGGCAGGTTTTGCCGCCTGCTTCGAGCACGCAATCGATGACGAAGGTTTTGATCGCGGCGATGCCGTCGGCGGGAAACGCCATTTTCAGCCACGAGTTAAATTCCGAACCGGAACCCTTCGGTATCATCTCTATCGACAATTCACCGGGTGTGTCGGAGAAATCAATATTGATCACCGGCACGCCGCGCCCGCACGAGGTGTGTTCGTTCTGGCGCGTGGTCGGATGCACCACGCTTGAACGCAGCGGATGTTCGCGCGTGGCGCGCTCGCAACCCTTGGCAATCGCCTTCTTCAAGGCGTAGCCATCGACCTCGACACCCGCGCCGATCACCACGTTGTATATCGGAATCCCCGTGTCCTGGCAAAGCAGATTGGTGTTGTCCTCGGCCACCTTGATGTTACGGATCATGGTGCCGAGGATCGCCTTGCCGGTCGGGTTGGTCTCGGTCGCATCAAGACGCTTGAAGCCTTCCTTGATATCCGGCGGTAAGAGTTTGAGCGCGCGAATGTAGATTTCCTTCGACGCTTCTTCGACTTGTTTCAGGTCCAGCTTCATTTTAATTCACCACGAGGTTACGCTCGCGCGCGATTTTCGCCCACAGCACGGATTCGGTCTTGATGGCCTGTGCCAATGCCTGCGGGTCTTTGAGATACGGCACCATGCCTAGCTGCGTGAGCCGCGCAATCGTATCGGGCAAGTTGAGCGCCTTGGTCGTATCCTCGTGCACTTTTTGAATCACTGCCTGCGGTGTGCCTGCCGGCGCCATCAGGCCGAACCAGCCGATGTTTTCAAAACCCGGCAGCGTTTCCGCCACCGCGGGCACGTCGGGCAGTTGCTTCACGCGCTCCTTGCTGGTGACCGCGAGCGCGCGCAGTTTGCCTTGCGTGACGAAGCCGATGGAGGCCGCAAGATTCGGCGTGGCGAAATGTAATTGCCCCGCGACGAGATCGATCAGCGCGGGCCCTTCACCCTTGTACGGCACGTGAGTCGCATCGATGCCCGCCGCAACCATAAAATTCTCGGCCGCCAAATGCGTTTGCGTGCTGAAACCCGCCGAGCCGAAGGACAGGGCCTTGGGCTTGGCCTTCACCGCGGCAATGAAATCCTTCAGCGACTTCGCGGCGAAACTCGGATTGACCGCGATGATCTGCGGGCCGCTCGCGCCGCCGGTGATCGCCACCAGGTCTTTCTCGGGGTTGAACGGCATCTTTTTGAAAATGTGCGGATTGGCGGCGACGATGGAGCCCGAGGTCATGAACAGCGTGTAGCCGTCTGGATTGGCCCTCGCCGCGATTTCACCGCCGATGTTGCCTCCCGCGCCACCGCGGTTATCGACAACAATGGTTTGGCCCCACGCCTCATTCAGCTTTTGGCCGATGACACGCGCCACGATATCGGTGGCGCCGCCGGGCGCGAACGGCACGATGATGCGCACCGGGCGATTAGGATAATTCTGCGCGCCGGCGATGGGCGTCGCGCAAATCACGGCCAGCAGTAGCGTGTAATGTAAGTATTTGTTTTTAAACATTCTTTTTAATCCCCAAAAAGCAATCATTTACCTTACAACCCCAGCGCATCCGCCGCAAGCTTGCGCAGTTCGCGCTTGAGCTTGTCGCGCGTGGCGCGATACGCGGGGCGTTTTACGACGTTACTAATTTCATACGGATCTTTATCAAGATCGTACAGCTCGTCGAGCTCGCCGTTCTTCGCGCGGTTCACCCACTTGATGTACTTGTGGCGGTCGGTGCGCACCGCCTTGTACGTCATGCCCACCAGCCACGGATACGCGTTCTCGGCCCAGTATTCAATGAATACGGATTTGCGCCACGGTATTTTTTTGCCAGGGAACAACGGCGTCAACGAGCGGCCCTGAATATGCACGCCGGGTTTGCCGCCGGCGATATCGATCAGCGTCGGCGCCAGGTCTTGCAAAATCACCAGTTCCTTGCGGCGCAGGCCGGGCTTGATCTTGCCCGGATAACGAATCGTCAGCGGCGAACGGATGCCCTCTTCGTAACCGAAGCGCCGGTCGGGGCCGATGCCGTGTTCACCAAAGAAAAAGCCGTTATCACCCATGAACAGGATGATCGTGTTGTCGAGCTGCCCGGTTTCCTCAAGCGCATCGAATAACATGCCCACACCTTCATCCACCGCAGCCATCATGCACGCGCGCAAACGAATTTCCTCCTGCTCGCACGAGAACAGCGGGTCCATGATCGCGCGCGACTGCGGCAGCTTGCGTAACTCGACTGCTTCCGTCCATGCCGGTTTGTGCTTCAAAAACTCTTCCGGCATTTGCATGTTGGGCGTCTTCGGGAACACGCAACCCTTGTAAAGATTCTCGTGACGCTTCGCCACGCGATAACCATCCATGCGCACCGTGCCGTCGGCGGCCTGCTCCGCGTCCGGGTGCACGGCCTTGTGCGCGAACCACAGCGACCACGGTTTGTCGTGCTTCTGCTTGACGAAATCGACCGCCATGCCGTTCATGATGTCGGTGATGTAACCCTTGCGCTTTTTATATTCGCCGTGCTCGCACAGCACCGGATCATTCAACCGCCCGTGCCCGTCGTACGCCACCCAATAGTCGTAGCCCGGACGCGACTTGCCGTCGTTGCCCATGTGCCACTTGCCGATGTGCGCGGTCTCGTAACCGAGTTTCTGCAACTCAAGGTGATAGTTGGGGATGCGATGACTCGCCGCGTCGCGCGCAACGTTATCGATGATGCCGTGACGGCTGGCGTATTGGCCAGTCAGTATCGACGCACGATTGGGCGAACAGATCGGCGTGGTATGAAACGCCCGCTCGAACAAGGCGCCCTCGTGCGCGATACGGTCGATGTGGGGCGTCTTCATGTACGGATGCCCGCCCGCGCCGAATTCGTCGTAGCGCAGATCGTCGACCAGTATCAGCAGGATGTTTGGTTTCTTGCGTTTCATGTTTTGCCTCTCAATACTTTGGGGCCGACCACGCCCAGCCCCACGCGCAGCGCTTCGGTTTCGATGATGTCCTGCGGCAACACGTTGGCGATATTCACGTCAGGGCCGAATTCGGAAACCAGAAATTTTTTCATGTCTTCCACCGCCGACAGCGTGACGTTGCTGATCCACGGACCGGGCAGTTCGATCAAAACCTTGCTCATGTCGAGCGCGCGGCGGATGCCGTTGATGAGTTTCATCTTGGGCTTGCCGTTGGCGATGAGCTCGGCGGCTTCGACCAGCACCAACTCCGAGCCGGCCTTGAGGCAGATTTCTGCCTGATGCACCAGCAGGCCCGCGTCGTTTTTCATGTCCTTCGAGCCGACTTCGCCGAACACCGCAAGCCCGCTGTCGACCGCGAGTTTGATCTGGCGGTAGCGTTCGGCATCGGACAGCGGCACGCAGTTGTCGGAGATTTCGATCACCTCAAAGCCGACGCGTTTGGCTTCCTTCATGAACGCCGGCAGTTTGCCCGCGCCGTAGGTGGCGTACACGTACTCCTGAAACTGCCCGCCGATGAAGGGGCGGATGTGATTCTTTTTATACATCGCGAGCTTGCGCCGCAGATACGGCAACGCATACAGCCGCGACGTGCCCACGGCGATCTTGGCAAGATCGATGTAGGGGCCGGCAAGTTCAACCGTATCGGTGGCGTAACGCAGCGGCAAACCAAAGTCGGCCATCATGGTAAGCCCCGTGCGGCGCGGTTTCTTTTGCGAGCGTTCGCGCGGCAATTCGACGAAGCCAAACGGAATATTTTTTGCGGCCATGTTCACACCAGGTTGAGTAGAAACGCCAAACCTATCGCAACGCTGACGCCGCCCGCCAGCGCGAGCATCGTCTTGTGTGATGCGGTGACATCGGGCCAATCGAGGAACTCCAACATCAGCAAACGCACGCCGCCAGCCATGTGCGCGGCAAGCAGCAACACAAGCATGGTCTCGGCAATTTTCACCAGCGGTTGATCAGACCAGCGCAGAAAACTTTCGAGCTTCGCCTCGCCATGCAGCGCGTTGCCCAGCGCCCAGAAATGCACCGGCAGAAACAACGTCAGCGCCACGCCGGATATGCGGTGCGTGAGAAACGCCCAGTACGCCGGATGATTGCGTGAGCGAAAGTCGTTTTTTATCATATATTTACTGGCTTATGAGATCACCGCCCACACGGCACGCAGGCCCCACATCGCCAACGTCAGCGCAAGCACGAACATCAGCACATCGACGCCGCGCCCGCGCCAGCCGAATTCCGCACAGATGTTGCGCACACCGATCGGCGCGTGTATCGCGACCGCCGCGACAAACAACGCATAGAAACCGCCCCACGCGATGCTGCCGCGCGTGCGCCCGAGAATTTCCGCCGCAGACAAGCCGTTGCGCACGGCGTAAATGATGGTGACGAGATGAACAATCACGCACAGCGCCAGCACCATCGCGCTGATGCGTTGCGCGCCCCACAATAGAACTTGCGAACGCGTGTTCACAGTTCCCCTTTCAACGTTGCGGCTAGCACCGCGCGCTTCAGGCCCGCGATGCCGGCGGTGGGCGAAATGTGCTTGGGACAACGCTCGGTGCAATTCATGTGCGTATGACACGCATGACAACCCGCGTCGCCCGCAACCGCCGCGAGCCGTTCCTTTTGCGCCACGTCGCGTACGTCGTTCACCAGCGTCCACGCGCGGCTTAGTGCGGCGGGACCGAGATAATCGGGCTTCCACGTCACCACTTCGCATGAGCTGTAGCACACGCCGCAACCTATGCATTCAATCGCCGCGTCCACTGCCTTGCGTTTTTTTGATGACGGCTCCACGCGCGCGAAATCGTCCTTGCGCGTCTTGTCGCCGGTAAAGCGTCCGCGCGCCTTCGCCCACTTGTCGAAAAATTCCGTCATGTCGGTGGCTAGATCTCGGATCACCGGCAGATTGCGCAACGGCGCGATTTCGAGTTCGTTGTTTTCCGCGACCTTCGACACATGCGTGCGGCAGGTCCAGCGCGAGACTCCGTTCACCGTCATCGCGCACGAGCCGCACACACCCACACGGCAGGCGAATCGATAGGCGAGCGATGGATCAAGCCGGCGCTGCACGTACGTCACCACGTCGAGCACGGTCTGGCTTTCCTGACGCGGGACTTCGTAGTCCTGGAATTGCCCGGACTCCGTGCCGCGCCAGATTTTGACTTTGAGATTCGACATGGAAACCCTAAACCGCGGAGGCGCAGAGGCGCAGAGAAAAACGCGCAGAGAAACCCCTGAATCGGTTTCTCTGCGTAACCTCTGCGTCTGCGCGCCTCTGCGGTGAAGACTTTGATCTTCTCATATCAGTGTCCGCCGCTCGCGCTGGCTACGCGTGATACGTTCGGCGCAGGTAAACGTTCGATCATCACGTTGACACACGCGGGCTTGCCAGATTTCACTGCGCGTTGCAACGCCGCCGGCAGATCAGCCGCACGTGTGACGTGTTCGCCATGTCCGCCCAGTGCGGCGACTGCTTTTTCGTAAGCCGGGGTTGCGAGTTCACAACCGAGTGCGCGTGCTTTGCCATAAGTGCGCAACTGTATCTGATACTCGGCGTTCCAGCAGGCGTCGTTGCCGATCACCGCGACGAACGGCAAGCCGTGACGCACTGCGGTGTCGAACTCGGCCATGTGGAAGCCGAAGGTGCCATCGCCCAGCAGCGCCACAACAGTTGCGTTGCGCCGCGCTGCACGCGCCGCCATTGCAAACGGTATCGCGCTGCCGATGGAACCTGCCGGGCCGTTGATCACGCGCGTGGATGCCGACACGCACGCTTGCGCCCACTGGCCGAATTCGCCGCCGTCGGCGATCAGTAGCGGATCATCGGCTGCATCAAGCAGTTGTTGAACCGCACGGCCGATTTCGAGCGGATGCACGGTGTTTGCTGAATTCGCAGTCTGAGATTTCCAAGCTGCTGGACGATAGGCTATTGCATCAGCAATGGATTGTTTGTAAGTATTTGTTTTTATTGATTTATTTTTGCATGCATTGATGAGGGTTTGCATCGCCGCAGGCGCGTCAGCCACGCTGTTCAGTACCACGCGCTCTCGCTTGATGGTCGCCATCGAGCGCCGCAACACGTCGATGTCGGGATCAATCACGATAAATTTGCATTGCGCGTTCACACCCGGCGGCTGCGCGAAGCGCAAAGTGAAATCCGGTTGCTTGCCAATCAGCACAATTAAATCGGCTTCACCCAGCACGTCGCCAAATGCACCCAGGCACGGATCGGCGATGCCGCGCGGGCTTTCCATGCACACCACGGCCACACCGGTGGCGTCACTCAGTTGATCGCGCAACGCCTGGCCGCGACTGCTCGCGAGTTGCGGGCCTGTGATGATCAGCGGCCGCTGCGCGCGCGCGCGTTCGGCGAGCACCGCATCCGCGATATTCAAGGCCAACATTTGCGGTGGCGCATAAAACAAGTCTTTCGCCGGCACGCGCGCCTCGCCGTTGTCGACAAAATTTTCCAGCACATCGAAAGGCAAACTTAGATGCACGGGGCCGGGCCGGCCAGCACGCGCGGTACGCATCGCGAGCGCAATGTCGTCACCCAATGAAGCCGCGCTCTTCGCGGTAAACGACACCTTGGTCACGGGGGCCGCCATATCGGCCTGCGCCATTTCCTGAAACGCGCCGCGCCCGAGTTGATTAAGCGGCGCGTGACCGGACAACACTACCAGCGGTGATTCGGAGGCAAGCGCGGTGTAGAGCGCACCGACGCCGTTGGCGTGGCCGGGGCCGCCGGTCAGTAACGCGATGCCGGGTTCCCCCGTGAGCCGCCCCCAGGCATCGGCCATGTGCACCGCCGCGCCCTCGTGCCGCACATGCGTGATGTTAAGTCCCGCGTCGATGGCGGCATCGTACACCGGCATGATCTGATTGCCGGAGAGCGAAAAAATTTCGCGCGCGCCGGCGACTGCCAGCGCGCGCGCGAGGATGTCGGCCCCTCTTAACTTGGCCACGTGTGCCGCAACTCTTAACTACGCGCTCTCGTAAAGTCGCGTCATCACGAACTCGTTGTGACCCAGCGCCTCGGCTGCGGTAAGGCGGCCATTGCAAGTACGCAGCATCACGTCGATCAATTCGTTGCCGGTTTGATCGAGATTTTTTTGCCGCTGCAGCAAGCCCGTGCAATCGTAATCGACGTGTTCGGACATGGTGCGCACGGTGCGCGGGTTCGCGCACAGCTTGAGCACTGGAATAATCGGATTGCCGATAACGTTGCCCTGCCCGGTGGGAAAAAGATGCACCACATAGCCCGAGGCGGCGCACAGCGTCACCATCTCGGCGGCGGCGGACGACGAGTCCATGAACCACAGGCCCGGCTTGGTGGGCATCTCGGCTTTGTCGAGTACGCCGACGACCTTGCAATTCTTGCCGATCTTCTGGATGTTGCCGAGCGCTTTTTCTTCAATCGTCGTCAAGCCACCAGCGATATTGCCCTTGGTCGGCTGCGAGTCGGAAAGATCACTCGTCTTGTGACGTTCGATGAGCGCCTGGTAGCGATCAAACATTTTCATGAAATCCGCACGCACCTGCGGCGTGGCGCAGCGGTCGGCGACGATGTGTTCGCCGCCGGTGATCTCGGTGGTTTCGCCGAAACACATGGTGACACCCAGCGGATCAAGTTTGTCGAACGCACTGCCCACCGTCGGGTTCGAGCCGCAGCCGGAGGTAGTGTCGGATTCACCGCACTTGGTGGATACCCACAGATCGCTGATCGGGCATTCGACGCGGCGCTGTTCGGATGCCCATTGCACGTATTCTTTCGCCACCTTGGAGGCGCGCATGATGGTGTCGTGGTCGCCATGCAGCTCGATGCCGAAGCCTGTGACCGGCTTGCCGGTCTTGGCGATGGCCTGAACAATGCGATTGGTCCATTCTTCCTCGATTCCGATCACCACCACGGCGGCGACGTTCGGATTGCAGCCCGCGCCAATCAGCGTGCGGAAATGCAACTCAAGATCGGCGCCAAATTGCAGACGGCCATACGGGTGAATGATGGGCACGGTGCCCTTGATGTTGTGCGCAACGGCTTCGCACGCCGAATTCGACAGATCGTCGAGCGGCAGGATGATGACGTGATTGCGCACGCCGACGCGGCCGTTTTCGCGGCGATAGCCCCAGAAAGTCGTTTTGCTGGAAATCATGATTTACCTCGTGAAGGGTGAAGGGTGTATGTGTGAAGGGTAAACCCGTCACTCACCAGCGTTTCGTTTTAACGTTGTGAACGTGGGTGTGCTCGCCCACCTTGATGTCGGCGACGGCCTTGCCGATGTCGAAGCCGTATTTCCAGATCGTATCGCCGTTTTTCACCGGCTTGGTCGCGACCTTGTGGCCGATGGGAATATCGTTGATCGCCTTCACCGTGACGGTGGAGTCATCCTCCATCAGCCAGCCGGTGAGTTCCTGCCCGGCCTTGATGCCTTCGACCACGGCGACGCCTACGGTGTCTTTCTTGTCGTGAACCAGAAAATGAATCATGTGCACTCCTTGTCTAGCGTGAAATCAGAAAGTAAATCTGAAAATGCGGACGAGCGCCCGCATCGAACTGGGTTTAAAAATGCTACGCGCCGCCCCGCCACGAGTCAACCATATGACTTAAATGAATGCTGCGGCGCGGTGTTAAAATCCGCCGCGCGCCAGCCTGCGCAATCTTGTTAATCGTAATCGCCCCCCCTCCCCCCCAATGGCCGCTGAACCCACTGTCCCCACCGCGCATCCGCAGTACCGCCGCGTGCAGATTGCCCTCACGCGCAAACTTGCCGCCGGCGACTGGCATCCGGGCGAGGCGATACCCAGCGAAACCGAACTGGCGCGGCAGTTTCGCGTCTCCATCGGCACGCTGCGCAAGGCGGTGGACGCGCTGGTGGCTGGCAACATACTCGTGCGCCAGCAGGGGCGCGGCACTTTTGTGGCCGCGCATACCGAAGACCGCACGCTGTTTTATTTTTTCCATATCGCGCGCAAGGATGGCGCGAAGGAATTGCCGGTACACGAGTTGCTGGCGTTTCGCAAGAGCCGCGCGGAGGCAGATGAAGCGGCACAACTAGGCGTGGGCCGCGGCACGCCGACTTTGCGCATGCAAAATGTTTTGAAGCTGGGTGGGCGGCCGGTAATCTTTGACGACATCGTGGTGCCGGCGGCGTTGTTTCCAGGGTTAAACGAAACAACCTATCGCGCGCGCGAAAGCACGATCTACGGGCTGTACCAGGCGCGTCATAGCATCAACGTAATACGCATCAGCGAACGGTTGTCGAGTGCGATTCCACCACCGGCTGTTGCGGCGGCACTTGGGTTGCCGGCAGGCGTGCCCGCGCTGGTGATCAAGCGCGTGGCGTATACCTACAGCGAGCGGCCCGTTGAATACCGCGTGAGCTGGGTTGATACGCGCGAGCACGAGTATCTGAGCGACCTTTGGAAAGGCGATATTGCGCAATAAGCGCCCAATAAAAAAGGCGGCCGCCGCCGCCTTTTTCAAAACGCATGAGAAGCTTGCTTACTTCGCGGCTTCGGCGGCGGCTTCCGCCGGCGCTTCCGGCAGCATGTCGGGGACTATCGTGGCGGCGCCCCTGACCGCGAGTTTTTCCTTGATACGCGCGGCCTTGCCGGTCAGTTTACGCAGGTAATAGAGCTTGGCGCGGCCCACGTCGCCACGGCGCTTGACCTCGATGTTCGCGATCAACGGCGAGTAAGTCTGGAACGTACGCTCCACGCCCTCGCCGGCGGAAATCTTGCGCACCATGAACGATGAGTTCAGGCCGCGGCTGCGCTTGGCGATGACAACACCTTCGTATGCCTGCACGCGCTTGCGCTCGCCCTCGACCACTTTCACGCTGACGATCACGGTGTCGCCGGGCGCGAACTCGGGAATTTTCGCTCCGAGGCGTTCGATTTCTTCTTTTTCAATCTGCTGAATCAAATTCATTTTCCTGCTCCTTTTGCTTGTGCTGCCTGTACTTGTGCTTCCGCAATATATTCGTCGAGGAGTGCGCGTTCCTGCGTATTCACTCCGCGTGCCGCCAGCAAATCCGGCCGGCGCTGGTTCGTTCTGCCCAGCGACTGCTTTAACCGCCATCTCGCGATGTCCGCATGGTTGCCCGACATCAGCACCAGCGGTGTCGCCACACCTTCGTAAACCTCGGGCCGCGTGTAGTGCGGACAATCGAGCAGGCCGTGCACGAATGACTCCTGCCGCGCCGACTCATCGTCACCCAGCACGCCCGGCAATTGCCGGATCACGCTGTCCATCACCACCATCGCAGCCACTTCACCGCCCGACAACACGTAATCTCCAATCGAGATTTCGTCATCCACCTGTCGTGCGATCAATCGTTCATCCACACCTTCGTAACGCCCGGCGAGCATCACGATGCCCTGCTCCGCCGCCAATTCCATCGCCATCGCATGCTTGTACGGCTTACCCTGCGGCGACAGGTAAATCACCCGCGGTTTACGCACGCCCGAACTCATCTGCCGCTGGCGCGCCGCGCTGATCGCTTTTTCAAGCGGATCAACCATCATCACCATGCCCGGACCGCCGCCGTACGGCCTGTCGTCCACCGTGCGGTGCGTGTTGGCCGCGAAATCACGCGGATTCCACGTCAACAACTGGTACGCACGTCGTTCAAGCGCCCGTCCCGTGATGCCCGACCCGGTAATCGCGTCGAACATCTCCGGAAATAGCGTGACTACATCAAAATGCAACATCAGCTCACGCTACTAAAAATCAGCGCCCCAATCCACTTCAATCTCGCCGGCGTCTGGATCAACCTTTTTCACGACCGAGGCGATAAACGGGATCAATCTTTCCGTTGTTTTTTCGCTCTCGCCCTGGCTACCCGTCCGCACCACCAGCACATCGTTGGCGCCGGTTTCTAGCATCGCTTCAACGACACCGAAATCCAGCCCTTCGCAATTCCTGACTCTCAGCCCGATCAGATCGGACCAGTAAAATTCGCCGTCCTTTTCGCGAGGGAACGCTCCCCTCGGCACTGCCACCACGCGGCCCTTGAAACTCTCCGCCACATCACGATCATCACAACCCGCGAGCTTGGCCGACAATCCAGCGGCTTGCGGCTGAATGCCTTCGACCGTATATTCCCGCCAGCCGTCCGCGCTACCCAGCCACCAGGTTTGGTAGCGCTTCAATCCATCCGCAGCCTCGGTGAACGGCTGTATCTTGACCCAGCCTTTAACTCCAAACGGAGCGCTGATGCGCCCCATTTCCACTAAATCCTCAGGCTGCGGCTGTTGCTTCAACAGCGGCCCCGGCAGCGGCCTTGCCAAATTGCTTGACCAGCCGCGCCACGGTATTGGACGGCTGCGCACCCTTGGATTGCCAGTGTGCAAGACGCTCTTTGTTCAAGCGAAATGTCTCACGGCCTTCCGGCGCCTTGGGATCGTAAAATCCGATACGCTCGATAAAACGGCCATCGCGGGCACGGCGCGAATCCGCCACCACGAGATTAAAAAATGGGCGCTTCTTGGCACCACCACGCGACAATCGAATAACTACCATTGGAATTCCTAATCTGGAAATCGTGGAAAGCCCGTGATGTTACGATACTTTTCACCCTCGGTGCAAGGTAAAAGCCTGGCGAGTGGTTCGTGGCGGCATTACAATGCTGACAACACCAACAATTAACTAAGTATTTGTTTTTATTGACATTTGTAAATAGTATCCTCAAGGAAAACACATGAATAATGCTCCAGAATCCAACGAAAAACGCATCCAGAAAGCCTCGCTGGAACGCTTCGGAGAGGGAATTCCCGTCCCTGTGGGCACGTGCGGCACGGACGAACACGCGCGCATGCTCGAACACCGCTCGCAGCGCAAGTGGACAAATCAGCCCGTCGATCCGGCATTGCTCAAGCTGTTGTTCGCATGCGCGTTGTCGGCGCCATCAAAATCCGATTTGCAGCAGGCCGACATCGTTAACGTGGGTGACCGCGCCAAAATCAAGGCCATAGCCGACCTGATCCCCGACATGCAATGGATCAACAACGCGCCGGTGTTTCTGGTGTTCTGCGGCAACAACCGGCGCATCCGCCAGATCGGCGAATGGCGCGGCAAGGCGTTCGTCAACGATCACCTCGATCATTTCATGAATGCGGCGGTCGATGCCGGCATCGTGCTCGCCACTTTTATACGCGCCGCCGAGGCGGCGGGACTGGGCACGGTGCCCATCAGCGCTGTGCGCAATCATCCGCGCGAGACCAGCGGCATCATCGGATTGCCCGACGCGGTGTTTCCGGTCGCGGGATTGTGCGTGGGTTATCCGCTCGAAGCGGGCCGCATCTCGCCGCGGCTGCAACTCGACATTACCGTGCACGCCGATCGTTACGATGAATCGAAGCTGAAGGAAAACATCGACGCCTACGATCAACGCCGCCACGCGCTGATGCCGCTGCGCAAACAGCGGTATCCGAATCTTTATGCGGATGTGGCGTTCAACGGCTGGTCGGAAGACAAGGCGCGGCACTACTCGGTGCCGGAGCGCGCGGATTTCGGCGCGTTTATCCGCGAGAAGAAATTCAGCTTGAAGTAACCGCCGCCGGGATTACAAGCCCGGTATTCGTCCCTTCAAGCCGCGCATGAGTTTGGCCATGCCGCCCTTGGCCATCATTTTCATCATTTTTTGTATCTGCTCGAACTCGTTTAGCAGGCGGTTGACCTCCTGCACCGTAACGCCGGCGCCGGTGGCAATCCGGCGCTTGCGCGAAGCCTTGATCAGCTCGGGATGAGTACGCTCGCGCGGCGTCATCGAATTGATGATGCCCGACTTGCGGCGAATCGTGTTGTCATCAATCTGCGGCGCGCCCTGCACCGCATTGGCGAGATTGCCCGGCAGTTTGTCCATGATGGCGGACATGCCGCCCATTTTTTGCATTTGCCCCATCTGCTGCTTGAAATCCTCAAGGTCAAAACCCTTGCCCGACTTTACTTTTTTCGCCAGGCGTTCGGCTTCACCGCGATCGACGCCTTTCTGCACGTCCTCGATCAGCGACAACACATCGCCCATGCCGAGTATGCGCGAGGCCATGCGATCCGGGTAAAACGCCTCGAGACCCGTGAGCTTTTCGCCCACGCCGGCAAACTTTATCGGCTTGCCGGTGACATGGCGCACCGACAACGCCGCGCCGCCGCGCGCGTCGCCATCGAGCTTGGTGAGCACGATGCCGGTCAGCGGCAACGCTTCGGAGAAAGCTTTGGCCACATTCACCGCGTCCTGGCCCTGCATCGAATCGACCACGAACAGTGTTTCAACCGGATTCAGCGCCGCATGCAGTTCGCGAATCTCGGCCATCATCTGCTCGTCGATGGCGAGCCGGCCGGCGGTATCGACGATCAATACATCCTTGTAGTGCCGGCGCGCGTAGTCAAGCGCCGCGCGTGCGATATCGACCGGTTTTTGATCCGGCGACGACGGGAAAAACTCGGCATCGACCTGGCCCGCAACGGTTTTCAACTGCTCGATAGCGGCAGGGCGGTAAATGTCGCAACTTGCGACCAATACCTTTTTGTTGTTGCGTTCCTTGAGCCACAGCGCGAGCTTGCCGCTGGTGGTGGTTTTACCCGAACCCTGCAAGCCCGCCATCAGGATGACCGCCGGGGGCTGTGTGGAGAGATTAAGTTCGTCGTTCTTCTCGCCCATCAGCGCGATGAGTTCGCGGTGCACCACGCCCACCACCGCCTGCCCCGGGGTCAGGCTGCCCATAACCTCCTGGCCCATGGCCTTCTCGCGAACGCGCGCGATGAAGTCGCGCACCACCGGCAGCGCGACATCGGCTTCTAGCAACGCAACGCGCACCTCGCGCAGCGCTTCGCCGATGTTGTCCTCGGTGAGCCGCGCTTCGCCGCGCAGCGTTTTCAACACCTTGGACAGCCGATTGGTCAGATTGTCAAACATGGGAGACCTGGAGATTGTTAAGTTTGGATTGGTGTAGACTCATTACACCGTGACGATTCTACCGTATCTGCTGACCGCAATTCTTTACGTTGCGCTTGCGATTTTGTTCTGGCGCCGCCATTGGTCGGCCGAATCCGCCGCGCATGACACCTCTGCGTGGGAACACATGCTGGCGCTTGTGCCGCTTGCGCTGCACGCGTTCCTGTTGTCGCAAAGCATGTTCGCGGCGGACGGCTTGCGTCTGGGCGTGGGCAACGCGCTGTCCGCGATTTTATGGCTCACTGTGTTGATTTACTGGAGCGGCGGAATTTTTCAGCGGCTCGACGGATTGCCAATGCTGGTGATGCCGGTGGCCGCCGCGGCGGTGCTGATGCCCGCACTTCTGCCCGCGGCCAAGTCGCTGCCGAACACGGAACTCTTTGCTTTTCGCGCGCACATCGTCGTGTCGTTGATGGCTTACAGCCTGTTCACCATTGCCTCGCTACACGTGCTGCTGATGGCCATCATCGAACGCCGCTTGCATACCGGAGCAATTCCCTCGGCGCTGCAAAAAATGCCGCCGCTGCTGACGATGGAGACCTTGCTGTTTCGCATCATCCTCGCGGGGTTCGTGCTGCTGACGCTCACGCTCGCCAGCGGCATCGTGTTTTCCGAAGAGTTGTTCGGCAAGGCCGCGCGTTTTAATCACAAGACCGTGTTCGGCGTGTTGTCGTGGCTCATTTTCGGCGCGCTGCTCGCCGGCCGCCATGGCTACGGCTGGCGCGGACGCGTTGCGATGCGCTGGACGCTCGCCGGATTTCTGATGCTTGTACTGGCCTATATCGGCAGCCGGTTCGTGGTTGAAGTGATCCTCGGTCGTACCTGAACCGCGGGCGCCGCGCGCGCCCGCGCACGCAGCACCCCAAGACGGAGCAAGAAAGATGGAAATTCTCATTCTGGTATCTCTCATTTTGCTCAATGGCGTGTTTGCCATGTCGGAAGTGGCGCTGCTCACCGCGCGCAGGCCGCGGCTCGCGGCACTGGCGAACAACGGCGACAAACTCGCGGCGGCAGCCATCAGACTGAGTGAGCAGCCGACGAGATTTTTGTCCACCGTGCAAATCGGCATCACGTCCATAGGGCTGCTGAGCGGCATTTTTGGCGAAGCGGTGCTCGCCGATCCGCTCGCCGCCTGGTTAAGATCGCTCGGCATGGAACAAAAACCGTCCGCGATTGCCGCGACCGCGCTGGTCGTGATCGGCATAACTTATGTGTCTATAGTCGCGGGCGAGATCGTCCCCAAGCGGCTGGGGCAGCATAACGCGGAGCGCATCGCGCGCCTGGTGGCGTGGCCGATGCGCGGGCTTGCGATCATTTCCGCGCCCTTTGTGCATCTGCTGTCGGCGTCCACCGACGCCATTCTGAAACCGCTTTTGAAATTGCTGCGTATTGAGTCGCAGGATTCCGGACCGCAACCGTTGTCGGCAGAGGAATTGCGCACCATCGTACTGGAGTCATCGAACTTTCTGCCGAAGAAGCACATGTCGATACTGCTCAATCTGTTCGACCTGGAGGAAATCACCGTGAACGACGTGATGGTGCCGCGGCATCAAATCGAGGCCATCGACATCGACGCGCCGCTCGACAAGCTCGTCGAGCAAATTACCACCGCGTATCACCGTCGGCTCGTGGTCTATCGCGGGCGCTTTGACGAAATCATCGGCACGGTGCGCGTACGTCACGCGCTGAGCCAAATCCACAAGAATGAATTTACCCGGAAAAGTTTGATGGAACTGACCCGTCCAGGATTTTTTGCGCCGTCCGGCACCCCGCTATTCACGCAGTTGCAGAATTTTCAGGAGCAGCGCGACCGCATCTGCCTGATCGTGGATGAATACGGCGAGTTGCAAGGGCTGGTGACACTGGAGGATATTCTCGAAGAGATCATAGGCGAGTTCACCACCCACTCGCCCCTGCGTTCGGGCGGGTATACAAAACAGGCCGACGGCAGCTACCTGATCGAGGGTGCCACCTTGCTGCGCGACTTGAACCGCAAGCTGGGATTCGATTTTCCGCTTGACGGCCCCAAGACCCTCAACGGCCTGATCGTCGAGCACCTGCGCGACATCCCGGAACCCAATACCAGCGTTAAAATTGGCGAGCAGGCGTTGGAGATATTGCAGACTCAGGACCGGGTGATCAAGGTCGTGCGCGCCGCGCCGCTTGTGGCGCATCCCGCAGCCCATACCCACACCGAGGCAACGTAAGCGGATTTGGTCTTTACAAAGGCCTTGAACCAGTGCATTATTCCCGTCAAGAAGTTAACCTAAGTTATTGGTTAAATTAGAGAAAAAGGGGGCATCCCATGGCAACAGCAGCTGCGGCAGCCAAAAAACCGACAGTAAAAGAATTCAACTTCATGTGGACCGGCAAGGACAAAGCCGGCAAGATTATCCGTGGAGAAATGCGCGCGGTCGGCGACGCGCAAGTCAATGCCATGTTGCGCCGTCAGGGCATCAAGGTCGACAGTATCAAAAAGCAGCGCATGGGCGGCGGCGGCAGCATTTCCGACAAGGATATCACGTTGTTCACGCGGCAGTTGGCGACCATGATGAAGTCTGGCGTGCCACTGCTGCAGTCGTTTGATATTGTCGGCAAAGGGCATAGCAATCCTGCGGTCGCGCGCTTGCTGATGAACATTAAGACTGAAGTCGAGACCGGCTCCAGTCTCAAGCAGGCGTTTGAAAAACATCCGCTCTACTTCGATGCGCTGTTCTGCAATCTGGTAGGCGCTGGCGAGGCCGCCGGTATTCTGGACAGCCTGCTTGATAGATTGGCGACGTACAAAGAAAAAATTCAGGCTATCAAAAGCAAAATCAAGTCCGCGTTGTTTTATCCGCTATCTATCATCGTGGTGGCATTCGTTATTACCGCGATCATCATGATTTTCGTGATTCCGGCATTCAAGGAGGTCTTCAAGAGCTTCGGTGCGGACCTTCCTGCACCAACACTGCTGGTCATGGCCATATCGAATTGGTTCGTGCAGTACTGGTATGCAATTTTCGGTGGCATCGGATTTGGCGGCTGGTTTTTCTTTTATACATGGAAGCGCTCCGAGAAAATGCAGATCATCATGGATCGCGTCATGCTGCGTATTCCGGTATTCGGCGATCTGGTGAGAAAGTCATCCATCGCGCGCTGGACGCGCACGCTTTCCACGATGTTCGCCGCGGGCGTGCCGCTGGTCGAAGCGTTGGATTCCGTCGCGGGTGCTGCGGGTAACTACGAGTATTACGTGGCAACGAAAAAAATCCAGAATGAAGTCGCAACCGGGTCAAGTCTGACCATGGCCATGCAAAACACCACGGCGTTTTCCAACATGGTGATTCAGATGGTAATGATCGGCGAAGAGGCCGGCTCGCTCGACGCCATGCTGTCGAAGGTGGCCGACTTCTATGAAGCAGAGGTTGATGACGCCGTTGAGGCGCTGGCAAGCCTGATGGAGCCAATGATCATGGTGGTGCTTGGCACGCTGATTGGCGGCATGGTTATCGCCATGTATCTGCCGATCTTCAATTTGGGCAAGGTTGTCTGATTATTCGCGGCGCACGCCGCGTTTTTCATCGCCGCACGCCTATGTACTCTTATGGGCATCGTTTGTCATAGCTTTGCGTGCCCGTTGAGATGACCATGCTTGCAAGTTTACTTGCCGATCAGCCGTACTTTACCGTTGTCGCATTAATTTTCGGCCTCTGCATCGGCAGTTTTCTCAATGTAGTCATCCACCGGCTGCCGAAGATGATGGAGCGGGAGTTGCAGGCGGACTGCGCTGATCTCAATGACACGCCCGCGCCGCCTCCGGAGGAGAAATACAATCTGGTAGTGCCGCGTTCCGCCTGCCCGTCCTGCGGTCACAAGATCACGGCAATGGAAAACATTCCGATAGCGAGCTACCTGTTTCTGGGCGGCAAGTGTTCAAGTTGCAAGTCACCAATCTCGATACGTTATCCCCTGGTGGAAGCGTTGTGCGGCGCGCTTTCCGGCTACGCCGCTTGGCGTTTCGGCGCGACACTGGCCGGCGCGGGCGCCCTGCTATTCGTATGGGCGATGATCGCGCTGGCATTCATCGATCTGGACACCTTTTATCTGCCCGATGACATTACGTTCCCGCTGCTCTGGGCGGGACTCCTTTTCAACATTTGGGCCGCGCATACCGATCTCAAAACAGCCGTGATCGGCGCGGCGGCGGGTTACCTGGCGTTGTGGTCGGTGTTCTGGCTGTACAAATTCGCCACCGGCAAGGAAGGCATGGGGTATGGCGACTTCAAGCTGCTTGCGGCCATAGGCGCCTGGCTCGGCTGGCAGATGCTGCCGCTGGTGATACTGCTGTCGTCGCTGGTGGGCGCGGTGGTCGGCGTCTCGATGATGGTGATCGCGCGGCGCGGCAGCGAGACGCCCATACCGTTCGGGCCTTATCTCGCCGCGGCGGGTGTTATCGCGCTGTTTCACGGGCAGACGATCAACAAGCACTACCTCAATCTGTTCTAGCCGCCGATGCCGTACTGCATAGGATTGACCGGCGGCATCGGGTCTGGCAAGTCGAGCGCCGCTAAGGTATTCGAGGAGTTCGGCGCGGCCATCGTTGATACCGACGAAATCTCCCACGCGCTCACACGCCCCGGCGGTGCGGCGATTGCGCTTATCAAGGGCGAATTCGGCGCGGAATATATTGCCGCCGACGGCAGCCTTGATCGCGCAAAAATGCGGCAACTGGTGTTTTCTGACCCTGGCGCGCGCAAGCGCCTTGAGGCCATATTGCATCCGCTGATAGGCCAGGAAACGCGTGCACGCGTGGCCGCGGCGGCGCAGCCCTACGTGATCCTGGCGGTACCGCTGCTGCTGGAGGCCAATGCCTATCTTGACCTGGTTAAACGCATCGCCGTGGTCGATTGCAGCGAAGCGCAGCAGGTCGAGCGCACCATGCTGCGCAGCGCCTTGTCCGAGCAGCAGGTGCGCGCCATCATGGCCTCCCAAGTGTCCAGAACGCAGCGCCTGGCGCGCGCCAATGACGTTCTGGACAACAGCGGCGATTCGGCGGGCATGCGCCGCCAGGTCGAGGCCCTGCACGAAAAATACCTTGCGCTGGCCGCACGCGGCTGACACCCTTCGCGAAATTGCGCTAAAAAACCCCGGCTCAGACCTTTATTTTTTTCCCGCATTGGTGAATACTTAGCCACGGTTCAACAGGCCCAGCCAGGACACGCTGTGATCAGCTATGAATACCCGCTTAGCGAACGCGTGCGCACGCTGCTGCGATTCGAGGATTTGTACGAGCGCGTGGAATTTTTTCTCGCCAGGACCGATCCGCTTGAACACCATGTCGCGCTGACTTCGATCTTCGAAATACTTGAAGTATCGAGCCGCGCCGATCTCAAATCAGACCTGCTGCAGGAACTGGAGCGCCAAAAACAAACGCTCGATGGCCTGCGCGAGAACCCGGATGTGTCCGAGGAGGCGCTGGACAGCATTCTGTGGCAAATCGATCAGGCTTCGTCGCGGCTATTTCAAACCTCGGGCAAGGTCGGCCAGGAATTGCGCGAGAACGACTGGCTGATGAGCATCAAGCAGCGCACCGGCATTCCGGGCGGCGTCTGCGAATTCGATCTCCCGTCCTATCACTTCTGGCTGCAGCAAAACAGCGACCAGCGCCGCCACGACCTGACGCTATGGCTGGCGCCGTTCCAATCGATACGCGACGCCATCGCCATAGTGTTGCGGCTGTTGCGCGAAAGCGGCAAGAACACCACGCAGGTCGCCTATCAGGGTGTGTACCAGCAAATGATGGCGGGGCGTGTCGCGCAGATGCTGCGCATCAAGCTCTCGCGCAACTACCAGTGCGTGCCCGAAATCAGCGCGAACAAGTACGCGCTCAACATCCGCTTCACCTCGCAGGAAGGCGGGCAACGCCCCAAGACCGTTGAAACCGACGTAGAGTTCGAGCTCACGTTCTGCAATCTGTAGCGCCCGTCATGAAGCCGCGTATTGTCAGCTGCCCGCACTGTGGTACCGGTGTCGTATGGGACACCGCGAACCGCTGGCGGCCGTTTTGCTCTGAGCGCTGCAAGATGGTTGATCTAGGCGCGTGGGCGAGCGAAAGTTATCGCATTCCCGTGGCGGAAACGCCCGACGGGATCGAGGACGACAGCGAGAGCGGCACGGACAACCCGCCGCTGAATTAATCCGGCCAGGCGCCGCGCAGCATGGCGATGCCATGCGCGCCTGCGTGCATGGCGAATTCAAGGTCGATGTGCTGCATGCCGCCCAGCGCATAGACGGGCACGCGGCAACCATCGAGCAGCACGCGCAGGCCTTGCCACCCCAGTGTAGGCGCGCCCGGATGCGTGGGCGTGGCGAGCACCGGCCCCGCAACCAGAAAATCAGCGCCCAGCGCCAGCGCGCGTTCGACTTCCCCGGTGTCATGGCACGAGGCGCCCACCCAGTCGACGGCGGGCCGTTCGGTCAGCGTTTTTAGTTGCGCCGCGGTCAGATGCACGCCATCGGCATTTACCGCTTTCGCCAGCGCCACATCCGCGTTGATAATCACGCGCGCGCCAAACTCGTGCGCGATGCTGATGACCTTGGTCGCCAATGCGCGCAGTTCCGAAGACGCCAACTGTTTCTCGCGCAATTGAATCAAACGCAAACCACGTTCGAGTGCGTACGGCAGGCGGCGTAAAAAATCTTCGCGTCCCAATCCGGCAACATTGCTGATGCCATAAACCGGCGGCAATTCCAGCGCGCGCAATATCGGCCCATTGGCCGGCAATATGGGCGATACGTTGAGCGCACGCGCGGTTTGCCACGCAAACTGTTGCCCTTCGCGGCCATGCAATTCACCGCGCCACTCTTGTATGCGATAAAACCGCAAACGCACCGCTGCGTGTTCATAGTCAAAATCGCGCGTGAGCCACGGGTACACTTTCGTGACTTCGATGCCGAGCTCTTCGTGCAACTCGCGGCGCATTGCATCCGGTGCTGCCTCACCCAGTTCGACCTTGCCACCAGGAAATTCCCAGTAGCCTTCATAGGCCTTGCCGGCGGGACGTTGCGCGAGCAAAAAACCACCGTCCGCGCGTTGAATCACCGCGGCCACGACTTCGATTCTTTTTCTGGGAGTACCGGTGGCCGCCGAGGGCAACGGCTGCGAACTCACTTGCGTTTTCCGCCCGGCGTTTTCACGTTCGCTTTCATGCCCTGGGCGCCCGCCCAATCACGCGCGAACTGCCACGCCACGCGGCCGCTGCGCGAACCGCGTTGCAGCGCCCATTGCAGCGCCGCCTCTCTTACGTCATGCGTGAGGGCATTGCCCATGTTGAAGTGCTCAAGCCACACCGCGACTATGTTCAGGTACTCGTCCTGATCGAACGGGTAGAACGATACCCACAGGCCGAAGCGTTCCGACAGCGACACTTTTTCTTCCGACGTCTCGCCCGGATGAATTTCCTCGCCGACATGTTTGTATTCGAGATTCTCATTCATGTACTCGGGCATCAGGTGGCGGCGGTTCGAGGTGGCGTAAATCACGCAATTCTCCGACGCCGCCGCAACGGAACCATCGAGTACAACCTTCAACGCCTTGTAACCCGGTTCGTCCGCTTCAAACGAAAGATCGTCGCAGTACAGCACGAAGCGCTCGGGACGCTCCGCGATCAAATCAACGATTTCGGGCAAATCGACAAGATGCGCTTTTTCGACTTCGATCACGCGCAGGCCGCGCGGGGCGTATTTGGTCAGCAGCGCCTTGATCAGCGATGATTTGCCGGTGCCGCGCGCGCCGGTGAGCAACACATTGTTCGCAGGATATCCTTCGACGAATTGTCGCGTGTTTTGGTCGACCAGTTTCTTCTGCTTTTCGATGCCCCGCAGGTCTTTCAACTGAATACGATGCACGTGCGCGACCGGCTGTATCACGCCGATGTTATTCTTGCGGCGCCAGCGAAACGCGATTGACGCTTTCCAATCCGTTTGCGGCACCGCCGCTGGCAACAGTTGTTCGAGACGTTGCAGCAGCGATTCCGCACGCGCCATCAGTTTTGCAGAATCACTCATTGCCGATATTCATAAGTATTTGTTTTTATTAATATTTTTACGTACGGTACTCAGCGTTGATCTTGACGTACTCGTAGGAGTAGTCACAGGTCCACACCGTCGATTCCGCACTGCCGCGCCCGAGCGCCACATGCACATCAATTTCCGCCGGGCGCATGACGCGCGCGCCGTCTTCCTCGCGATATGCCGGATCACGCCCGCCGTTGTGCAGCACGCGCACCTCGCCCAGCCAGATCGACACGCGTGAGACATCGAGCGCGGCAATGCCGGCGTTGCCGATCGCCATGATGAGCCTGCCCAGATTCGGATCGGAAGCAAAAAAAGCGGTCTTCACCAGCGGCGAATGCGCGATGCATTTGGCAACACGCGCGGCTTCGGCTTCATCCGCCGCGCCGCTCACGCGTATGGTGATGAACTTGGTGGCGCCTTCGCCATCGCGCGCGATGGCCTGCGCAAGTGGAGTGGCCACCGCGAATACTGCGTCACGCAGCGCCGCATAGTCCGCTGATGCCGCGTTGGTAATTTCCGCGTTGCCGGCCTGTCCGGTGGCAATCAACACGAACGAATCATTGGTCGAAGTATCGCCATCGACGGTAACGCGGTTAAACGAGCGATCCGCAACCTCTTTCACCATGCGTTGCAACAGCGGCTGCGCCACGGCGGCATCGGTGGCGATGTACGCAAGCATGGTCGCCATGTTCGGCTGCAGCATGCCCACACCCTTGGCGATGCCGGTCACGTTCACGCGCTTGCCGCCAACTGTCGCCGAAGCCGACGCGCCCTTGGGCACGGTGTCGGTGGTCATGATTGCAGCCGCCGCAGCCGCCCAGTGATTTGCAGCGAGCGTCGCGACGCAATTGGGCAGCGCGGCTTCGATGCGATCCACGGGCAGGTGTTCGAGGATCACGCCTGTTGAAAACGGCATCACGGCTTCGGGTGTGCAAGCCAGCAAACGCGCGGCGGCGTCGCAGGTTTTGCGCGCGGCGGCAAGCCCTGGCGCGCCGGTGCCGCAATTGGCGTTGCCTGCGTTGACCACGATGGCGCGGATGGGTGCGCCTGCGGCAATACGCTCGCGGCATACTTGCACCGGCGCCGCGGCAAAACTGTTTTGTGTGAAGACACCCGCGACGCGCGTGCCCGGCGCAAATCGCATCAGCATCAGATCGCGCCGGCCGGCCTTGCGTATGGCGGCTTCGGCAAAACCGAGTTCGACGCCGGCTATCGCAGCCAGCCTGGCCGCATCCGGGGGTTGGAGGTTGACAGCCATTATTTTATAAGTATTTGTATTTAAACGATTTTTTATACGACAATCAGGTCAAACGCCCATGGCATTGCTTGTATTTCTTGCCCGATCCGCAAGGGCACGGATCGTTGCGTCCGATTTTCTCGCCGGTGCGAATAAAGGGTTGCGCTTTCGGTGCGTCCGCGGCATCCGGCGTCTCCTCCGGCGACGCTTCCTCCACCGCCGAATAATCAGGGTGCTGATATTGCACGTTGGTGGGCGCTTCGGGCTCTTCCATCTGCCGTAGTTCTTCGGCGCTGCGTATCTGCACCAGCATCAGCACCTTGGTTACTTCGCTCTTGATGGTGTCGAGCAGCAATTCAAAGAGTTCAAACGCCTCGCGCTTGTATTCCTGCGTCGGATTTTTCTGCGCGTACGAACGCAGGTAAATGCCCTGCCGCAAATAATCAAGCGAAGACAGGTGCTCACGCCAGTGTGTATCCAGACTTTGCAGCAGCAGCGAACGCTCGTACTGATGCCGCGCCTCCTGATCCACCGGCGTCATCTTGTCCGTGTACTGCTTGTGCGCGGCATCGACTATGCGCTGCCGCAGGTCTTCTTCCTCAAGACCATTTTCATCCTTGAGCCATTGCGCGACGGGCGCCTTGAGGTTGATCTCGGCCTCCAGTGTTTTCTCCAAGCCCGCGATATCCCATTGCTCTTCCAGGCTGCCGGAGGGTACGTGCTGCACGAAGTAGCCGCTCACCACGTCCGAGCGCATCGCGGTGATGGTCTCGGTGACATCCGTGGTGTCGAGCAACTCGTCGCGCTGCCCGTAAATGACCTTGCGCTGATCGTTGGCCACATCATCGTATTCGAGCAAATGTTTGCGCATGTCGAAGTTGCGCGCCTCGACCTTGCGTTGCGCGGTTTCGATGGAGTTGGTCACCATGCGATGCTCGATCGCCTCATCCTCGGGAATCTTCAACCACTGCATGATCGCCGACACTTTGTCGGATGCAAAAATGCGCATCAGCGAGTCTTCAAGCGACAGGTAAAAGCGGCTGGAACCCGGATCACCCTGCCGCCCAGAACGGCCGCGCAATTGGTTGTCGATACGCCGTGATTCATGGCGCTCGGTGCCCACGATATGCAGCCCGCCGGAGGCGACGACCTGGTTGTGCAATTTCTGCCACTCGTAACGCATGTCGTCGATTTTTTGCTGCCGCTCGGATTCGCTCAGCGACTCGTCGGCGCGCACCGCGTTGATTTGCGGTTCCGGATTGCCGCCGAGCACGATGTCGGTGCCGCGCCCCGCCATGTTGGTGGCAATGGTGATGGCGTTGGGGCGCCCGGCCTGCGCGATAATCTCCGCTTCACGCGCGTGCTGCTTGGCGTTCAACACATTGTGCGGAACCTTCTCCTTTTCCAGCATCGCCGCCAGCAATTCCGAATTCTCGATGGAAGTCGTGCCCACCAGCACCGGCTGGGCGCGCGCATAACAATCGCGTATGTCGCGCAGGATCGCCTTGTATTTCTCGGCGGTGGTGCGGTACACCTGATCCATGCGGTCATCGCGGATCATTTTCTTGTGCGTCGGGATCACCACGGTTTCCAGCCCATAGATCGACTGGAACTCGTAGGCCTCGGTATCCGCCGTGCCGGTCATGCCCGCAAGTTTCTTGTACATGCGGAAATAGTTCTGGAAGGTGATGGTGGCAAGCGTCTGATTCTCTTTTTGAATCTCGACACCTTCTTTCGCCTCGACCGCCTGGTGCAGCCCCTCCGACCAGCGCCTGCCCGTCATCAGCCGTCCGGTGAATTCATCGACGATGACGATTTCGTTGTTCTGCACCACGTAATGCTGGTCGCGGTGAAACAGATTCTGCGCGCGCAGCGCGGCGTTGATGTGGTGCATGAGACTGATGTTCGCCGCGTCGTAGAGACTGCTGCCTTCCGGAAACAGTCCCGCGCGCGTGAGCAATTCCTCGGCATGCTCATGGCCCGCCTCGGACAGCAGCACCTGATGCGCTTTTTCATCGACCCAGAAATCGCCGTCGCCCTTTTCTTCCTTCTGGCGCACGAGCTTGGGCACGATGGCGTTGATCTTGACGTATAGATCGGTCGTGTCCTCGGCCTGGCCGGAGATGATCAGCGGCGTGCGCGCCTCGTCGATCAGGATCGAATCCACCTCGTCCACGATGGCGTAGCTCAATGGCCGCTGCACCTTCTCGCTATGGTGAGACACCATGTTGTCGCGCAGATAATCGAATCCGAACTCGTTGTTGGTGCCATACGTGATATCGGCCGCATACGCTTCCTGCTTCAGCTCGTGCTCCATCTGCGACAGATTGACGCCGACCTTCAGATCGAGAAAGCGGAATATCGTGCCCATCCAGTCCGCGTCACGGCGCGCCAGATAGTCATTGACCGTGACGATGTGCACACCCAGCCCCGTCAGTGCATTCAAATAGGCGGGCAGCGTGGCGACCAGGGTCTTGCCTTCGCCGGTGCGCATCTCGGCGATTTTCCCTGCGTGCAACGCGATGCCGCCTTGAAGCTGCTCGTCAAAATGCCGCATGTTGAGCGTGCGCTTGGCCGCTTCGCGCACCACCGCGAACGCTTCGGGAAGCAGATCCTCGAGCATTTCCTTGCGTACGCGCTCCTGTGCGCCCTCGAGCGCGCTCTTGCCGCGCACGTCGCCGTCCGCGTCGGCTTGCTTTAGCGCATCGAGCTTGACGCGGATACGCTCGCGAAACTCGCCGGTTTTTGCGCGCAATGCGTCATCGGACAACTTGGAAATCGTCGGCTCGAACGCGTTCACCGCCTCCACGCGGCGGCGATATTGCTTGAGCAGCCTGTCGTTACGGCTGCCGAAGACCTTCCTCAGTATTGTCATTACCATATGCGTACCATGTGCTTCGCGATACTCCCGCGCCAACAGTTTCGGGCGGCGCACTTCACCGTGCGCGGCGGCCTAAATGAAAAAGGGGGTGGGGAAACACCCCACCCCCCCGCGAATTACTGTGTTCCTGAATCAGCCTGGCAAACGCAAAAACTGTGACGGATTCTGCGCCACGCCACGCTGCCGTACCTCAAAGTGCAAATGCGTGCCTGTCGCGCGGCCCGTGCGGCCCACTTCCGCGATACGCACCCCACGCTGCACCATGTCGCCAACATTGACCAAACGCCTGGATGCATGCGCGTAACGCGTAACCAACTCGTTGCCGTGGTCGATTTCCACCATATTACCATACGCGGCATGATAATCAGAGTAGATCACCACGCCTCCCGCGGCGGCGAGGATCGGGGTGCCCTCCGCGCCGGCAAAATCGATGCCTTCGTGAAACGAATGCTGCCCGTTGAACGGATCCAGCCGCCAGCCGTAGTTGGAGTTATATGACCCGCCTTCGACCGGCAGCATGGTCGGTATGAGTTTTTTCTTGGCGCTGTCCAGCGACAACAGCGAGTCCAGCACGCCCAGCTTGTCGCCGCGGTCATCAAGCTGCTTGATCAGGGTTTCGATACTGCGCGTCATGTCGTTGATCGACAAGTCACGGCCGGGCACGGAAGAATCGCCGCCACCGCGTCCGGGCGGCTCGGCGAACAAAAAATCCTGCGGCTTGAAGCCGGCAAGTTTGGCCAGCCGCTCGCCCAGCGTGTCGAGCCGCAGCAACTGCGCCTGCATCTGCCCCAGGCGCACCGCCATCGCGTTCAGGTTGTCGCGCAGGTAGGATTCGTTGCGTTGTTGCTGCTGTTCCTGCGTGGTAGCCACCAGATTTTGCAGGTGCGGCAGGAAGCTAAAATTCGACGCATAGCGCAGCATCGCGTAGTTCATCGCGCCGGCCAGCGCAACGACAGTCAACAACGATAGCGTCGCAAATGCCACAATATGCGGCAGCCCGATGGTGATCGTACGTGCCTTTGCCAGCCGTTCTGAAACAAGAATAATATTCAACGTCCATCCTCCTTCTGTTGCGCATGCCGTCCAACTACATTTCCAACATACGCGGTCTTATAGGAGCCTCTTCTGAGTTCAAGGCGCTACGAGACAAAACGCAGCGCTTGCAAGCGCTGCAACAGGCTTATGCCGGTTCCACCCCGGTCGAACACGCCGAACTTGCGCAGGCGAGTCGTGTGGGTTACATCCGGGCCGGCACGCTGTACGTTTTTGCTGATAATTCAGCGGTTGCCGCGAAGTTAAGACAACTGCTACCGCGCATCTTGCCCGGAGTTCGGAAACTCGAATCGCAGGTTACTGGAATTCAAATTCTGGTGCAAGCCGCAAAGCAGGAGTCAGCGCAAACAACTCACGCGAAGAAAACCGCGTTAAGCCCTGATAACATTGAACTAATTGAGATTCTCGCCAAGTCGGTACCCGACCCAAACCTCAAGTCAGCGCTGACTAACTTCGCCAAGCGCAGCCGCAATCCGGCTAAATAATGCGACAGTTGTAGCGGTGGCGCGGCACCAGCTACGCCGCCTGCGGTTGCCAAAAGGCAAACTTGGGCGCATCTTCCACCTGCAGGAAATTGACGAATTCCCACGCGCTCTTGTCTTGCAGCACGTTGCGCAGCAGTTGATTGTTCAGCGCGTGGCCGGATTTATAGCCGCTGAACGCGCCGATCAGCGGATGGCCAAGCAAATACAAGTCGCCAATCGCGTCCAGCGCCTTGTGTTTGACGAATTCATCGTCGTAACGCAAGCCGTCGCTATTCAGTATGCGGTATTCGTCCATCACGATGGCGTTATCGAGGCTGCCGCCCAGCGCCAGTCCCTGCGCGCGCATGGTCTCGACGTCCTGCATGAAGCCAAATGTGCGCGCGCGACTCACCTCCTTGACGAACGAGGTCGAGGAAAAATCGATGCTCACGGTTTGGCGGCCGCGCTCGAATACCGGGTGCGCGAAATCAATCGCCAGATCGATCTTGAAACCGTGATACGGCGCGAGGCGCACCCATTTGTCACCGTCGGAGACTTCCACCGTCTTGAGGATGCGGATGAAATTCTTCGGCGCGTTTTGCTCTTCGATACCCGCCGATTGCAGCAGGAACACGAACGGCCCCGCGCTGCCGTCCATGATCGGCACTTCGGACGCCGTCAGATCAATGTACACATTGTCCACGCCCAACCCCGCAAGCGCCGACATCAAGTGCTCAACGGTCGAAATCGATGTGCCGTCCTTCATCAAGCACGAAGACAGCCGGGTGTCGCCAACCGCATACGGATCGGCCTTGATCTCGACTGGCACCGGCAGATCGACGCGCGTGAACACAATGCCGGTGTCGGGCGCGGCCGGGCGCAAGGTCAGAAACACCTTTTCGCCGGTATGCAACCCAACGCCAGTGGCGCGAATCACGTTTTTGAGAGTACGCTGCCTGATCACAAAAGCACCAAAAATATCAATAAAATCAATTACTTAATGGACTATTATACCACGATGCCCGAGTCTGTCACAAAAAACGCACAGACCAGGGCATACGACCAATGGCAAAAACGGCGCGTAGCAGCCAGTGGCCACGCGCGGCCAACCACCTCAAATCGTGCCGCTTTTAATCCGCTTGCTTGCGCAAGAACGCCGGAATATCGAGCATTTCCACGCCAGACTGGCGCATCGCCTCAATCGTCGCATCGCGATTGCGCCGCGTGCGCAGCACCGCGGGCTCATCCAGCGCGCCGTAATCGACGGGCTGATTGTCGGTGCCGGTCTTCTGCACCACCATGGTCAACGGCTTGGCTTGCTGACGGTTGACCGGCTTGCCCAGACCCGTGGCGACGATAGTGACGCGCAAGTTGTCTTCCAGCGCTTCGTCGTACACCGTGCCGATGATCACCGTGGCGGACTCGGAGGCAAACGCCTTGATGGTTTCCATCACGTCGTACATTTCCTGCAACTGGAACGAGGCCTTGCTCGCCGAAATATTGATCAGCACGCCGCGCGCATCCGAAATATTGATGTCTTCGAGCAGCGGACACGCCACCGCCTGTTCAGCGGCGGCACGCGCGCGGTCCGGTCCAGCCGCCTTGGCCGAACCCATCATCGCCATGCCCATTTCCGCCATCACCGTGCGTACGTCGGCGAAGTCAACGTTGATCATACCGGGGCAACTGATGATCTCGGCGATGCCCGCCACCGCGCCGTGCAGCACGTCGTTGGCCGAGCGGAACGCTTCATCGAGCGTCACCGTGTTGCCTAGCACTTGCATCAGCTTGTCGTTCGGAATCACGATCAGCGAATCGACATGCTGCGACAACGCGTCAAGTCCTTCCTGCGCGATGCGCTGGCGCTTGCCCTCGAACGCGAACGGCTTGGTCACCACCGCCACGGTCAGGATGCCCAGTTCCTTGGCGATTTCAGCGAACACCGGTGCAGCCCCGGTGCCGGTGCCCCCGCCCATGCCGGCGGTGAGGAATAACATGTCGGCGCCCGACATCAGTTCCGCGATGCGCTCACGGTCTTCGAGCGCGGCCTGCCGCCCCATTTCAGGATTGGCGCCCGCGCCCAGGCCCTTGGTCACGTTGGTGCCCAATTGCAACTGCACGGTCGCCTTGTTGCGTTTGAGCGCCTGCGCGTCGGTGTTGGCGCAGATGAACTCCACGCCTTCCACGCCCTGCGCAATCATGTGGTCAACCGCATTGCCGCCGCAGCCGCCCACGCCCACTACTTTGATCACCGCTTCTTGTGTTTGTGCATCGATCAGTTCAATCATGGTGTACTCCTTGTCGTGTTAATCAAAGAACCGCAATTAAAAAACCTCAACCCGTAAAACAAACCTAAAAATTGCCCTTGAACCAGGCCTTCATCCGCTCAATCAATTGCTGCAACGATCCCGTCTGCGCGCGCGCAATCTCCTGCTGGCGCAACTGATGCATGCCGGCAAGCAGCAAGCCCACGCCCGTCGAATAGCGCGGATGCCGCACCACCTCCGACAGGCCGCCGCGATACGAGGGTTGCCCCACGCGCACCGGCATGTGAAAAATTTCCTCGCCCAGTTCGACCATGCCCTGCATCATGCTCGAGCCGCCCGTGAGCACGATGCCCGACGACAACAATTCCTCGTAGCCGCTGCGGCGCAACTCGGCCTGTATCAACGAATACAGTTCCTCGACGCGCGGCTCGATCACTTCCGCCAGCGTCTTGCGTGACAATTGTTTCGGCCCGCGGTCGCCGATGCCTGGCACTTCGATCATTTCCCGCGGATCGGCCAACTGCGACAGCGCACAACCGTGCTTCATCTTGATGTCGTCAGCGTCCTTGGTCGGCGTGCGCAACGCCATCGCGATGTCGCTGGTGATCTGGTCGCCCGCGATTGGTATCACCGCCGTGTGGCGGATCGCGCCGTGCGTGAACACCGCGATATCCGTGGTGCCGCCGCCGATATCCACCAGGCACACACCGAGGTCTTTTTCATCCTCCGACACCACCGCCATCGCCGAGGCCAGCGGCTGCAGCACCAGGTCATGCACTTCCAGCCCACAGCGGCGCACGCACTTGATGATGTTCTGCGCCGCCGACACCGCGCCGGTGACGATGTGCACTTTCACTTCAAGCCGCACGCCGGACATGCCCAGCGGCTCGCGCACGTCTTCCTGGCCGTCGATGATGAATTCCTGATTGAGAATGTGCAGAATCTGCTGATCGTTCGGAATCTGCACCGCCTTCGCGGTCTCGATCACGCGGTCGATATCAAGCTGCGTGACTTCCTTGTCCTTGATCGCGACCATGCCCTGCGAATTAAAACTCCGCACGTGGCTGCCCGCGATGCCCGTATACACCGCGCGGATCTTGCAATCGGCCATCAACTCGGCTTCTTCGAGCGCGCGCTGAATCGCGCTCACCGTGGTTTCGATGTTGGCGACCACGCCCTTCTTCAGCCCGCGCGAGGGATGCGTGCCCATGCCGATCACCTCGAAGCCGCCTTCCGGTTTTGCTTCCGCGACGATGGCGAGAATTTTCGAGGTGCCGATGTCGAGACCGACGACGATATTCTTGTTTTCTTTATTTTTGTTCATGAGATCAGGCTTTCGGCCGTTGCGTGCGTTGTTGCGGGCGTTGCATACCCTTGCGCGCGGCGGCGTCCGCCCCTTCCTTGGCCAATTCAGGTATGCGCACCGCAAATCCGTTGGGGTAACGCAAATCGATATAGTCGATACGCCGCGCGAGTTGCCCTATCGTGCGGTCGTGATGCGTGATGTAACGTTGCAGCCGCGCTTCGGCTTGTTCGCGGCCCAGTTCCAGCGTGGTGCCGCTGTCCAGCTGCACGCGCCACGCGCGCCGGTCGGATAACTGCACGCGTACCGGCGTTCTGCCGAGTGCGGCGAGTCCGGCGCGAAATTGTTCATAGCGCGCCTTGATTTCCTTCGAAGCGCCTTTCGGTCCATCGAACACCGGCAGGCCGCCGTCGTAAGCGGCCTCGAATACTTCGCCTTGAATATTCACCAGACCAAGGCTGCCCCAGCGCGCGAACGGAACATGTTCCTCGACCGTGACATCGAGACGATCCGGCCACTGGCGGCGCAAGGACACCTGGCGCACCCACGGCAGTTTCTCGAACGACGCGCGTATCGCGGGCAAATCGAGCGTGAAAAACGTGCCGTGCATGTCGCGCTTGGCGATGGCTTCGACCTGATCGAGCGTCATGTGTTTGGTGGCGCCGCCCACGCGCACTTCCTGCACCGCGAATACCGGCAACTGCACCGCCCAACGCAGCGCGGCATATAACACCGCCAGCGCCGCGGCCGCGGTCAACAAGTCGGAGATGCGATTGAGCGCCACGGGGTTATCCCACATGCGCCGCCTCCAGAAGTTTCACCACCAGATCGTCGAACGAAATACCGCGTGCGCGCGCCGCCATCGGCACCAGGCTGTGATCGGTCATGCCGGGAATGGTATTCACTTCGAGAAACCAAGCTTTGCCGTGCGCGTCGAGCATGAGATCAAGCCGTCCGCAACCGCGGCAGCCGATCACGCGAAACGCCGCCAGCGCCTGCGCTTGTATTGCGTGCTCCAGCGCATCCGGCAAGCCGCTGGGGCAGTGATACTTGGTCGCGTTGCCGAAATACTTGTTGTGGTAATCGTAATTGCCCTGCGGCGCTTCGATGCGTATCAGCGGCAAGGCCTCATCGTCCAGTATGGCCGCGGTGAGTTCGCGGCCCTCGATGAATTGCTCGGCGAGCACCGAATCGTCATGCTCGCGCGCCAGTGCGTACGCGGCTTCGAGCTTTTCCACCGAACTCGCCTTGCTGATGCCGATGCTCGAACCTTCGCGCGCGGGCTTCACCACCAGCGGCAAGCCGAGCCGTTGCACAACCGCGGGCCAATCCGAATCGGCATGGAGCATTTCATAAGCCGGCGTGGAAATGCCGGCTGCCTGCCACACCAGCTTGGTGCGCCACTTGTCCATCGCCAGCGCGCTCGCCATCACGCCGCTGCCGGTGTACGGGATACCTAAATATTCCAGCGCGCCCTGCACCGTGCCGTCTTCACCAAAGCGGCCATGCAAGGCGATGAACACGCGCTTGAATTGTTGCGCAATCAGTTGTTCGAGACCCTGGTCGCGCGGATCGAACGCATGCGCATCCACGCCCTTGCGCTGCAATCCCGCGAGCACCATGCCGCCGCTTTTCAGGGAAATTTCCCGTTCGGCTGAACGGCCGCCCATCAGCACGGCGACTTTGCCAAAATTGCTCATGCGCGATCTCCAACGATGCGCACTTCCTGTTCGAGTTCGACAGCGAACCGTTCGCGCACGGTGTTGCGCGCTAACTCAATCAACGCTTCGATATCGGCGGCGCTGGCGCCGCCGAGGTTGACGATGAAATTGGAATGCTTGCGCGAAATTTCCGCGCCACCGATGCACGTGCCCTTGAGACCGCACGCCTCGATCAATCGCGCGGCGTAATCATTCGGCGGATTGCGAAACACCGAGCCTGCATTCGGTTGTTGCAGCGGTTGGCTGGCAATACGCTTTGACAGTAACTCTCTGATTTTAATACGAGATTTTTCACCGTCGCCCCTGGGCACACTGAACACCGCCGACACAAACCATTCGTTTTCTGGGCCGCGCACGCTGCGGTACCCAATCTTGAAATCCGATGCAGGGCGTTCGCGCAACACACCAAAGCGATCCATCGTCGTCACGCGCGCCACCAAGTTCCATGTCTCGCCGCCGTAGCAACCCGCGTTCATCGCCAGCGCGCCGCCGACCGTGCCGGGTATGCCGGCGAGAAACTCCGCACCTTTGCAACCGTGCAACGCCGCGAAGCGCGCCACCTTCGGACTGGCCACGCCTGCCTCGGCATAAATTTCAATCGCGGTGCTGCTCGCGGTCAACGCGCGTATATCCCGCAGCGCCCAGTGCGTAAACACTACCGTGCCGCGCAGGCCGCCGTCGCGCACCAGAAAGTTACTGCCAAGGCCTACGAAATACACCGGCTCATGCGGCGGCAACGTTTGCAAAAATGCGGCAAGATCGTCGCGATCAACCGGCACATACGCACGATCAGCAGCGCCGCCCGCGCGCCAGCTCACGTGGCGCACCATCGGTTCGTTGTTTCGCAATTCGCCGCGCAACATTGCGTTCATTTCCGTTGCCATGCTAGCCGCGGCGTGCACATGGTCCGCCGCGTCAAAGTTGTGTTGCATGCTGTAGCCGTAGCCCACTGTTCACCGTTCACGATTTAGCGTTCACCAACTGACCAGGCACGCCGCCTATCGATCCGGCACCCATCACCAGCACCACATCGCCATCACGCGCCGCATTACGAATCGCCGACGCCGCGTCGGCAACGGCTTCCACAAAAATCGGCTCGACCTTGCCCGCCACGCGCACCGCTCTGGCGAGCGCACGGCCATCGGCGGCGACTATCGGCGCTTCGCCCGCCGGATAAACCTCGGTCAGCACCAATGCATCCACGGTCGAGAGCACCTTGACGAAATCCTCGAAGCAATCGCGCGTGCGCGTGTAGCGGTGCGGCTGAAACACCAGCATCAAGCGCCGCCCCGGAAACGCACCGCGCGCGGCGGCCACCGTCGCCGCCATTTCCGCCGGGTGATGGCCATAATCGTCAACCACCGTGCAGTGCCCGCCGCCGGGCAGCGCGATATCGCCGTGCCGTTGAAAACGCCGCCCCACGCCCTTGAATTCGGCGAGTGCCTTGACGATCTTGTCGTCGGCCACGCCGACTTCCATGCCCACTGCGATCGCCGCGAGCGCGTTCAGCACGTTGTGTTCGCCGGGCAGATTGAGCGTGATCGCAAGATCGGCCGCCGGCCTGCCATTGGCGCTGCGCAGCGCACGAAACGTCATCTGCCCCGCGCTGTGACGCACATCCACCGCGCGTATCTGCGCCTCGGGCGACACGCCGTAGGTCGTCACCGGCTTGGTGAGCCTGGGCATGATGTCGCGCACATTCGCGTCATCCACGCACAACACCGCCATGCCGTAGAACGGCAACTGATGCAAAAACTCGACGAAGGCCTGCTTCAATTTGTCGAACGAATGGCCGTAGGTCTCCATGTGATCGGCGTCAATGTTGGTCACCACCGACAACACCGGCGTGAGATGCAAAAACGACGCATCCGATTCATCCGCTTCGGCAACGATGAACTCGCCGGCACCCAGCCGCGCATGCGATCCCGCGCTCACCAGCCGCCCGCCGATCACGAACGTGGGATCGAGCCCGCCCTCGGCCAGCACGCTTGCAACCAGACTCGTGGTCGTGGTCTTGCCATGCGTGCCCGCCACCGCGATGCCTCGTTTAAGACGCATCAATTCGGCAAGCATCAACGCGCGCGGCACCACGGGGATATGTTTCTCGCGCGCGGCGATGACTTCGGGGTTGTCTTCTTTCACCGCCGTGGAAACCACCACCGCGTCCGCACCCGCGATGTGTTCGGAAGCGTGCCCCTTGAACACTTGCGCGCCGAGCGAAGCCAGACGCTGTGTCGCCGCATTGGATGCGAGATCGGAACCGCTGATCTCGTAATTCATGTTGAGCAAAACTTCGGCGATGCCGCTCATGCCGGAGCCGCCGATGCCGACGAAATGTATGCGCTTAACCTTATGTCGCATGAGCAAGCTCCATACACACTTGCGCTACCGTGTGCGTTGCATCCGGCTTAGCAGCCGAACGCGCTGCCTGCGCCATAACCAGCAATCTCTCGCGCGCAAAACCAGCAAGCACTTCCGCCAACCGCTCCGGCGTGAATTCTTTCTGCGGAATCAACAACGCTGCCCCACGCTCCGACAAAAAGCGCGCATTGTGCGTTTGATGATCGTCCACCGCCGAGGGCAGCGGCACCAGCACCGAGGCCACGCCCGCTGCTGCAAGCTCGGCTATGGTGGAAGCACCCGCGCGGCAAATTACAACGTCGGCCTTCGCGTAGCACGCGGCCATATCGTCGATGAACGGCACGAGTTCGGCTTCGACGCCGGCGGCGCGATAGGTCTCGCGCAAGGTGTCGATGTGCGCCGCGCCCGATTGATGCGTAACCACGGGCCGCTGCGCCACGGGCATGCATTGCAGCGCGGCGGGTACGGTGGTGTTCAATGCCTGCGCGCCCTGGCTGCCGCCCAGTACCAGTAAATTCAACGGGCCGCTGCGCCGTGCGTAGCGTAAATCTGGCGCGGCAATGCCGCCGATATCCGCGCGCACCGGGTTGCCGATCCAGGTTTCCTTCGCCTTGCCCGCGAACGCGTTGGGGAACGCCACCAACACGCGATCCGCGAGCTTCGCCAGCACCCGATTGGCCAGCCCCGCGACGGAATTTTGTTCGTGTATCACCAGCGGACGATTAAGCAACGAGGCCATCATGCCGCCCGGAAACGCGATGTAGCCGCCCATGCCCAGCACCACGTCGGGCCGATACTTGAATATGGCGCCAGCACTCTGCCAGAACGCAATCAACAGGTTAATCGGCAGCATGAACGCGCGCAGCAACCCTTTGCCGCGCAAGCCCGAGAACCGCATCCACGCCATGGTGTAGCCCTTGGGCGGCACCAGCGTCGCTTCCATGCCGGCGCGCGACCCCAGCCACACGATGTTCCAGCCGCGCGCTTTCAATTCCTCCGCGACGGAAATGCCGGGGTAAATATGCCCGCCCGTGCCGCCGGCCATGATCATGATGGTGCGGCTCATACCTTCATACCTTAAATCCTCGCGCCATCTGCCGCCCTTCCCAGTCGATGCGCAGCAGCACCGCGATCGCGATGCAAGTTGCCGCGATCGCGCTGCCGCCGAACGACAGCAGTGGCAAGGTCAAACCCTTGGTCGGCAGCACACCCATGTTGACACCCATGTTGATGATCGCCTGCACGGCGATCCACAGGCCGATACCCTGCGCCACCAGAGCGGCAAAGTAACGCTCCTGCATGATGGCGCGCCGGCCGATGGCGAACGCGCGTTGTGTCAGCCACGCAAACAGGATGATGATGATCAGCACGCCGGCGAAGCCGAGTTCCTCGGCGATCACCGCGAGCAAAAAGTCGGTGTGCGCTTCCGGCAGATAGAACAATTTTTCAACACTGCCGCCCAACCCCACACCGAACCATTCGCCGCGCCCGAACGCGATCAGCGCATGAGACAACTGGTAACCCTTGCCGTATGGGTCAGCCCAAGGATCCATGAAACCCACCACGCGCTGCATGCGATAGGGTGAAAACATGATCAGCGCCAGAAACGCCGCCACCAGCATCGCGATCAGTCCCGCGAACAATTTCCAGTTCATGCCGCCGAGAAACAAAATGCCCATGGCGATCACCGTGATCACCGCGAACGCGCCGAAATCCGGCTCTTTCAGCAGCAGCGCGCCGGCGATGAACATCACCGCGAACATCGGCAGAAATCCCTTGCGCAGGCTATGCATGAAGGCCGCCTTGCGCACCGTGTAATCGGCCGCGTACATCACCGCGAAGAGTTTCATCAACTCCGACGGTTGCAGATTGACGAAGTAAAGCGACAGCCAGCGCCGGCTGCCGTTGACCTCGCGCCCGATGCCAGGGATCAACACCAGCGCCAGCAACACCAGGCCGAACACAAACAGATAAGGCGCCGCGCGCTGCCAGAAACTGATGGGGAACTGGAACGCCACGATCGCCAGAAACAGACTTATCAGCAGGAAAATACCGTGGCGCGTGAGGTAGTAGTGCGTTTGATACCCGGTGGCGCGGCCGCCTTCCGCGCTGGCAATCGAGGCCGAATACACCATCACCAGCCCAAGGCCGAGCAACAACAGGGTGATCCATACCAGCACTTGATCGTACTCGGCGGCAGCGGGCCGAAAGCGCGCATCGGCGTAGGTGGCGTTCATGCACCCTCCGCCTCGCGCAGTTTGCGCACGCACTCGACGAACACCTGCGCGCGATGCACGTAGCTTTTGAACATGTCGTAGCTGGCACACGCCGGCGACAACAGCACTGCGTCACCCGCTTGCGCCGCGCGATACGCGATGCGCACGGCCTCGTCCATGCTGTCCGCGTTGAGCAGCGGCACGCCGGTTTTTTTCAACACTTGCGCAATCAGCGGTGCGTCACGTCCGATCAGCACCACGGCACGCGCGCGCGCCGCAACCGCCACCGTCAGCGGTGAAAAATCCTGACCCTTGCCATCGCCGCCCGCGATCAGCACGACGCGTTGCGGCATGCCAGTCAACGCCGCCACGGTGGCGCCGACGTTGGTGCCCTTGGAATCGTCGTAAAACTGTATATTATTGATTTTATTGATGTTTTCTGCGCGATGTGGCAGGCCCTTGAAGGCACGCAACGCTTGCGTAATCGATGCATCACTAATCGATATCGCACGGCACAACGCGGCGGCAGCCATTGCATTCGCGGCGTTGTGCAAGCCCGCGACCGGCAATTCATCAACCGCCATCAAGCGCGTTTCACCGCGCGCCAGCATTTGCCTGCCGTGATATTCGTTAAGGCCCCACTCGGAATTATTTTTCGGCGCGTTCAATCCGAATGTCTCAACCACGCGCCCCGCGCGCGCCATGCCGAGACTGCCCGCATCATCGCGGTTGAGCACCTGCATGCCGCCGCCCGCGAACACACGCGCCTTGGCCGCCGCGTAATCGCGCATGCTGTCGTAGCGATCCAGATGATCCTCGCTAAGATTGAGCATCGCCGCCGCATCGGCATCAAGCGTGTTCGTGCTCTCCAACTGAAAGCTCGACAATTCCAGCACCACCGCGTCGGGCGCGGGTTTGCCGGCCTCGATGTCACTCAACGCATCGAGCACTGGCAAACCGATATTGCCCGCCACCAGCGTATTCAATTGGGCCGCGCGGCACATCGCCCCCGCCATTTCGGTGACGGTGCTTTTGCCGTTTGAACCGGTGATCGCTATCACCTTGGGCGCCGCACCCGCGGCACGCATGCCCTGCGCGAACAATTCGACATCGCCGGCAATGGGCACGCCGTGTTTGATCGCCCGAGCCACTTGCGACTCGCGCCGATCCACGCCGGGGCTGATGGCGATCAGGTCGATGCCGGTAAAACTCTCGTGACGAAACGCGCCGGGCGTGACGCTCACTTGAGGCAACTCGCGCGCAAGCGTTTCCACGTTCGGCGGCGCCGCGCGGCTGTCGGCGACGGACACGCGCGCGCCGTGCCGTGCGAGCCAGCGCGTCATCGACAAACCTGTGTCACCCAATCCGAGCACCAGTACCTTCCTATCCTTCAAGTCAAACATCAACGCAGCTTCAGCGTGGACAAACCCACCAGTATCAACATCATGGTGATGATCCAAAAGCGGACAACCACCTGGTTCTCTTTCCAACCCTTCAATTCAAAGTGGTGATGCAGCGGCGCCATTCTGAAAATGCGCTTGCCCGTCAGCTTGAACGACGCCACCTGCAAGATCACCGACAGCGTCTCCACCACGAACACGCCGCCCATGATGAACAGCACGATTTCCTGGCGCACGATGACGGCAATGGTGCCGAGCGCGGCGCCCAACGCCAGCGCGCCCACGTCACCCATGAAAACTTCCGCTGGATAGGCGTTGAACCACAGGAACGCGAGGCCCGCGCCGGCGATCGCGGCGCAGATCACCGTCAGTTCGCCCGCCCCCGGTATGAATGGAAACACCAGATACTTGGCAAACACCGCGTTGCCCGCGACATACGCGAAGACACCGAGCGCGCTGCCGATCATCACCGTGGGCATGATCGCGAGGCCGTCCAAGCCGTCGGTCAGATTCACCGCGTTGCTGGTGCCGACGATCACGCAGTAGGTCATGGCGATGAAACCCACCGTGCCCAGCGGATAAGCGACCTCCTTGAAAAACGGCACGATGAATTGCGTTTGCGCCGGCAGATGCGTGGAATACGCGATGTAGTACGCCGCGCCCAGCCCGATCACCGATTGCCAGAAAAATTTGGTGCGCGCGGACAGCCCCTTGGGGTTGCGCTCGACCACCTTGCGGTAATCGTCGACCCAGCCAATCACGCCGAAACCCAGCGTCACCAGCAGCACCACCCACACGAAGCGGTTTTCGAGATCCGCCCACAACAGCGTGGTGACCGCGATCGACACCAGGATCAGCGCGCCACCCATGGTCGGCGTGCCCGCCTTCAACAGATGTGTCTGCGGCCCGTCGTCGCGCACCGACTGGCCGATCTTGTATGCGGTCAGCTTGCGTATCATCGCCGGGCCGACGAGAAACGAAATTACCAGCGCGGTCAGCGCCGCCAGCACCGCGCGCAGCGTGATGTAATTGAACACGTTGAACACGCGGAAGTCTTTCGCCAGCCATTGCGCAAGTTCTAGGAGCATGCCACCCGCTCCCTATTCGTATTATTCGTATTCTTCGCGTCTTGTGTATTCCGCGCAAACGCCTTGATGACGCGCTCCATCCGCATGAAGCGCGAGCCTTTCACCAGCAGCGTTACATCGGGGCCAAGCGCGGTTTCGATATCGGCGAGCATGTCCTCAATGCGTGGATAGTGGCGCGCGCCGGCACCGAACGCGGCAACCGCGTGCGCGGAGTTTTCTCCCAACGCGTAGAGCCGCTCGATCCCGGCCTCGCGCGCGCGTTCGCCGATCTCGGTGTGATATTGCGCCGCGCGCGCGCCGAGTTCGCCCATGTCGCCAAGCGCCAGGAACTTGCGTCCCGTAACGCTCGCCAGCACCTCGATCGCCGCACGCATGGATTCCGGATTCGCGTTATAGGTATCGTCGATCAGCGTCGCGCCCGCAGGGCCGGCGCCGCGCTGCAGGCGCCCCTCGATGCCGCCGTAACGCGCCAGCCCGCCCGCGATCACGTGCGGCGGCATCTCCAGCGCGAACGCCGCGGCGCTCGCCGCCAGCGCGTTCATCACATTGTGCCGCCCCGGTACGTTGATCGTCGTGGCGGCCTTGCCATGCGGCGTTTTCACCTCGATTTCGCTTTCGAGCGCGCGCAGCTTGAAGCGCGCGTTCACCTGGGCTTGCGTATCCAATCCAAACTCTACGCGGCGGTATACGCCGGCAAGCTCGCGCCAAAGCGGCGCGTACTGATCGTCGGCATTGATCACCGCGGTTCCCGCCGCGGACAGCCCCTCGAAAATTTCACCCTTGGCGCGCGCGATCGCTTCTTCCGAACCGAGAAACTCAATATGCGCGCGCCCGGCATTGACGATGAGCGCCACATCAGGGCGCGCGAGCTTGGTCAGTTGCCGAATTTCACCGGAATGATTCATGCCCATCTCGATCACCGCGTAACGATGATGCGCGCGCAACTCCAACAGCGTCAGCGGCACGCCAATGTCGTTATTCAGATTGCCGCGCGTGGCGAGCACGGCGCCGGCATCGGCGCACGCCTCGCGCAAAATGGCGGCGAGCATTTCTTTGACCGTGGTCTTGCCGCTGCTGCCGGTCAGCGCCACCAGCGGCATGCTGAACTGCCCGCGCCATGCGGAGGCAAGCTGGCCGAGTGCGGAAAGCGTGTTGTACACCACCAGCAGCGGCAATCCGGCAGGCGCCGACGCGGCGCCCGCTTCATCGACCATGGCGGCTACCGCGCCTGCCGCTTGCGCCTGCGCCAGAAACCGATGTCCGTCGAAGCGCTCGCCGCGCAATGCGACGAAAAGCTCACCCGCGCGCGCGGCGCGGCTGTCGGTGCCGACGCATTCAAAGGTGACGTTCTCACCGCGGTGCGCGACGCGCAGGGTCACGGCGGCTTGCGAGAGTTGCATCATGCCGCGCGCCCTCCGCGTGCCGCCAGCGCCGCGCGCACGGCGTCGGCGTCGCTGTAGCGGCGGCGCACACCGCGAATTTCCTGATACGGCTCGTGGCCCTTGCCGGCGATGACCACCACGTCACCGCTACGCGCCATGGCGATGGTTTCGCGCACCGCGCGCGCGCGATCGGCGATCACCAGGAATTCACCGGTGGCTCCGGCGAGGATGTCGGCGATGATTTCAAGCGGATCTTCGTTGCGCGGATTGTCGCTGGTGACCACCACGCGATCAGCGCAGCGCGAGGCGATACGCCCCATCAGTGCGCGCTTGCCGCGATCCCGGTCGCCGCCGCAGCCGAACACGCAATACAGATGGCGTGCGCGAACTGGTTTCTTGCGCGTGGATGGCGCCATGGTTTCACGCATGGTGAGCAGGATTTTTTCCAGCGCGTCGGGCGTGTGCGCGTAATCGACCACCACCAGCGGCTGCGCGCCACCGCCGTAGCGCTCGGCGCGGCCTGGCGCGGGTTGCACGTTCTGCAACAACCGAACCGCATGCGGCAATTCAATATTGCTGGCTAGCATCGCCGACAACGTGGCCAGAAGGTTCGATGCGTTAAAGCGCCCGAGCAGACTGCTTTGCACGTGCGCGCGGCCCCACGGCGTGCTTACGTCAAACGACACGCCCTGTGCGCTCACCGCGAGATTGCTGCCCTGCACGCGCGCGACTTTTGTTCCGCGCGCCACGCCGAATCCATAACCGATCACATCCACGCGCGGCGGATATCCGTGCGCCGCCAGTTGTGCGCCAAACGCATCGTCGAGATTGAGCACCGCGTATTTGAGCGAGTCCCAGCGAAAGAGTTTCGCCTTTGCGTCGCGGTAGTTGCGCATGGTGCCGTGGTAATCAAGATGATCGCGCGTGAGATTGGTGAACACCGCGACATCAAATTCAACGCCCGCCACGCGCCCCTGCATGAGTCCGTGCGAGGACACTTCCATGCTTACCGCGCGCGCGCCTGCTCGCGCCCAATCGCGTAACTGTCCGTGCAGCCATGCCGCATCCGGCGTGGTGTTCGCGCCCGCAATGAGCGCTTCCGGAAATCCATTGCCGAGTGTGCCCGCCACGGCGCATTTGCGCCCCGCATCGGCAAGCGCGCGCGCGATCCACAGGCTGCAAGAGGTCTTGCCGTTGGTACCGGTGACGCCCACCATCCACAGCCGCGAACTGGGCCGGCCGTAAACGTGACTGGCGATTTCGCCGATGCGCAGCCGCAGATTGGGAATCGCCAGGCATTTTGCCCGAGAGTTAAATTTCCCTTTAAAATCAATAACTTCTATCAATACAGAAGCAGCGCCATTGCACACGGCTTGCGCAATAAAATCGCGCCCGTCGCGTGTCTCGCCGGGATACGCAACGAAAGTGTCGCCCGCGCGCACCGCGCGGCTGTCATTCGTCAGGCGACGGATGCCCAGCGCATCGATGGTGGTCCAATCGATACCTCCGGCAACACTCGCTTGATGCTCAATCCTCAATCCAGAATCCTCAGTCCTGCCCTTCAAACTTCTTCCTTGATCTCCAACTCCGCCGGCGGCGGCAACGTCACGCTTTCCATCGGCGCATCGGGCGGCACGGCAAGCAAACGCAGCGCGCCGCCGGTGACCTTGCTGAACACGGGCGCGGCCACCGCGCCACCGTAGTGCTGGCCCGCCGATGGCTCGTCGATCATCACCGCGACAATGATGCGCGGATTGGATGCGGGAGCGAATCCGACAAAAGACGAGATGTACTTGCGCGCCGCGTAGCCGCGGCCTTCGAGCTTGTGCGCGGTGCCGGTCTTTCCCGCCACGCGGTAGCCCGCGACTTGCGCGCGCGGCGCGGTGCCGCCGCTCTGCACCGCCATCTCCAGCATCTTGCGCACGGCGCGCGCGGTTTCCGGCGCGATCACCCGCGTCGATACCGCCGGCACGGTGCGCTTGATCAGCGTCGGCGGGCGCATCTCGCCGTCGGTGGCGAAAATCATGTAGGCGCGCGCCAGTTGCAACAGCGACACCGAGATGCCATGGCCATACGACATGGTGGCCTGTTCGATAGGCTTCCAGCTGCCGTGCGCGCGCAGGCGTCCAGCGACTTCGCCCGGAAAGCCCGATTGCGGCACCGTGCCAAAGCCAACACGATTAAAAAGCTGCCACAATTTTTCGGAAGGCAGCGACAGCGCCATTTTCGCCGCGCCCACGTTGGAGGATTTTTGTATCACCTGCGCCACGGTCAGCGCGCCCGACGGATGCACGTCGCTGATGGTCGCCTTACCGATGGTCAGCTTGCCGGGCGCGGTTTGAATCACCGATTCAGACGTCACTATGCCCGCCTCGATGGCCGCCGCGGCGGTGAATGGTTTTAACGTCGAACCTGGCTCGAAAAGATCGGTGACCGCGCGGTTGCGCGTGCGCGAGGCGTCGAGCTTGCCGCGATTGTTCGGGTTGTAGGCCGGCATGTTTGCCATCGCCAGCACCTCGCCGGTGGCGATGTCGAGTATCACGATGCCGCCCGCTTTCGCGCGATGTTCGGCGACGGCTTCCTTCAACTCGCGAAACGCGAGGTGTTGCAGCTTCGAGTCGATGGAGAGTGTCAGCCGCGCGCCGTTTTGCGGCGTGCGTATGCTCTCTATATCCTCAACGATGCGGCCCTTGCGATCCTTGATCACGCGGCGGCTGCCGGCCTTGCCCGCAAGCGTATCCTCGAGCGCGAGTTCCAGCGCCTCCTGCCCCTTGTCATCCACATCGGTGAAACCAATGAGATGCGCCATCACCTCGCCCGCCGGGTAGTAGCGGCGGTACTCGCGTTGCAGGAACAAACCGGGAATGCCGAGTTCGACGATTTTCGCCGCCTGTTCGGGCGGCAATTGGCGCTTGAGAAACACGAACTCCCGCTCGCGGTCGGCGAGTTTCGTTTCGAGTTCGGCGGCGCCCACGTTGAGCAGGCGCGAGAGTTTTTTTATCTGCTCCGGCGTCGCCTCAAGATCGGCGGGGCTGGCGGCAACCGACTCCACCGGCGTTGAAATCGCCAGCGGCGCATTGTGCCGGTCAACGATCATGCCACGCGTGGCGGGCAATTCGATCACGCGCGAATAACGTGATTCGCCCTTGGCCTGCAAGAATCCAGTGTTTATGCCTTGCAGGTAGAACGCGCGCGCGCCGAGCGCCGCGAACCACAGCAAAATGACCGCGAACAAAAACCGCGCGCGCCATGCCGGCAGACGCGGGGCGGGTGTGCGCGCGGCGGCGTTCACTTCTTTTTCTCCATGGCGAAGGGCGCGGCGGGCGCAACGAACGGCGTGCCGTCCGCGGGAACCACCTGAGTGCGCGCCGCAAGCGGCGCCTGCATGCGCAATTGCCTGGTGGCGATGGTCTCGATGCGCGAATGCATCGCCCACGTGCTCTGCTCTAGCTGCAACTGGCCCCACTCGACTTCAAATTTTTTCTCGCGCTCCTGCTCGGTCTGCAATTCAACGTAGAGCTTGCGCGCCTTGTGCTGCGAGGTCACCACCGCCAGCGCGCAAGCGATGAGCACGCCAATCAGGATGAGATTCAGACGCGTGATCACGCGGCGCTCCGTTGCACTTTTTCCGCCACGCGCATCACAGCGCTGCGCGAGCGCGGGTTGGCAGCGACTTCCGCGTCAGTGGGGCGCCGCGCGCGGCCTACAAGCCGCAGGGGCGCCACGGGCAGATCGCGCGCCTTTACCGGCAGGCGCGCCGGCAGATGGTCGGCGCGCGAGGCTTCACGCATGAAGCGCTTGACGATACGATCCTCCAGCGAGTGAAAGCTGATTACCACCAGGCGTGCGCCCGGATTGAGCAATCGCATGCATTGCGGCAGCGCTAGGGACAATTCCTCAAGCTCCTGATTGATGTGAATCCGTAGAGCCTGAAATGTGCGCGTCGCCGGATCCTGGCGTGGCTCGCGCGCGGGAGCGGCCGCTGCCACGATCGCGGCAAGTTGCCGCGTGGTATCAATTGGCCCGCTCGCTCGAGCTGCAACAATCGCTGCTGATATCTGTTTAGCAAACCGTTCTTCGCCATGATTTTTTATAACCTCCCGTATTTCGGATTCGTCCGCGTGCGCGAGCCACTGCGCCGCGGTCATGCCCTGCGTGGTATCCATGCGCATGTCGAGCGGCGCATCAAAGCGAAAACTAAAGCCGCGCGCGGCTTCATCAAGCTGCGGCGACGAGACTCCAAGATCGAGCAGGATGCCATCGGCGTGCGTGACCTCCACCCAAGCCGCAAGGCTTGCAATTTCGCCGAAGCTCCCGTGCACCATAGTGAAGCGCTCGTCACGTTTTTGAATCTCCAATCCTGCTTTCACCGCCCGTGGATCGCGGTCAATGGCCACAAGCCGCCCGCGCCCGCCCAGCCGCGCAAGTATCAGTTCACTGTGTCCGCCGCGCCCAAACGTGCAGTCGATGTAGCATCCGTCCGCACGCACCTTTAATTCGTCCACCGCCTCCTGCAACAGGACTGCCGTGTGTGAGCCCGCGCTCACAAGGAGAAGCCCTCCAGCTCCGGCGGTAACCCGCCCGCCGCCAAGGCGCCCGCCTTGTCGATCAATTGTTCCCAGCTTTCCTGGTTCCAAAGTTCAAACTTGCGGCCTTGCCCAACCAGCACCACATTTTTTTCAAGTTGCGCGAATTGCCGCAGCGCCGGCGACACCAGCACGCGCCCCGCGTTATCCATTTCGGTATCGACCGCGAAGCCGATCAAACGCCGCTGCAACTCACGCACGCGCGGATCGAGATTCGACAAGCCTTCGAGTTTTTGCTGGATGACCTCCCACTCCGGCAGCGGGTAAACCAGCAGGCAACGGTCGGCGTCGGCTGTAATCACCAAATGCCCGGCGCAACGCTCGAGCAGCACGTCGCGGTAGCGCGCCGGAACGGCGAGCATGCCCTTGCTGTCGAGATTGAGTTGCGCAATGCCGCGAAACACGGATTTCCCTTCTTCTTCTGTTGGCACAGACCGCCGCCGCCGAACATGCCCGGAAACGGTGGTTTTTCCCACTTTTTACCACTTTTCCCCACTATAGAGAAATCGGCAGGATGGGTCAAGCAAGAAAAGGGAATTTTTGTTTTCAGGACAAGGACTTAAGTACAATCCTTAATGCGAAAATCACCTCAGAATGGGTATAGCAATAAGTCAATTAAAACATATAGATATAAAACGTACTGAATGTGGGGTACTAGGATTGTGCCGTGACGTACTGAATACAGGTACTTTCAGGGAATGTTGCAGTACCGCAACGTACCGCGATATGCCAGGCCCAGCGAAGCGGGCAAGTTGCACGCTACTCACTGCACCAAATTGGGATTGAAGTCAGCCGATAAGCCGGGTTCTGTGTGGGGTTTGCACCCCTGACAGCCATTCCTCTGGGCCGTGAATTGCTCCACGGCTCTAGCCACCTACCCGCAAGCTCGGCGAGCAGCGTCAGCGCCTGCCTATTTGGTGTTGCTCCGGGTGGAGGTTGCCGCGTTTCACCCCTGATACTTGCGTATCAGGACTCGTCTCTGTGGCCCTATTCCTCGCCTTCGTCGTGAACTTTCGCCCGCGACTTATAACGGACGGGTGTTACCCGCCACCCTGCTCTGTGGAGCCCGGACTTTCCTCTGCGCGTGGCACGTATGCACGAATGCACACGGTTTCATCCACGTGCAGCGGCTGTCTGGCTGACTTCGCGTCGGATGGTATCACGCAAGGCGCCACTGAACGTCCGCTCCGCCACGCAGCGGC